>CALZRN010000135.1 GCA_945828585.1 uncultured Bacteroidales bacterium | reverse complement strand
AAACGCCTGAGCAATGACTCTTCCAAGCGATCCCTTCATGCTTCTGAGCATGATCAATATGAAACTGCGCGACGACTATCCGAGCCTCGACGAACTATGCGCCGCCGAGGATATCGACCGCAATGAGCTTGAAAGCCGGCTTCGCGAAGCCGGTTTCGATTACCTCCCTGAGGCCAATCAGTTCAGATAGCGCCCCTTAATTACTGTGCCAAGACCCCGCGGGTCTTGGATAAACGCAGCCAAAACCCCGCGGGTCTTGGGGTAAATTAACGAGAGTGTGAACAATTGTTCGCACTCTTTTTGTTATTAAGACACGACGGCAGGGATTCCCGCCGCCGTCCCGCTGCCCCGCGAAGGAGCATTCGGTGAGAACTATCAAAAACACACATCCGTTTGCAATCATGATTCCGCTCCAGAAAACTTTATTGTTTATGGCTCTGCTTGCGGTAACCTCATTCCCCGGCCACTCTCAGGAATATCAGGGAGAGTCGTTGGGGTATAATACTGCCGCAAAATCGAACCGGTTCGGCACGCAAGATAAACCCAATAAAAACGTTATCCGAACATGGGCAACAACTCAAGAAAAAAGTATTCAGCGGATTTCAAGGCCAAAGTAGCCTTGGAAGCGCTAAAAGAACAGATGACGCTGCCGGAGCTTGAAAAGAAATTCGGCGTGTCGCAGTACATGATTTCCCGATGGAAGCGCGAGCTGTCGAAAAACGCCTCGCAGACTTTCGGCACCTCCGGGAACGAGGAATCGCATCAGAAGGAGGTGGACAATCTTCACCGCAAGATTGGGGAGTTGGAGATGATGCTGGATTTTGCAAAGAGGGCATCGCAAAAGTTGGGACTGCGGCTGCCCGAAGATCTTTAGTGTCCCAAGACATCAAACTGTCGTTGAACAAGCAGCTTGAAGTTCTGTCTCTGAGCAAAGGGACGTATTATTATGAGCCGAAGGGAGAGAGCGAGTACAACGAGACGATCATGAAAGAGATTGACAGGATTCATACTGATAATCCGGCTCGTGGCGTATTGGGTACGGTACTGGATCTGATCGCGTTGAACTTCATTGTCGGCCCCAAGAGAATACGCCGCCTGATGCGGAAAATGAGAATCATCGCCGTACAGCCCAGACGTAATCTTACTCATGGTGCAAACGCCAAATACATAAAGCCTTATCTTCTGAGAGGATTGAAAGTGGCTCATCCGGGACAAGTGTGGTCAATAGATATCACATACATTCCGATGGAAAAGGGATTCATGTATCTGACAGCGATAATCGATGTGTATTCCCGTGCCATTGTGGCCTGGGGGCTGCACAATACGCTCGACGGTGCCAACTCGATCGAAGTCCTCGATGAGGCTGTAAGGCTTTACGGAGCACCGGAGATAATCAATTCCGACCAGGGATGCCAGTATACTTCCAAAGACTGGACGGAGGCCTGTGAGAAATATGGCATCACGATGTCGATGGACGGTCGCGGACGCGCCAAGGACAACATCTGGATCGAACGATTCTGGAGAACTCTCAAGATGGAATATGTCTATCTGAATCCTGCCGCAAACGTCATTGATCTACGAGAAGGAATATCGGGATTCATCGAGTATTACAACCATCGAAGACACCACCAGGGCATTGACGGAAAAGTCCCGTGGGAGCTTTTTCTTGCCGCAGCATGAGGAATGATTTGGCGGATTCCCGGAATATCATTAAATTTGCACTACCCCAAAGAAGATGACGGCGAGCTTTACACTGCTTGTCCTATCATCAAAGGATCGAGGGGCATCGAGCCCCTCAATCCTTTACCCCAAAGAAGAATCAGGCTCACATTGCCTGCTTATCTTTGTCTTAAAACCGCGCTCCGCCGGTCTGAAATTCGGGAGTACTATAGACGATCTGAAAAGATTGCGGGCCGAGAATGCACGGCTACGGGCGTTGCTGGCTCAACATGGAATTGCAGCGGACGAGCCGGAACCGGAACCCCGAAAATCGGTGCCAGCACCCTGCGCTCCGGTGTCTCAATCTGCTGCTTCATCACATACTCGCAATTACGGATAGAATGATTATGGGGATGCAGATTGAAGCTATGACGATTCCGATCTTAAGACGGCGCTTGTAGTCGGATTTGAGTTCGGCAAGTTCAGCCTGTTTCTTCTCCAGCAGAGCGGTGTCCTTGGCAAGGCGTTTCTCTGCGGTCTCCAGTCGTAACAGGATTTTCTTGTAGCGACCGGTACCATCTTCGAGCTTTGCGAGGTTTTCCCTTAGAGCCGGGATGCGCTGCTTGTCAGAGCCAATGCGCCCACGGATATTGCCAATCTCGCGCTCACACTTCTGGATAGGCGTCAACTTCTGCGGTTTCGGCTTGTGCGGCATAACATAATATGCCGGCTCGTCGAACCCGAAATAAGAGTCCGACCCGCAGTTGGCATAGAAGCCATCCACATACATATCATGCACGGTATCACCGTTGTAACCGTCCCAGCTCATTCTATTTTCGTTTTAAGCTCCAGTAATAATTCTCGACCTCAACAAGTCCTTTGCGGGTCAAAGAGCCGTAAAGTATGCTGTAAAGTTAATAAAAATCTACCAATCTGACAAATAATCAGTTAGCTATTTTCTGAATGTTCCTAATTAGCCACTAAAAGACAGAAAAATTTGGTGGACTCAAAATAATGAGATACCTTTGCACTGACAAAAAGTGTGACAAGGCACAGTTTTTGTCAGTAGATATGATAATACAGCGCGACACCTATCTTCAAA
>CALZRN010000134.1 GCA_945828585.1 uncultured Bacteroidales bacterium | reverse complement strand
GGACGCCGAGCTCCAGATCGGGTGCCCGTCCATGAAATGGGCCTTTCTCATGGACACCGAGCTCCGGATCGGGTATTCGGCCATCACCGGCTCTCGCTCCCGTCCTCGCCGGAGCGGCCGTCGATGACGCGAGGATCGGATTCTTCGAAGGTGGAGCCAAGAAAAACGACATCCGGCGATTTGATATCCATCATCCGAAGATCAAATGCTCAATCACAGTTGAAGGCCTCGACAATCTCCTGACACTCTTCAATATCCAGATACTCCGGGTCAAAGTCCCGGTCCATACCGTACCACTCCAGACGCTCGCGGGCATCGGCCGATATGCGCTTGCGGGCAGCGAAGCGCGCGTGCAGTTCCAGAAGCTCCTCATAGCCCCAGATGCCGCCGCAATCTTCCGGCGGGCAGGCGCGTTTGCCGCTTACAAACTCTATCTTCCGAGCTTCGCCTTGGGCATATTCTTCGATGGAAGAAAGCCGGACATCGTGCTCCCAGCCATCGCCAAAATCGTACTCCCAGACCATTGTATCCCCCTTTTCGCACAAGATTTCTCCCAGCGCGAAATCTTCCTGATTGTAATTCCTAATCCTTCCAAAGAGCGGAGGCAATTCCCCTTCCCGCTGATAAGCCGGAGCATAATAGGAGTCTCCTTTCCGGAACTGATTCAGGTGCTCGCCCATCCAGCCCATCAGCTCGAGGATGAGGTCCCCGAACAGTCTTAGACTGATGTTCGAGGGCACGATCACCTTCCGCCAGATGGGCGGCTTGATACCCCTCAGCGCAACGCGGACCGTGTATTTCCGGACATGGTCCGCTTCCCTGTAACGCGGGAAACTGTCCATCGTATACTCTTCGTGCGGACTGGACTCTTTCTGCGCCTGCTGAGCATCGGCCATAAGCATACGGAAGAACTCCGCCATCAGTTCGTCTTTGGATTGTTGTTTTGACATAGTGGGGTTTTGCTAATTTGCTTGTTTCTCCCAGAACAGTCGACTTATCCAAGAGACAAACGGACGGGCGTTTTCTGAACTCACATCCAGATAGTGTTTCTGGATTGCTTGTGGAAGAGTGCTGCCCGGATCCTTTTGCCAAGCAAGATAGGTATGGATTTTAGCCTTCGGTCGATGCCTGGGAGTGTATTGTTGAAGTCCCTTGCTTTCGATATTGGAAATTGCAGATTCTGATTCCACCATAAGTTCCGGGTGCGCGGTATCGGCCATGGCTGCAAGGAAGTCTTCCAGCATACCGTGGCTCTGGTTGTCAGGCATTACCCATAATCCTACACGGGCAGCATCCACAACGGCGCCATCAACCAAAAGGACTTTACTCTGATCTTGTTCCATACTACCTCAATTCAATCTGACTTTCAACAGCAAAACGGATATCATCCGGCTCTGAATAATACTGGGGGACGATTTCTCCGTCAGAGCGTGCATCCAAGCGAATCAAAAGGCCATCTTCCCCGCTATTTACTTGAGCAAAACTCTTTAGACAATCCATACTATGCGTAGTGGCAAAAACTTGCACGTCCAATTCATTAGCCAGGGAGAACACCATCTTCCATAGTTGCTCCTGAACACTATAATGGAGCCCGTTATCTATCTCATCCACAGCGAGAGCACCACCGGCAGGGCAATTCAGCATAGACAGAATGATGGTCAGTATGCGATTGATTCCATCACCCATTGAAGTTAACCTGACACGCTCAGACTTGGGACCGACAACCACAAAAGGCACACGATTCTTTGACCCGGGATCAGATTCCAGATAATTAATCTTTTGAATCTGCGGCTCAATAATCCGTAGTGCCGCCAACAACTTCTCCTCCTTATCCGACATAGCTATCTTATCGAAAAGGGCAGCATTAGGAACCAAAATGAAATCTGCAGGGCGGACAAAGACACATTTTTTGCTCTCCGCGAAAACCTGAAACTCGCTGTGGAAAGGCAAAAACTGGAACGAATCGCCAGCACGAATTGCAAGCCCTTTCTCAGCGATGACACCATTTTTGCCAGATCCGGACAGAAACTCTGACTCCGTCAGATACTCCAGAATGTGATTGACGGAACTATCCTTCCTTATCCGCTTTTCTTTTTGATAACCAATGCCTAACGATATAACAAAAGTGCCATCATCCAAGACTATGGCAGGCGCTTTTCCACCCTCAAATCCGGACCTGTTAAACAATGAAAGAAAGTGGGCCTCATTGTCAATAACCTTTTCTCCACTGTACGACGAAGTTTTTGTAACGACTCTTTCGCCACTATAATCCAAAATGTCCAGCAATTCATTAACTGAGCCACCGGAATAGTACAATGACAGAACTTCCAACAACGAAGATTTACCAACGTTGTTGCGTCCAACTATCAAATTGACCCGAGACAAACCTCTCAGTTCCAAATCTTTCAGGCCTTTGTAATTATTGACATGAAAAGTCTCCATGTTCCAAATCTTTAAGAAGCAAATATACTGAAAAACGTTCAATAATCAAGCGTCTGGATGACGGGTAGCCCGGTCGAACCGGCATGACGGCTACCGTTCATAAAACCCGTGCAGCACTTCACTGATGTCGCGTTCGTAGTCGCAGAGGTGGCGGCGAACCGAAATAACTTTGAATTCCATCCCTATATATTCTAGCTCACCGATTATTGAAGAAGCTCTCGCTCCCGTCCTCGCCGTAGCGGCCGTCCTTGACCTCCATGATGACGGACGGCTCCAGGACTTCGACGGTGTGCCAGGCGCCTGCAGGGACGACACAACCGAATATGCCGGCAGACGCATCCATGCACACCCGCTCCAGCTCATTGCCGCCGTCGTCATAGGTCACCTCGACGACCTTCCCGCAGAGCAGCACCACACTCTCGTTGCTGCGCGGATGCCTGTGGACCGGCACCACCGTCCCCGGCAGCATCGCATTCAGCA
>CALZRN010000133.1 GCA_945828585.1 uncultured Bacteroidales bacterium | reverse complement strand
TAGATATATACAATATTCCCATATCCGCCATCTTTGTTGTAAAACCACTATTATTGCGCAAAGTAAATCTACTAAATCGCTTAAAATAAGCATATTATTTAATTTAACAAAAGTACTACAACTACGCTATTTGAAGCATTTATGCACGCTTACTATCAAAAATCCGGATCTCTGATCAAAAATGTTCCACGGTCTGAGCGTCTTGGATTGTGAATACATATCAAAACGCCTTGTATTCACAAATAACAAATTTATTTTCACAAAAATGTGTGCATATATTTGTGTATTTCAATAATTTTTTGTACCTTTGTGCCAAATTTCAAAAACTATGAATGAGAGAGAGCGTATTGAGAAGGTAAAAGACACTTTAGGTCTTACAGCACGGCAGTTTGCTGCAGAAATTCACGTGCAGCCCGGCACGATCAGTAATATGATGGCGGGACGCAATAATCCGAGTCTGGAAGTCATGAAACGAATTATGGAGCGCTATCCGACGCTCAATCCCGAATGGCTGATTCTCGGCGTAGGAGAGATGTGGCGTACCAAACCCGGTCAGGAAGCCGGCCTATTCGACCAACTGCCGCCGGAAGGCATCCAAAAGAAACTTCCTAACGACAAAAAAGAAGAGCCGCAGACTCCTGCAGCTCCTCCTAAACAGATTAGTCGGATTGTCGTTTATTATACCGACAACACCTTTGAAGAGTTCTATGGAAAACTCCCTTCCCTTTAGTGAAGGGTTGGGGTTATGCCTGAAGCGCTTTTTCGATGACCTCGCTGATATCGTGCACGAAATGCAGCTTCAGCCCCTTGAGGTAGATCTCATTAATCTCGGCGACATCTTTCCGGTTGTCCTCGCAAAGGATGATGTCCGTGATACCTGCTCGTTTCGCTGCGAGCAGTTTTTCTTTCACGCCGCCGATAGGAAGCACCTTTCCGCGCAGCGTCATCTCGCCGGTCATCGCGATCCGCGGTTTCACTAATCGCTTCGTAAATGCGCTCACTAATGCCGTAGTCATTGTGATTCCCGCACTCGGGCCATCCTTCGGAATAGCCCCTTCCGGCACATGGATATGTACCGCCGTCTTCTCGAATACATCGGGCTTGATGCCGAGTTCCTTTGCGTGCGCCTTCACATAGCCGAGTGCCAAGGTCGCGCTCTCTTTCATCACGTCGCCGAGGTTACCCGTCAGCGTCAGACTCGGTGCTTTCGCCGCAGAGAGGCTCGTCTCGATAAACAGGATCTCGCCGCCCACTTGCGTCCACGCCAGACCGGTCACGACCCCCACATATTTGTTGGTCTCCCAACTGTCGCGGCTGAAACGTGCCTGACCTAAGTAGTTCCGCAGGTCCTCAAGCGTCACGGTGACATTGTATTCCTCGCCCAGCGCGATTTTCGTATCTACCTTCCGGCAGATGGTGGCAATCTGTCTTTCCAGGCTCCGGACGCCCGATTCGCGCGTGTAATCGTCGATGATATGGGCTAAAATCTCCTTTTTCAGCTTCAGCTGCGAGGCCTTCAGACCATGGTTCGCCAGCTCTTTGGGGATGAGGTGCTTCTTCGCGATCTCTTCTTTCTCTTCCTGCAGATAACCGGTCATCTCGATCAGCTCCATTCGGTCGAGTAGCGGCCTTGGTATCGAATCCAAGGTGTTCGCCGTCGCGATGAACAGCACACGGCTCAGGTCATAATCGACATCCAGGAAATTGTCATGGAACGCGCTGTTCTGCTCCGGATCCAGCACTTCCAACAACGCCGAAGTGGGGTCGCCTTTGTAATCCGCGCCGATCTTGTCGATTTCATCGAGCACAAACACAGGATTCGACGTCCCGCATTTCTTGATTCCATCGATGATTCGGCCAGGTAGGGCACCTATATACGTCCGCCGGTGACCGCGTATCTCCGCCTCGTCGTGCAGACCGCCCAATGACACCCTCGCATACTTCCTTCCGAGCGCTTCTGCAACGCTCTTTCCAAGACTCGTTTTGCCGACTCCCGGAGGGCCGTAAAGACACAAAATCGGCGATTTCACCGGGTGTTTTTCTTTCTCTTTTTCGCTTCGAAGACTCAATTGACGTTGTACAGCAAGGTATTCGACAATTCTTTCCTTCACTTTGTCCAAACCGTAGTGATGGCGGTTCAGGATTGCCTGCGCGTGTTTCAGGTCGAAATTATCCTCGCTATAGACGCTCCACGGCAACTCTAACAGGTTCTCCAGATAATTCAACTGAATAGGGTAGTCCGGCGCGTGCGTCGTCATCCGCTCCAACCGCTGAAGCTCCTTCTCAAAGGTCGTCTCAATGGTTTTCGGCCACACTTTCTTCTTGGCGCGCTCGCGCAACTCACGAATCGTCTCGGCACCCGTGTCACCCAGGTCCTGTTTGATCGTCTCAATCTCCTGTTGCAGGAAATACTCGCGTTGCTGCTTATCCATCGCCTCGTGCGTCCGCTTGCGGATATCCGCCTTGATGGAAAGCATCTCGTTGTCCTTCTCAAGGATTGCCAGCAACGCTGTTGCGCGGTCCATGAACACGTCGATGGCGAGCAGCTCCTGCTTTTTCTCGACGCTCAGGTCGTACGTCGCGCAGACATAATTGATGAGGGTAGGGCCGTTCGTGATGGTTTTCAGGGTCATCAGCAGCTCTACAGGCGGGTTCTCTTTTTCGTTCAGAATCCGTAGGACGAGCTCACGAATGGCTGAATGAATCGCTGGAAACTGTTTGTCCCGTTTTAGAGGCATCGTTTCCGCTAATTCCTGCACTTCAGCGCTCAACTGACCCTTGCCATCTTCCTGAAAATCAATAGCTTGCGCACGGCTCAGCCCCTCTAAAACAGCCATCACGTGTTCGCCTTCGCCCATCTCCGGAATCGGCACGATCTGCCTTACCCGGGCGATAGTACCCAATGCGTACAGGTCACGGCCGGTCGGTTCTGCCACAGCATTGTCTTTCTGTGTCAGAACCATGATTTCCCGTCCGTCCTTGTTGGCAGACTTGATCAGTTTCAAACTCGTTTTACGGGATACCGCTACGGGCATCAACACTCCCGGAAAAAACACCATGTTCCGGATCGGCAACACTTCCAGCTGCCGATTCTCTTTACTATCTTCGATTTCCTTTGCCATTT
>CALZRN010000132.1 GCA_945828585.1 uncultured Bacteroidales bacterium | reverse complement strand
AAGGACGGCGTAACGTTGGGAGAGTTTACCAACGGAACACGATCCGGCTGGATGTACACCCTGAACGGCAAGCACCCGAACCAGGGAATGGGCCAGCAGACCCTGGTGGACGGCGACACAGTTGTCCTCCACTACACCGATGATTACACCCAGGAGCGCAGCCAGATTCAGGTGAATGTGACGATTGCGAATGCCGGAGAGATTGCTATGGCGATGGAGTCTGTCACCGTGTCTGACCGGAACGATGACGGCAAGTTCAATGTGGATGAAGTCCTCTATGCCGCCCACGAAGCCGGTTACACCGGCGGTGCCGCCGCGGGCTACGGTTCTGCAGAGGGTACATATGGTCTGTCCATTACCAAGCTGTGGGGTGACGAGAGCGGTGCCTTCGGCTACTGGCTGAACAACACCTCTTGTATGGGCCTCACGGACCAGGTTCCAACTCTTTGCCTAAAATATCAAATTCTTTCTCTCCGCGCAGAATCACCACGCGACCGTCGCGCAAGATTTTCCGGGGGACATTGGTCGACTCGTTCTCCTCGATGCCGGTCGGTGTACCGCCGCCGTTGACCTTGAAGGTGATCACGCCGTTCGCCTCTGCTATCTCCGTCACCTGATAGTTGGTTATCTTCGTGAACGAGGTACTGCCCGTGGGATACGTGTCACCGGGCTTGCCTAATCCTCCCTGCTCAGTGGCGGAAGGCGTTAAACCATCCGCCTCGAGGATGTCGATGCCTAAGTTGTTCTTACTATTATTGATGGTATTATATTGCCATCTTGTGGCATCATAAGTGATCTTTGTGATGAGCAGGCCGTGCCCGGGGAGATAAGCGTCCCAACCGGTGTTTTGACGATTCTCCATGATGTAGAACACATTCGGGGTCGGCGAAAGAATATCCGAAATCGCATTGCCCGATTCGGTCATGTAGAATGCCTTTGGCAAAGAGCCGATTGCCGGCAGGGTGTCCGTCGATGCAGAATGGAGAAGGGTCGGTTCGAGCCATCCCATAAACCACCGTTCATACGCAGAATAACACGGCGGTGTGTGGACATCGTTGTTATAGCATCCCTGATCCATGATATCCCATACTCCCGAGGTCTTATGAGTGGCTTGGTTGGTTGTGTAGAGATCCGGCAGACCCAATCCGTGTCCGAACTCATGGCAAGCCAGACCCACTCCTGCCAGTACGGCTTGGTCTGCAGAACTGTAACACCCGTCTAACTCGCTGCTCACTTCGTAATCATCAATCGTCACGCCGTCAAAGACTTTGTCTTTGCCATGACTTCCGGCAGTGGAGATGGTCCAGTAGTGAGGCCAAATCAAGTTATCAGGATTACTGATCCAACTGCGGTCTATAAAATCACCGTCGCTGGCGGGAGGACCGGCATAAAGACAATACACCAAATCGACTTTGTTATCTCCGTTCAGGTTATACAATGTAAAATCCAGCGAGTCGTTCATCAGCGCGCACGCCTCAAGCACCAACTCTGAAGCACGATTCGCATAATATGCGTAGTTCTGACTTACTGTCACGGGGCCGTAGATGTCGAACGGAGGGTTGTATTCTCCGTACGACTGGTCGTAGAAATACTGCCTTACCGAACCCGTAGCACCGTCTTTGGTATAATTGGCGCCATTGAACATCGAGTCCACGTCAGCGCGGGAGACACGATAACGCATGTCGGGGTAATTCACTAGAATCACCGGTACGCGCGGAAAGATCTTGCGTGTTCCTACAGCCTGTTCGCGCATCGGGGCTTTCGCCATGCCTGAAGTTTGTTGCATTTGGCGCAACATGCGGTTATAACCCACTGTGTCCGCCAAACTACGCGGGGGCACGATAGCCCAAGCGGAAAGGCTCAGACCGGTTAACAGTAAGAGAATGAAACTTTTTTTCATATCTGTAAATTAGCTATTGGCTTCTTTTACTTTCTTGAATAGTTCGCTGGCGAAGACGAAATCGTTCAGTGCCTCGTTGGCGCTCGTCATGATCTCGTGGCGCGAGCCTTGCCACTCTTTCTTACCGCCTTTGAGGAAGATGATATTATCGCCGATCTCCATGATAGAGTTCATGTCATGACTGTTGACGATGGTGCAGATATTATACTCCTTCGTGATATCCTGTATCAGCGCATCAATCACCAGACTCGTTCTCGGGTCCAGACCGGAGTTCGGCTCATCGCAGAAGAGGTACTTAGGCTCCAAGACAATCGCCCTGGCAATCGCCACACGTTTCTGCTGGCCGCCGCTGATCTCGCTCGGCATCAGGTTCCATACCCGCTCAGGCATCTCTACTCTGCGCAGGCAGAACGCCGCACGCTCCCGCATCTCCTCGCGGCTCTTATGAGAGAACATCTCCAGCGGAAAGAGCACATTCTCTATGACCGTCATGGAGTCAAACAACGCGCTGCCTTGAAACAACATTCCTACCTCCCGGTGCAGCATCCGGATATCCTTGCTCTTCATCTGCGCTAAGTCGCGACCGTCATATAAGATATGTCCGCTATCGACATCGTGCAGACCGATCAGGCTCTTCATCAGTACCGTCTTACCGCTGCCGGACTGACCGATGATCATGTTCACCTCGCCGTCCCGCATCTCCGTGCTCACGTGGTTCAGTACCACGTTCCCGTCGAAACTCTTGACAACATCTTTAACTTCAATCATAGCAGTAACTTACTTAAAATCAGGTCGAGGAACAAAATCATAATATTGCTGTTCACCACCGCGTTCGTACTTGCGCGTCCCACGTTCAACGCGCCCCCGCGCGCAAAATAGCCATAGTAACTCGCCATACTCGTGATTACGAACGCAAACACTACGCTCTTAATTATCCCGTACCATACATAGTAAGGGTTGAAGGCGTATTGTACGCCTATGAGATAGTCGTGCACCGTGATGATATCCGTGAACGCACCTACCGCCCATCCGCCAACCAAACCCACCGCCGTGGAGATAATCACCAGCATCGGCATCATCGTTACGAACGCTAAGATCTTCGGTAGAATCAAATAGTTGGCACTATTCACACCCATGATCTCCATCGCGTCGATCTGCTCGGTGATACGCATCGTGCCTATCTCCGAAGCGATGTTGCTGCCTACCTTGCCGGCCAGAATGAGGCACAGGATCGTACTTGAGAACTCTAGCAACAAGGTCTCTCTTGTCAGCAGACCTACCGTATACGTCGGCAACAACGGGTTCTCCGTGTTGATCTTCGCCTGAATAGTCAGGATAGCGCCGATAAAAACCGAGATGATCAGCACAATCGGCAGACTCTGCAGACCCTGTTTCTCCAACTCCCTGCTATACTGCCGCCAAAACATCCGCTGCCTATCCGGC
>CALZRN010000131.1 GCA_945828585.1 uncultured Bacteroidales bacterium | reverse complement strand
TGTGTCCCCCGAGAGGCTCGAACTCTCGACCCACTGATTAAGAGTCAGTTGCTCTACCAACTGAGCTAGGGAGACAGATCGCGTTTCACAAACTAAGTCTCAAAGACTCGTCTTTTTCAAAAGCGGGTGCAAAGGTACTGCTTTTTTTTGACATGACCAAATTTTTTGGCACTTTTTTTTCAAAAAAATGCTTTTCGACCTTATTTTCCGATCTCTTGTACCCTTTGTTCGAACGTATCGCGGTCGCCAATCGCGCTGTTCTTCACTTTCACGCGGTAGTTACTGATGGTGTTCGGACTGTAACACAGCAGTTCGGCAATCTTGGCTGAACTGGTGATACCGAGCAGGATCAGCGCGAAGATTCGCATCTCTACCGTCATCCGCTCACCCGGCTTGGGAGTGATCCGTGCTTCGGGTTTAAGCAGCGCATTGAAATCTTGAACGAAACTGCCGTACAGCGAAAGGAAGGTGTCATCGAACGAGCGGTAGAAATTCTCCATCTCGCGGTCCATGAATCCTGCAGGGTCTTTCTCTCCGGCCTTGCGCGCCATGGTCGTCAAGCGGCGGATATAATCGCTATACACCTCCAGATAACGGCATATATACTGCTCCTTGATATGGTTAGCGGCTTTGAGTTGTCCGTTGATCGTCCGCAGCTGTTCGTTCATCACCTTGATCTCGCTGTTGAGCGTGTGAAGACGCCTGTTCTGGCTCAGCGAATACAACACGCCGATAACTAAAATAGCAAGGATGACTGCCAGAATCGATAGTACGATAATCAAGGTGTTCGACGACTTCCGAAGCCGCTCTTCGTAACTATTGGATATATCGTGTCCCAAGGCGTATGTCTGTATGAATCGTGTCGGTGCATTGAATAGCGAAGCGTTCGTCAGCGAGTAGTCGCTGTAATGGTAGGCGCGATCCAGATCGCCGGCTTCGTAGCACTCTTTGGCAACCATCCAGGACGAACCGTTATCCGTGATACCGCATCGTACGTCCGCGATGGCGGAGCGAGTCAGCCATGTATATTGTTCGCGTTGCTGTCCCATACGCTCATACAAAGTGGAGCGGCTGTATGCCTCTATCGCGTACCGATGCGACCATATCGGGAAAAGCGCCATGATCGAGTCGTTGATCGCTAACGCGCCTTCTAAATCATTTGCATCGCTGGCTCTGAGGAAATTTCGGCGCAGACGGATGTGATTGTTGTACGGCGCCTGGCGCTCCATCTCATTCAGCAGCGAGTCGTAGTAGAACTGCACTTTGGATTGCAGATAATCGGCGAAAGAAGGAATTCGGCAGGTAGCGTGCGCCTCTGTGTACAGCCGCCAGACGGCTTCTATCCAATCCACACTCAGCGAGTCCGGTGTAGAAGTGACATTCGGAACGATGGAAAAGCCCTCTCCGTATTTACCGATAGAGGAGGAGAGTTGAACCAACCCCGTATAAGCCTGCGTGCGGTATGGCTCCGGCGCGTCAATTAGTTTCAGAAACCACACACGCGCGCTGTCGCTCTGGAAATACTGATACTCGCGCGCGATACGGATCTGCACTTCTCTGCTCATCGGACGGATATTGCGCAGCGAGTCGATCTGTCGCAAATGCGCATCGCGATAGTACGCTGCGTGGGCGACATCGTTGTCGAGAATCGTTAGTAACGAGTCCAAAGTGGACTTACCGCTCACGCTGATGCTTAGTGCTAACAAACACCAACTCAGAAGAATGTGTTTTCTCATCTTATCTCTTGATTAGTTGTCCTTCCGGAGAGTAAACGGCTCCGTTGCGGCGGATCTGTATCTGTCCGTTGACAAGTATCTTGACGGCTTTCGGTTGTTCCTCTACGGTCTCGGTTCCGAGGGTAGAGACATCAAATCCCAATTTGTTATCCATCCATGCGATGCGGTTCCGCATGTAACTCCGTACGACATCCACTTCCGCCTGATAGCTACCTCTGGCGCTCGGGTTTAGGTGTACGCATTCGGAGAGAATCTTCCACCGGGTGAAGTTCAGCCGCTGTGATTGCTCCAGCATCTGTGCCTGCTCGTCGATATAATCCAGCATAGACTCTTCGGTAAAGCCCGATTGGCGGATTTGCGCCCAGAGATCTTTCAATTGTTGCCTGGCACCGGCGTCATACACCACGATCTTATCCACTAAACTCCGCATGTAACCGACACTGCTGCCGCCGGATCGGTAGATATAATCCGTCCTGTTATTCACGGGGTACGTGCGGTTGTCGTTGTCGAACGCCAGATCAAAATCCCAGCACGGTCCCACATATATCGTATCGTTTGAGCGGTGTTTATACATATACACGCTCCAGTAGGTATCCGTATTGCCGGACACTTCGCCCACGAGGAAATGCCTGAGGAAGGTCTTCAGGTCGAGTTTCTGTTTCCATCCGTTATCGGTTTCCATCTGGTTGTATTGGCTGCGGATATAGTTCTTTTGCTGGGTGGTGATACTGTCCTCATCCGGTGATTTGATGGAGAAGGGTGTCCCGTAGGTAGAATAGAACACGCCGTTCTTGTTCGGTTCGTCTTCCGCGTACGCATCCACCTCAAACAGATAACCTCCCGTGAGTGCTTCGCCGCTGTTATCCTGCGGCGTCATTTCCGTGATATCTACACGGTTCTTACGCACCTCTATCTGGTCGCAAAGCTGGTACGTACCTTTGTAATCGCCGTTCAGCACCACATCCACGTACTGGCAGAAAGGCGTATAAGGCATCCCGAATCGGCGGCTGAGTTCGAACGCTAACTGATTGCGCATCAGCGTCTTGTCGCCGTAGTTATTGATGAGTGTCCATTTCTTCGCTTTTGCCGGAGAACCCAATACCTGCTGCTTGTGGGCAAACTTGATTCGGTACGGTTTCTTGGGAAAAGAACGGGACGCATTGCCTCGTTCACGGATAGTGGCGGTATCGGCTACGAGTTGCGTACCGTTATTGGAGATGATGGAGATATAGCAATCTATCTCATGCTCTTTGTCGTACGGCTCTTGGTCGTTGGCGGTATGGATGACTACGGTCGGCAGGTTCGTCAGCTGCGGCAGATGGCTGTCATCGCCCGCTCCGGCTACGCCGCGGAACTCCAGCGCCTGAATCTTATACTCGCCTTTGTGCACCGATTTGAGATAACGCACGTACCGGAACCCGCGCGAGCACTGGACTGAGGCATAGTTCATCTGGTTGGCCTGCGAAGCACCGTTATGCAAATACAGCGGGATAGCGTCCATAAAATCCGGGCTGTTGGCTCCTTCAAAGAGACCTAACTCTGCTGTCGTCGTACTCAAGGGGTTCCATCCGACGGACGTGATCACATATTGTGATCCTAAATCCAAACCCCGCCATCCGTCGCCGCTCAGCGCCGTGCCGGTGAGAATGTCAGCTGCATACCCTACCTGCAGAAGCATGCACGAAAAGAAAAATACTGCTATTCGTTTCATCAGATTGCGTCGTTTCTCTTTATTGGGGTCCCCGAAAATTTTAATTTTTGGGGAGAGGAGGAAACGCGGCAATTATACAAGTTACATAGTAACGAAGTCATTGACCGCCGTTTCCGACGACAAAGGTACTGCTTTTTTTTGATATATGCAAATGTTGCGGAAATAAATTTGTAAATGGCGGTTAATTTTTTCGTACTTTT
>CALZRN010000130.1 GCA_945828585.1 uncultured Bacteroidales bacterium | reverse complement strand
GTTGCGCGGCTATCTGCTCCTGGAGGGCGAGCTGCTGAACGTAGATGGCATGGTTCGGGTCGGAGGTCACGGCAGGGTTGGTGTTCTTCTCCCATGTGAACGACTTGGGCCGGCTGACGACGATCTTGATGCCGTGGTATTCGATGGTGCCGGTGAAGGACTTGCCCAAGCCGCGCTCGGCGATGAGGGCTCGGACGGCTTCCTCTACCTGCGGACGGAGCGCTTTGAGCGTTGCTTCGGATTCGTTACATGCTACTTGCGCAGCGAAAAATTGGTCAATGACTTCAAAATTTGTTTTCATAATAGTTCGGCATTTGTCTCAAACGCTTTCTCGGTGTCGAGCGTTCTCGACCTCGCGCCGTGCGAGTGGGTTAAAAAGTAAATTAATTAACCCGGCGCCGGGTTGTGATTCGAATTCGGCTGCAAAGGTAGATAAAAAAAATGAGACCCGCCAAATGGGGTCTCATATTCGGAAAGATTCGGAAGAGAAAACGGAAAAAAGCGGCACTTTTGCTATACTTTCCGCGGAAAGATTCGGAAAGATTTAGCCGTTTCGAGCCTTGCGAAAATCGTCTCCATGGAGGTTATATTTCGGCATGGAGAAGGGGTTGATGAGTTCAGCTTTTCGGTCGTCTTTGACATTGCTCAGGAGGATATATCCCTGTGTCTCCAGCGCCATAATCCTCCGGCATGCATCGGCCTTGCTGGAGGATTTTTCAATAGCCTTCCGCAGGTTCTTCTCGATGATATCCGCAGTAAACTGCTTTGTACAGAAAAACGAGGTGTTCACCTCCTGCACATCATCTATGTGCTCCTCCTTTCTTTCCGGGGAGTTTTGGGGATAGGATTTGGTACTTTCTCCGTTGATGATGGTGACGTTGCACTCCGAATAGACGGGTCCGTTGTTGGTGTTAATATATAGTGACATCGGAATCGGTGATAATAGGTCCGTTATTAGTTTGTATCTGAAAGATATTGACGATCTGGTGCGTAGGTTTGGCTACGGCGATGACGGGTACAGGTACAGGTGTGGACGTGGACGGTTGTGCTTGTTCTGCTTCGGCCTGCTCGGCGGTGCAACGGCGGATGATCCGTCCGAAATCGTACTCGGCATCCGCCCAGCAATAGCACATATATCCGTCCATGTCGTAGTAATAAGTCTGCTCGTCTTTGTCTCGCACGAGTTCTCGCCATAGCTCCAGGAGGTTACGTGCGATGGCTTCGCGCCAATAGGGGTCGGCGATCTTCTTCAGTCGCTCAATCAGCGGCAGTCCCCATCCGCTCCGTTTCACGATCTCCTGCGCCTCGAACTGCACCTCTTCCTCGGTAGGAGCGGGCTGTCCGGACGTCTCGAAAATCATATCTATGGAGCGATTGATCATGGGTTATTTGTCGTCAAAAGGTAGTGTCGGTAATTCGAACTTGTCGAAATCAGATTCGAATAGGCGGTCTTGGATGATACGGTATTTCTCAAATTCCGTCTCTGCAAACTCCTTGGCTTGCTCAGCAGAGACTGACCCTGCGTCGGTTAGAATCCTATCATCGCTTGCTTCCAGGATGATGTCGATACGCTTCGCCCAATCCTCCATCGTCATGGGGATATGCCGTTTTGCCATACGTTCGGCGGTGTCCAGAACAGAGTTGACCAGACGCCCCATATCTTCCAGTTCCAACTCATTGAGGTAGTTCTTTGCCACGCTCACATCGGGTTTGACGATCTTGCCGTTTGGCGCCTTCTCCCATGTGGTTAAGCCCATGTGCTCTTTCTCGGCATTGGCACGCGAGACTATCAGCTCTGCTGCCGTTTGTCCGTGCACGGCATAGTGCATCTTGTTCTGCACTTTCGCGAAGAACTCACGCGTAGTAGGCGCATCGAGGTTATAGTCAATAGCCGTAGCATAGATATCCGTGAGTTTCTGATAGAAACGGCGCTCGGAGAGCCTGATCTCTCGAATCTCCGCTAACAAGTACTCGAAGTAATCCTCGCTGATAAAGGCACCGTTCTCCATACGTTTCTTGTCGATAACATAGCCGCGTATTGCAAACTGCCGCAACACGGCTGTACACCACTGCCGGAACTGGGTCGCACGAATGGAGTTCACGCGGTAGCCGACAGAGATGATGGCATCCAGTTTGTAGAATTGCGTAAGGTAATTCTTACCGTCTGCGGCAGTTGCCGAAATTTTCTCGGTAACTGAATCTTTGTCTAATTCTCCACTCTCAAAGATGTTTTTCAGGTGCACACCAATATTATCTGTTGAGCAATCAAAAAGCGTAGCCATCGCTTTCTGCGTTGCCCAGATGGTCTCGTCTTTGTAGAAGACTTGTACACCTTGCGCCTTGTCTTCTGCTTGGAAAATCAAGAACTCAGCCGTCGAGTTGCGTATTTGTAATTGTTTGGACATATAGGGTGAATGTATTATCTTTTTGTTTGCAATTTTGGGACTGCAAAGGTAGTATGTTTTTATTTGTTCGGGGCAAAAGAAGAAGCACAGATTTCCTCCGCCATTTGGTTCATGGCGACACATTCCGGGCGGGTGACATGGCGTTTAGAGGGATCGTACTCCCACGGGGAGAGGATGAGGACTTGCCCGGAGGCAACAGCATCAAAGAGGCCGTCGCCGGGCTTGTAGTAATCGCGGAAGCCGTTGTCCGTGATATAGATGAAGGGATGTTCCTCTGCAAGGAGAACAACCATCACCTCCTTCTCCTTGTCAGAGATAAAAGGCGAGACCATCACTACTCCCTGACGGGCAGCCAGGACACAGCCGTTCATATAATCGCGGAGGCGGGAATCATCGCCGTGCATCGCCTCGTCAATCATCGTCCGGCGCACATGTACAGGCGCAAATCGGGCGGCTTGCAGCAGCTTGGCGTTGCCTACAGCGCGGTACTGCCGTCCGGCGATCTCTATACCCTCTTGCACGCGGAAGAAGCCCGGCATGAGCTTCTTGGTAGCCAACCGCTGGGGATTCATCTCTATATAACGGATAGTTGCGGGGAGTTGGCGGCGTTGTCCCATGGGACGGATAAAGGGCATCTCGGTAAAGATCGACGGGAGTGCATCGTAGTGCTCTGCGCCTATTTCGTCGCGGAGCGTCTTAAATTTTTCTTGGTAGTTCTCCCGAATTAAATTCGGGGCAAAAGAAGAAAAACGCCCCATCTTTTTCACCTCTTGCCAAAAACCTCTCACGGCAGAGGCGATGCCTCGGGGCATCTCTTGCCGGACATACCAGATGGCGTGGAGATGGTCGGGCATGAGGCAATAATGGAGAATCTGAATCTCAGGATAAAAAGAAGGGAGATTCCTCTGAATATCCAAAATCGCCATCCCCAAATCGCTATACTCTATACGCGCTTGTTTGGGGTCGTTATCAGGGATGAGGAGGGTACCCAACAGAGGCTCACGCGAGGGGATTGTCAGCGTGATATGGTATAGTCCGGCGCCTTTCCATGCCATTCCGGGTTCTTGCCAATGCCATGTGTCGTGATTAGAGGGCATGAGATTATTAGATTTTTTCGGCTGCAAAGGTAGTACAATTTTTTGAATTATGCAAGGACTTTGTAAGAAAAATTTTTTTTGCTAATTCGGACTTTACAATCTCCCTATACCAACAAAGAGCCCCGCACTGCGCGAGGCTCTTTGTAGAAAGGGAAGGAGAGGGATTAGTTGATTACATCTCCTACTCTGCGGACCGGAGCATGTGCTTCGCCACCTCCACCTCCTCCGGGGTT
>CALZRN010000129.1 GCA_945828585.1 uncultured Bacteroidales bacterium | reverse complement strand
GTATTATATCCTAGATAATACAAATAAGAAAGCGACCGTCACATTTAAAGGGGCATACTATGATACATATTTTTCGGAATACTCTGGGGATGTGGTAATTCCTACTTCGGTAGTTAACAGTAATGTAACATATGCAGTAACTGCGATTAAGGCAGGAGCATTTCGGATATGTAGTTCGTTAAAATCAATAACGATACCAAATAGCATCACAAGTATTGGGGAAAATGCATTTTGGGGATGTGATGGGTTAAAAGCGGTTTATAACTACGCCACTACTCCACAATCAATTACACAGGAAGTCTTTTTCGGAGGACTACCTCCAAGAACGGATTCTGAGACTTGTGTGTTATATGTCCCATGTGGTTGCCGTGCAGCATATAAGGCGGCGACGGGATGGAAAAATTTTAAGAATATTGTAGAAATGGATTGCCCAACATACACCATCACTTGGAAAAACTGGGATGGGACTACTCTTGCCACAACAAGTGTTCTAAAGGGTGCAACGCCTTCCTATACAGGTGCTACTCCTACGCGGCCATCCACAGCTCAATATACATACACTTTCTCAGGATGGACTCCTTCTATAACGGCTGCCACTGCCAACAAAACATACACTGCGACTTATACCGCAACGCCCCGGTATACAATTACTTTTAATGCCAATGGCGGACTTATTCCGACAAATGGAAATATGGGCAATACACCAAGCGGCCATATAACCACTTTGAGCGCCGATAGAACATCCGGAACAGTAGTAGTGACTAAAGACAAAACACATTTCCAAACGATGACCAATGATTGTCCGTCTCGCGAAGGTTATACATTCGCAGGATGGTACACAGATCCAACTTCCGGTGTGCAAGTATATGATAATACAGGCTACAGAGTGGTCGGTTCATATTGGAATAGTGAAGGCAAATGGATTGGTACATCTAATGTGACGCTATACGCTCATTGGACTCCGATTCCGTACACCATTACTGTTAACTCTTCCAATGTTTCCCAAGGTTCAGCAAGTGGTGGCGGTACATACGACTATGGTACAAATCATCAGATTACTGCGACCCCAAATGAGTGCTATCGTTTTGTACAATGGTCTGACGGTAATACAAATAATCCTCGTACAATCACAGTTACCGGTGATGCTACTTATACTGCTGAATTTGAGCAGATACAATATACAATAGAAGCCCTGCCGGATAATCCAGCACAAGGCTCTGCCACTGTTACAAACCCGTAAAACAAACTAATTAACTTAAAATATTCACACTAAATTTTCAACAAAACAATGAAACGTATTTTCTCACTCATGTTAGTAGCCGTTGCTGCTATTAGCATGGCGACAGCGGATCAGTTGGTAGTTGATTGCGGCAATCAAGCCCAAATCTCTGCCACACCTCAAACCGGTTATCATTTCGTGCGCTGGAATGATGACAACACTGAAAACCCGCGTGTTATTACTCCTACAGCGGATGCTACCTACACAGCGTATTTCGCTCTCAACCAGTACACCATCATCTTCCAGAACTGGGATGGCGCTGAACTCCAGAACGAAGTGCTGAACCACGGTGATGCCGTTAGTTACAAAGGTACCACTCCTACCAAGCCGGCAACGACGCAGTACACCTATACGTTCTCCGGTTGGTCGCCAAACGTCGTTTATACGGCGTTGGATAACGCTACTTATGTTGCGCAGTTTGATGCTACGGTGAATAAGTACACCATCACCTTCAAGAACTGGGACGGCTCTGTTTTGGAATCCAAACAATGGGAGTATGGCGAGACGCCTTCATATACTGGCACGCCGACTCGTCCGGCGGATGCAGAGAATACCTATACCTTCACGGGGTGGGATAAAGTGATCTCTGTCGTAACAGGCGAAGAGGAATATATCGCGCAATATGGCAGCACTACCAATAGTTATACCATTGTAACCAATGGAGAAAATGGTGTTACTACAGGTGATGGCACTTATCTGTATGGCACGAATGTGACCTTGACTGCCACTCCGAATGCATGCTATCGCTTCGTTCGCTGGAATGACGGTGATACCAACGCAACGCGTTCTGTAACCGTTACCGGAGCAGCAACATACACGGCGATCTTCGAGAAAGTGAAATACACGATTACCGTTCAATCCGATAACGACTTACAAGGTTCGGCTACTATCACGGCTTATCCCTAATTCATTATGAGAAAGACATTTCTAACAATAGTATGCACGCTCTGTGCCGGCTTCCTCTTTGCGGGGAATGCCGGTACGAGCGGTGTGTATGAGTGCGGAACGTGGTTACAATTGGTAGCTACGCCATTTGACGATTATCATTTCGTTGAGTGGTCGGATGGGAATGTCGAGCCGGTACGAACGGTGGAAGTGAATGAGGATGCAACATATATCGCCTATTTTGCGGCAAACTGCGAAGAGTACGCCAACTGGCCTGTTGTTGTGCTCTACGATTGGCTGCTGATGGTTAATGTGAATGCAATCAATCAAATGGGCTATTATATCTCTCCGGCTAACGTCACTTGGTATCGGGTGGTTGGAGAACCGGATGATATGCACAATGCGTTTCCGCAGGACGACCAAGTCGTTATTCGAGGCAGTTATTATCTGACGCTCGCACAGAACCTGCAAAATACAGGCAATTACTATGCGGTGGTAGATGTCTCCAATGCGCAGGGAATGTTGTGCGACGGGCTGATGCGGACGGTGATTATCAACTATTCCGGTGGAGGCAAAGCACCGCAGGTGAACCTGCTGCCTAACTACGCTTCACCCGGACAACAAATCAAACTCGTCGGGCTCAATCCCAATGAGAAGACTGCTGTCCAGATATTTAGCACAGCAGGGCAACTCGTTCGTACCTTTATTTGCGAGGACACCCAACTCGTCTTCCCAGCAGAGTATATTGCCGGTTGCTATCAGGTGAAAGTATCGTCGCCATCCATCAATCAAGTGCTCAAGTATCTCGTTCGAAATTAAGGAGGTTGCATTATGAAAAGAATCATCATTTTTCTCATTGCTCTTACGAGTACAATACTTGTATCGGCGCAATCGGTCTTATCATTCGGCGCACGCGGTGGGTTGGATTTTCTGATGCCTCGAAGCAACCACTTCACCAATTCCAAAGTAGGCGGAGCCGGAGCATTTGATTTGGGCTACACCTATTATTGGAATACGCGCAATAGCGGCGACTGGGGTATCCATACCGGCATCTCTGCAGGATATGCAACCAACAGGGCACAGGCGAATTTTAACCATCAGTTCACGAACTACGATTACATGAATAACGAGATGCTTTATACTGTTTCCGGTAGTGCAGAAATCTCGTTGCAACGCGTTTTCGTAGAAGTGCCTTTGATGGCGGCTTTTCGCACAAATGGTTTTTTCCTGCAATTGGGATTGAAAGCACAGTTCTCTGCGTGGAGTCGGGCTTCACAATCGCTCAAGAATCCTTCCATTGATGCGTTTTACGTACCATTCGATGTGCATGTCACCGATGAGTTGATTACAGGACTTGTAGCACCGGCAGATATGCAAAAGACCTTCAATAATAGTGCACCTTTTGTAAATCTACTTGTTGCTACGCGTATCGGCTATGAGTTCGAGGTGGGTAATAATGGCAAATTAGGCATTGCAGCATATCTGGATTATAACGTATGGAATAACTATGCAGATACGCGTAACAAACCGCTTATCTCCGTTGCTCCTATTACTGACCCGGCTAATCCCGTTCCTGAGGTTACTATAAACGATGCGTTTGCTTCTGTTATATCCGGCATCCATCCGTTGCAAGTGGGACTTACGGTTTATTATGCCATCGAACTCGGCGGCTCTCGGCAAGGATTTGGTAACCGTAACGGTTATCAGGCCAAAA
>CALZRN010000128.1 GCA_945828585.1 uncultured Bacteroidales bacterium | reverse complement strand
AAAATACAGTATCCAAAACAACAAATATACTATGACAAAAACAGCATTGATTACCGGTGTGACAGGGCAGGACGGAAGTTATCTGTCGGAATTCCTGTTGGACAAGGGGTATGAGGTTCACGGCATCATCCGCCGCAGTTCAGTAGATTATCGCGAGCGTATAGCGCATTTGGAGGGCACGCCGCATTTTCATTTGCATTACGCAGACATGAGCGACTCGATGTCGTTGGTGAAATTAGTGGGGAAAGTGCAGCCGGATGAGATTTATAATCTGGCAGCGCAGAGCCACGTGCAGGTCTCTTTCGACGCGCCGGAGTTTACTGCGGATGTGGATGCGGTAGGTGTGCTGCGTATCTTGGAGGCGGTAAGAACGAACCATCTGGAGAAGACCTGTAAGATCTATCAGGCTTCGACTTCCGAGTTATACGGCAAGGTAGAAGAAGTACCGCAGAGCGAGACGACGCCCTTCCATCCGTATAGCCCGTACGCGGTGGCGAAGCTCTACGGCTACTGGATTATCAAGGAGTACCGCGAGGCGTATGATATGTTCTGCTGCTCGGGCATCCTCTTTAACCATGAGAGTGAGCGCCGAGGTGAAACCTTCGTGACAAGGAAGATCACGCTCGCTGCCGCACGTATCGCCCAAGGCAAGCAGGATTGTCTGTATCTGGGCAACCTGGATAGTTTGCGCGACTGGGGCTATGCCAAGGACTACGTAGAGTGCATGTGGCTGATCTTGCAGCACGAGACACCCGAAGATTTCGTCATCGCTACCGGTGTACAACATAGTGTACGGGAGTTCGCTACGCTCGCTTTCCGCCACGCAGGTATCGAATTGCGGTGGGAAGGCGAAGGTATAGAGGAGAAGGGAATTGATGTGAAAACCGGCACGGTGGTCGTTGCCGTTAGTCCGGATTTCTACAGACCGACGGATGTGGTGAACCTCCTCGGCGACCCGAGTAAAGCAAAGAGAGAGTTAGGTTGGAACCCGCAGAGTACGAGCTTCGAGCAACTCGTGGAGCTCATGGTGAAACACGATATGCAGAAAGTGGCTGCCGATGATGCTGCCGCGGAGATACGCAAAGTCAACCTCGCTGAGTTCTTGGAGAAAGGAATAGACAAGTAAAATCGGCTTATCGTTACGGTTACGTACCGGTGTCGTCATATTGAGCACCCGATGAGCATCCGATGAGCATCCGATGAGCACCCGATGGAGAAAGGTGGAAACAAGGAGGAAATGTAATTGACAATTGATAATTGGAAATGGAGAAAAATTCGAAAATATATGTGGCAGGCCACCGGGGAATGGTGGGATCTGCGATCGTGAGAGAGTTGCAAAGGCAGGGATATACGAATATCGTGACACGGACACACAAGGAGTTGGATCTGTGTCGCCAAGAGGCGGTGGAGAAGTTCTTCGAGGAAGAGAAGCCGGAGTATGTGTTCCTCGCTGCTGCCAAGGTCGGCGGTATTGTGGCGAACCAGAATGCGTTAGCGGATTTCATGTACGACAACATGATCCTCGAGATGAACGTCATCCACGCGGCGTGGAAGAACGGGGTGAAGAAATTGGAGTTTCTCGGCTCGTCCTGTATCTACCCGCGCATGGCTCCACAGCCGATGAAAGAGAGTTGTCTCTTGACCGGCGAGTTGGAGAAGACGAACGAAGCATATGCGCTCGCAAAGATCAGCGGACTCAAGTACTGCGAGTTTCTCAACCGTCAGTACGGAACGGACTATATCTCCGTCATGCCGACGAACCTCTACGGCCCCAATGATAACTATCATCCGGAGCACAGCCATGTCCTGCCTGCATTGATCCGCCGTTTCCATGAGGCCAAAGAGAGTGGGGCAAAGTCTGTGACGTGCTGGGGAACGGGTAGCCCGCTGCGAGAGTTCCTGTATGTAGATGACCTCGCGAACCTCTGCGTGTTCCTTATGAATAACTACAGCGGCAACGAGACGGTAAACGCCGGAACAGGCAAAGAGTTAACGATCAAAGAGCTGACGGAACTCGTAGCGAAAGTAGTTGGTTATGAAGGAGAAATCCTTTGGGATAGTACGAGGCCGGACGGTACGCCGCGTAAACTGCTGGATGTCAGCAAAGCAACGAGACTCGGCTGGACGTACAAGACCGAACTCGAAGACGGTATCCGTCTCGCATATAAGGACTTTCTGGAGAATCCGATGAGGGCAGAGAGATAATAACCCCCTCCCGACCTCCCCCCACAAGGGGAGGAGAAAAGAACGATGAGAGATTTTACGTTGGACATATATCGGGCGCTGTTGGAGGGATTGCAGGCGAAAGGGTACGAACTCGTGAGCTACGGGGAATATTGTCTTCGAAAGTCGAAAGTCGAAAGTCGAAAGTCGAAAGACAAATTTGTCATTTTACGGCACGACGTGGATGCCAAGCCGGCAAATAGTCTGAAGACCGCGCAGATAGAGCACTCGCTCGACGCGAAAGCAAGTTATTATTTCCGAACCGGAGAAAGCGGATGTTATAAGGGAAGCAAGTTGTCTTTGCCGGAGAGTGTCCGCGCGATAGCTGCTTTGGGACACGAGATCGGTTACCACTACGAGGATATGAGCCTGTGCGGCGGAGATTTTGAAAAGGCGTATGATCATTTTCAGATCTGGCTCGAGTATTTCCGTCAGTACTACGCCGTGGAGACGGTCTGCATGCATGGTGCGCCGACGAGCCAATATGACAGCAAGGACCTCTGGCAGAAATACGACTACAAGACGCTTGGTATCATCGGCGAGCCGTATTTAGATACGGACTTTAGCGATGTATTCTACCTGACAGATACGGGTCGTTGCTGGGACGGATACAAGGTCTCGGTACGGGATAAGATCCCTCAGTATCAGGACGAGTGGACGGCAAGAGGATTGGTTTGGCACACGACAAAAGAGCTCATCTCCGCCATCGAGCATGACCAACTGCCGGCTCACGTGATGATCACCACACATCCTCAGCGATGGACGAACAACAAAGGCGAGTGGTGGAAAGAATGCGTTCTGCAAAACGCAAAGAATATAGTAAAACGACTACTGATAATAATGAAATAGTTTAATAATGAAACCTTTAAATTTTGCTTTGATCGGAGCAGCAGGATATATCGCTCCGAGACACATTAAGGCGATCGCCGATACCGGCAACAACCTGCTGGTGGCGTATGACAAGTTTGATAGTGTAGGAAGGCTGGACAGCTCTTTCCCAGATTGTTCGTTCTACACGGAGAATGAGCAGTTCGACCGTTTTTGCTCGAAGCAGATGCGTACGGACAACCCGCTGAACTGGATCTCCATCTGCACGCCGAACTATACCCATGATGCGTTCATCCGTTACGGTCTGCGACTCGGCTGCGACGTGATATGCGAGAAACCCTTGGTGCTCAACCCTTATAACATCGACAACCTCGTGGAGTTAGAGGCGGAAACCGGACACAAGGCTTATACGATCCTGCAGCTGAGGTTGCACGACAAGATCCGCGCGCTGAAGGAGAAAGTGGAGAAGGGTCCGAAAGACAAGATCTACGACGTGGACCTGACGTATATCACGAGCCGCGGCAAGTGGTACTACAGCTCCTGGAAAGGCGATGTACACAAGTCCGGCGGTATCGCAACGAATATCGGCGTGCATTTCTACGACATGTTGCAATGGGTGTTTGGTCCGGTGAAAAAGAATATCGTTCACGTGATGAGTTTTGACCGCGTAGCGGGGTACTTGGAGCTCGAGCGCGCACGCGTGCGTTATTTCCTCTCTATTAATGCAGACTGTCTGCCGGCGAATGCGGTACAAGGCGAGAAACGGACGTACCGTACGCTCAGTATTGACGGAGAGGAGTTTGAGTTCTCAGCCGGCTTCACCGAGCTGCATACGGAGAGTTACAAGCAGATT
>CALZRN010000127.1 GCA_945828585.1 uncultured Bacteroidales bacterium | reverse complement strand
ATAAGAAATATACTTTACCCCGTCATTTAGAGGCAGCCACCCAGGAACTATTGGACACATTCAATGCGGAAAGAAAATGCACGGATGATCCTCACCCTCGAATGTCTTCTTTTACGCAAGTGGGAGAAAACCAATACGAATGTACTATAGAAGAAGCGACTTATTATCAGCAGATTCGAACGAACCTTACGCTGGACTACCCGATTACAATTAAAGGAATAGACGGAGATTCGACCTTGCGAGCTTATGATCATTCGGCAAGTAAAAGATTAACAGACTTGTCATCGTCTTATTTATCGAATGCGATAGGTGTTTCTGCTATCTGGATGATGGGGAAACCCGGTAATAGACAAGTATTCTTGTTGCCCAGAAAGAAAAGAGTAGGAGTATTTGAAACCAAAATGGGTATTCCTAGCGGAAACGTGGAAATGCCGGCTAATAATACATTTTCTACCTCTTCATTGGTGGATTTTCTAAAATTGGACATCGCTCGTGAGTTTGCCGAGGAAACAGGTCTTTGCGGAAAAAATATTGATATATCAAAATTCAGCAAACCAGTCCCGAAACCGACGATGATAGAGCACATGGAGATAATTCCTTTAGCATTCGTTCGGGAATTATTACGTGGAGGAAAACCGCAGATGTTTTTCCTTATTTTAACTCCGGATGTCCCAGTGTGTAAATTAAAAAGAAGTTTTCGCAAGTCACTTGGTACGGAAGAGTTTGATGATTCTCTTCTGACCTCTGCAACGCCGTCTTCGGAAACCATGTGCAATTATCTCTATGCGCAAAAGTATCTTCAGAAGAATCGCAATACCTCCTTTATCGCCATTTAAATGAATAGTTGTACTTTTACAAATCTGTTTTTCTTGACTCCATACCTAATGAAGATACGTACATCCGTATGTCGCCAGAATTTAGAACATTTATTGTTCTAAATACCCAAACGAGGAAATATTATCAACGCGAGGCTCCCATAAAATGGCCTGGAAAAAAATTGAAAGATTGTATTGCTGGTCCTGAACCAAATATAAATCATGTTGCTAAAAATAGGGGTATAAAGTCTACTAATTTTAGGAAAAGACAGTCGAATCTCATACAATAAGTTGTGTTATATAGAAACAAATACTTGCAAAAAGTTTGAAACGATATGAAATATACCCAAGGAAAGCCCTACGATTGATTTCGTGGGGCATTTTTTGTCTATAGGCAGAGTCCGTAGGGCATGGTGCCCACGGTTTTTCCTGCCCGTTAGACAAAATGTACACCGAATTGGATTTATTCTTGCTGGATGCAGCTAAGGGCTACATCCGGTCGCTCTCTGATGAGCAGTTTCTTGCACTCACGTGCGATCTCACGAACCTTCACGATGAACTGATCCGAACAGTTCACATGCAGTCTCTCCACCGCAAGTTCCGGGCACCGTTCAAGGTGACCGCGGATGTTTTTTTGTGCTCAAAAGACAACATTAAGTATTTTGTGAACAAAAAGGGTAAAATTTTCCCTCGTTGCTAATTCTAAAAGCAGTACCTTTGTCGCCGAAAAAGAAAGCGAATAAGAAAAAAGAACCAAAAAAGAATTAATAAAGAAAAAGTCCGACCGACCAGTCTACAGCGTAGCTGTTAATTATACGCGCGAAGCGCAGTCGGACGGACGGTCGGACTAAATAATTAAAATTATGGAAAATCAATTTATTGACTTTTGGCATCTGTATGCGCCTGCGGAGCAGTATCGCAACCGTTTCCTGGCCTGTCAGCGGCTATGGGATGCCATGGAAGAGACGGATCGCGCTCTGATCCTGAAAGAATTGGCAGCAAAACAAGAAGCAAGCCAACCGGTAAAGAATGAGAAAAATCCCTATTTTTATCTCATTGACTGGGAACCTCCTCAAGCCCAATGGCTGTCCCCAAAAGAAGTGGGGCACCTGCTTGCGCAGAAAATACCGCTGGCTGTTTGTTTTAATCCCCATACCAATTCTTTCGGCACCGTAACCAAAACGGATGCGGAAATGCACAACCTGAGTGTGCATCATTATATGTAACCCTAACTGTTTAACCCTTTAACAATTGAACAACTATGTCTTTGCATTTTACATTGGAAGCCCCGTTCAAGAGCATGTCCGGGGTGATCAGCCGGAAGCGTTATCCGGACGGAAGAGTCGAATCCGTCATCGCTACCAAACGAGGTACGATCTACAAACGTACGTGTTATCCGAAAGGCACGTTCCCCAGTCGCGGTTAAGTCGTTCCCGTAAGATGATCCCGTGATGGTCGGCTCCTACACACGACCATCACGGGACCATCTGCGGAGGAACACCTGAGAACAAAACCATCAAAAAGCCCTCTCCAGGCAAGGAGGGTCCCCAACGGGCGCTAACGGAGTGCACCCGGTGGGGAGAGCGGAGGCATCGGTTGCCCGTTTATTTAGCGGAGCGGTATAAACCAATGCACACCGATTGCCGAACGCGATGGGTAAAGTATTTTTTGATCCCGGAATCGAATCCGTCCGCGGAATCCTGATAGGCACCGATCCGTATTACCTGCGGCGTTATCCGGCTCGCGACGGCGGCGTGATGCATATCGTGCAAGCCCGTCCCGACCGGTCCGGTCACACGCCTTCCGAAGCCGAGGCCGCCAACCGTACTGCCTTCGGCATCGCTTATGGCAAGGAACGGCACCGCGAGTTTATCGAACGAACCATGAAAGGACAATTGGAAATCGAATTTACAGACTAATGGCAAAGAAATTTTTGAAAACCGATCTCGTGCGATCTCTGGAGCAGCATGTGGGTGCACCGGTAGGCATGGAGGGCTTGGAAACCCTGATCTACGGCTGGCGGAAGAAACTCTGTCTCACCTCGCATGCTATCTATGTGCGCGACTGGCTGACCTATGAAGAGACGGTATCGCTGAGCGAGTATGCCGGATACGACTTGACGGAAATTTAAGAAATCTTAACTCCGCGAAAGCCGTTCTTTGGTCATCTCGCAGATTTTGAGTAATTTTGCATCGGATTTGAGAAAACAAGATAATGGATGACCGGGGCGTTTGTTGCTTCCTTCTCAGTCCCGCTCATCCAAAAAGGAAGGTCTCCAATCCGGTGCACCTTAACAATTTAACAGTTTAACAATTTAATCCAAACCTATGGCTAAAATCACATTACATGGTATGTTTGCCCGCGTGATGGGCAAATTCAACCGCTCGGAGACGCTGTATTTCAAGCGCTGCAATTGCAAGAAAGAGCAGTTAGGCGTCGATCTGCTGAACCCCGTCCGGAACAACAAGGACGCCAAAGTACAGGCATGTCAGGCGGCACTGAAGACCGCGGCACAGGCAGCCAAGACCGCTCTCGCGGATCCCGAAGAGCGTGCTACCCTCGAAGCGGCGTTCAAGGCGCAGAGCAAGTACACCTCCCTCTTTGCGTACACCGTTGCGCAGAAGTATGTTAAACCCGGAGCGGTCTCCCATTAATTGGGAGAAGCGGCCTCCGCCTAAGAGGGCTATTATTAACTTTTAAAATTTTTCCTATGACTAAGAAAGAAATCCTCAAAATCGTGATCTCCGTGCTGATTGCGGCGTTGACAGCATTGGCGGCGGGATTGGGACTGAGTTCCTGCAACGTCACGCGGACCGTCACCACGCGCTCGGAGGCATGGCAACACGGCGACACCTCCGTCGTCATCCAGACTAAGACCGTAGAGAGCTACGACGGTAGTCGGAAATATTAAGAGAGTAAATCGAAAATGCGCAGTCATTTTGGCCTACGCGCCTCTTGCTCGCCACAATACTAGCGTGACTAGCAGTAATACTGCTCGATGACGCTTCGTATTGCGCTACGCAACTCCCCACTGCATGCCTGCATGCATCGGGGACCCCGATAATTAGGGCGCGCTCGTGAGCGAGCTCCCAGCGCCCCCTAACTACCAATTCCGCCGTTGAGACCCTTGATAGGGCTCAACAAT
>CALZRN010000126.1 GCA_945828585.1 uncultured Bacteroidales bacterium | reverse complement strand
ACACCTATATCTATCCGCCTAAGTTCTCCATGAAGATCATCGCCGACATCTTCGAATATACCTCGCAGAACATGCCTAAGTTCAACTCTATCTCCATCTCCGGTTACCACATGCAGGAGGCCGGTGCCACGGCAGATATCGAGTTGGCTTACACGCTTGCCGACGGTATGGAGTACCTCCGCGCAGGTGTCAACGCCGGCATGGATGTGGACACGTTCGCACCGCGTCTCAGCTTCTTCTGGGCGATCGGTATGAACCATTTCATGGAGATTGCCAAGATGCGTGCAGGACGTATGTTGTGGGCGAAGATCGTCAAGTCTTTCGGTGCCAAGAACCCCAAATCCATGGCGCTCCGTACCCACAGCCAGACTTCCGGTTGGTCGCTCACCGAGCAGGACCCGTTCAACAACGTAGGTCGTACCTGTATCGAGGCGATGGGAGCTGCACTCGGTCACACTCAGTCGCTCCACACCAACGCACTCGACGAGGCTATCGCGCTGCCGACGGACTTCTCCGCGCGTATCGCACGTAACACCCAGATCTACATCCAGGAAGAGACCAAGGTCTGCAAGGAGATCGACCCGTGGGGCGGTTCCTACTACGTAGAGACCCTCACGCAGGAACTCATGGAGAAAGCGTGGGCGCATATCCAGGAGATTGAGAAACTCGGCGGTATGGCAGCAGCTATCGAGACCGGTATTCCTAAGATGCGTATCGAGGAAGCCGCGGCTCGTACTCAGGCGCGTATCGACTCCGGCAAACAGAAGATCATCGGTATCAACGAGTATCGTCTGGAGCACGAAGACCCGATCGACATCCTCGAGATCGATAACACAGCCGTTCGTGAGCAGCAGGTAGCCCGCCTCAACGAACTCCGTGCTAACCGCGACGAGAAAGCCGTGCAGGCTGCTCTCGCCGAGATCACCGAGTCCGTACAGAAATGGGCTGACGGCGGCAAGGGTGAGAACCTCTTGGCTTTAGCAGTAAAGGCAGCCGGTCTCCGCGCTTCACTCGGCGAAATCTCCGATGCCTGCGAGAAAGTCGTAGGACGTTATAAAGCAACCATCAGAACTATTTCAGGCGTGTACGCTTCAGGTACTAAGAACGACGATAACTTCCAGGAAGCTTGTCGTCTCACGGCAGAGTTTGCCAAGAAAGAAGGTCGTCAACCCCGTATCATGATTGCTAAGATGGGACAGGACGGCCATGATCGTGGCGCCAAAGTGGTAGCCACCGGTTATGCCGATTGCGGCTTTGATGTGGATATGGGACCCTTGTTCCAGACTCCGGCAGAGGCAGCTAAACAAGCGGTGGAGAACGATGTCCATGTACTGGGTGTCTCCTCTCTTGCGGCAGGTCACAAGACCCTCATCCCGCAGGTTATCGAGGAACTCAAGAAACTCGGCCGTCCGGATATCATGGTCACCGCCGGTGGTGTCATCCCCGCGCAGGACTACGACTTCCTCTACAAAGCCGGCGTTGCCGCCATCTTCGGTCCCGGCACCCCGGTTGCCTACTCCGCGAAAGTGGTGATGCAACTCTTGATGCAAGAGTAATCGCATCTTCGCGTAATGGTTTGGGGCAGGGACTTTCAGTTTCCTGCCCCTACTTTTTATTCTACTGCTGCTCGCATATGAGCATCTATGAAAAAGGGCATTTTTAATTGGTCGCTTCGCGAAATGGGGAGAAAAAAGAAAAAATGCACTTCTATTTACATAATTTTACACTTTTCTCTTGTGTATGTCGCAAAAAAGCAGTATCTTTGCAGCCGTAAATCCGCTATTAATCACGATACATACACGATAGATATACGTTACATACACGTTAGATAAACGTTATATTCGGCTAACAACGTCGGTAGAACGCGCTAATCTGACCCTAATTTGTTAGAGACATGGCACACATCGAACCCGCACTCCCGTTTGATCATTTCAGCGGCAAACTCTCATCCAAAGAGCGCATCGTCATGCGTACCCGCAATGGTCGCACGCACGCGTACGCAATCCTTAATCCATATACCGGACCTCTTGCCGAGAGCCGCAAACGCGCTATCAGCACTTTCTCTGAAGCCGTGCACCTCTGCAAAACGGAGATGTCTGATCCCGACCGTCTCGCTTATTGGCAAGACCGTTATCTCCAATACCGCAAAGCCGCGAACAAACATGTCGGACGCGCCAATGCCAAGTTTCTTGGCACAACGTCCGACAAGTTCTATAGCACCCTTCGTGGCTTCATCATAGCCTCTCTCTGCGCGTCTAAAACAGATTCGTAAGTTTCGTCCATTTGCCGAGATATTATCCGGCATCAAATAATATTCTGCATACAAAATGCAGAAATTCCACACATTCTATCTAAAAAACTTGTATATCTCAAAAAAAAGTAGTAACTTTGCAACGCATTTCGCGTGCAAAGCAAATAGAGAAACACGAAGATCTATGACTAAAGAACACAAAGGAGTAATTTACATCCTGACCAATCCATCCTTCAAGGAGTACGTCAAAATTGGCTATGCGCACGACATAGAAAAACGTCTGCGCCAACTGAACAGGAGTGAGACCATTCCGTTTGCATTCCGTGTCTATGCCATATATGAGGTTAAGAGCGAACTGACCGATATGGAGTTGCATAAACTGATTGACAACCTCAATCCGGATCTACGTACCATTGAAACATTCGACGGAAAGAAACGAGTGAAAGAGTTTTATGCCATGTCCGCCGAGGAAGCCTATTCTATCTTGGAAAGCATCGCCAAGATTAGTGGTACTACAGAATGTCTCAAACGTCTCACGCCTGAAGGTCATGAGGTGATTGATGAAGAGATTGCCAAAGAAGTACAGGAGAATGCCAAGCGTGGTCCCTTCCGTTTCTCAATGTGTGGTATTAAGAAAGGAGAAAAAGTTGTGTTCATTGAGGATGACTCAATCCAACCGGTAGTTATTGACGATCGTCGTATTGAATGGAATGGTCAAACAACCTCTCTTTCGGCTTTAGCACAGCAACTCAAAGGCTTTAATCACCCCGTGCAAGGCACACTTTGGTTCACATACAATGGAGTGAAACTAACAGAACTCCGCGACAAAATCGAGAAAATGTAGTAAATATGGATATAGAAACAAGAAATAACAATCACGAGATCTTCGCGCCACTGAAAGACAAGTGGTTGGTGAACAAACCCGAAGAGCAAGTGCGCCAGAAATATATCTGCCGTTTGGTAGATAGTTACGGCTTTAGCCTTGACCAGATGGCGCAGGAGATACAAGTAACCAATTCCCAGCGCGGCCAAGGAGCTGCGAGAGCGGATATTGTGGTTTGGCGGAGCAAAGAAGACAAGACAAAAAATAAGAGTGCGCTGATTGTCGTGGAGTGTAAAGCCGAGTCTGTTACTATCCATGAGGAGGACTATTACCAGGGTTACAACTATGCTTCGTGGGCAGGAGCAGATTTCTTTGTTACTACCAACTTAAAAGAGACCCGTGTTTTCCGTGTCGTAAAAGGCAAGTTGCCCAAAGGATTGGAAGAAATTGCCGATATCCCAACTGCAGAAAAAGCAAAAAGTAGCAAAGAGATTGAGAAATTGCTCCAACAAACGAAGGCATTTACACGCGACGAGTTTTCCAAACTGCTTTTCAAATGTCATAATATCATTCGTAACAACGACAAACTATCACCGGAAGCTGCTTTTGATGAGATTAGCAAGATTCTGTTTATCAAGATTAGATACGAACGCAGTAATGAGGATGGACAGATTTTCTCCGCAGAGCGTTTTAATACGCTAAAGAAGAACCGGGATGAGTACAACAAAGAAATGCAAATAAAGGACGCCAAGCCGTTCTATCAGCATTTGTTTGATTTGACGAAGCAAGAGTTTGCCAATGACCATTTGTTTGAACCCAGCGACATCATCAAAATCCGCGAGAATAGTTTTGAGCAGATTGTAAAGGAATTGGAGATATACAACCTTTCCACTACTTCAGATGATGTCAAAGGTATTGCCTTTGAGAAGTTCCTCGGTCGCACTTTCCGTGGCGAATTGGGACAGTTCTTCACGCCGCGTACGATAGTGGATTTCATGGTGAAGGTGCTTGATCCACAAGAGGGCGAATACATCTGTGATCCTTGTTGTGGTAGTGGTGGCTTCCTGATAGATGCTTTTGAGTATGTGCGTACAAAGATTGAGAAAGATATTGAGCAGCAGAAAGAAACCATCAAAAAGCGATTCTATACCGAGGCTTATGATGCTCTTCCAGAAAGTGAAAAAGTGTCCATAGACGCAAAGGTATCAGATGTCTTTGCTGTACTCAACCGCGAATTGGATATCAACAAT
>CALZRN010000125.1 GCA_945828585.1 uncultured Bacteroidales bacterium | reverse complement strand
CCAAGATGGAGTTAACAACTGATGAGTTATTAACTAAGATATAATCTCCGCGCGGAAACCGAACAAGTACAGGATAAGTACAGGATAAGTACAGGATAAGTACAGGACAAGTACAGGACAAGTTCGGGACAAGCACAGGATTACTAAACAACAGATAAAAAACAATATAACATATCGCCCCTCTCCGGACGTTAAAGAGGAGAAACGCGCGTAGCGACGCGCGATAACATATTGAATTAAAGCGTTTACTGACGCTTGTTATCTGATTAATCGGAACGTAGGAACTTTCGAAAAACAGTTCAGAGACAAGATGAAGTAGATGCTCACGAGTGTATTTTACACCCGCCCGTGCCCTTGGACGCAAGTCCATTGGGCATGTTGGGGTATATTATACATGCGCGAGTAACTGCATTGCTTATCTGACTGTTTTGGGCATTTCCTACGGCCTCGATTAACAGATAGCATTCAGGTATTCGCGTTTTTGTTTAACTATAACCCGTAAAATTATGATTCATCCTTTGTCTGATTGTAAAGCAAGTGTACCTGAGACAACTCGTATTTGGCAGTATTGCGTGATTTTTCCGAAAGCAATAATCGGTTCAAATTGCAATATCTGTAGTCATTGCTTAATCGAAAACGATGTTACTATTGGGAACAACGTAACAGTTAAATCCGGCGTGCAAATATGGGACGGTGTAAGAATTGAAGATGATGTATTTGTAGGTCCCAATGTAACTTTTACGAATGATATGTATCCGCGTTCGAAGCAATATCCAGAAGAATTCTATAAAACGAAATTAAAGAAAGGTTGTTCTATTGGAGCAAATTGCACAATAGTATGCGGAGTTACAATTGGCGAAAGGGCAATGATTGGAGCAGGAAGTGTTGTAACAAAAGATGTCCCATCGGGAGAACTTTGGTTTGGAAATCCTGCTAAATATGTTCGTAAAGTTGATTTCTGACACGGATATGCAAATTAGCGGGCAACCATTATTGGCTGCCCGCTATTCTTAATAATCGTACATCCTTACTCTGCCAGATTGACAGCGTAGTAACGGACGCGGCCTTGGGGCGTGCAGCCGGTGATGAAGAGGACGCGGTCGCGTTCGGAGGCGGAGTTGGCACGGCGGACGATGTCGTCAAGGTCTTCTTCTGTGCGCACGGAGCGGTTGTTGACCTTCAGGATGATGAAGTCCGAGGGAACACCGGCACTCTTCAGTTTGCCCGCCTTGAGCGACTTGATCTGCAGGCCGTAGTTGATACCCAGGCGCTCTTTCTGTTGGTCGGTTAGTGCGGAGAAGGTGGCACCCAAAACGGACGCTTTGTCTTCGGCGGAGATGACTCCTGTACCGCCATCGCGGTTGGTGAGCGTAGCCTGAATGGTCATGGTCTTGCCGTCACGGAGCAGCGTCACGTTCACTACATCACCCGGACGGTGACGACCTATATGTTCCTGCAGGTCGGTGCCGGTCTTGACAGCCGCATCGTCAACACGCGTGATCACATCGCCACTCTTGATGCCTGCTTTCTCTGCCGCGCCGTCCGGCACTACGCGCTCTACGTATGCCCCTTGGAGGGTCGTCAGTTTTTTCTCTTTCTTCAGTTCAGACGTGATCTCACGCATCTGCACGCCGAGGATAGCGCGTTGCACGACGCCGTACTGGCGGATATCGCTCACCACTTTCTGCACGATACTTGTCGGCACTGCAAAACTGTAGCCCGAATAGGAACCTGTCTGCGAAGCGATGGCAGTGTTGATCCCCACCAACTCGCCGCGCGTGTTAACCAGCGCACCGCCGGAGTTACCGGGATTGACTGCCGCGTCGGTCTGGATGAACGACTCAATCTTCATCTCGGCGTTGAGGATATTGATGTTACGCGCTTTGGCGGACACGATACCCGCTGTGACGGTCGAAGTGAGGTTGAACGGATTGCCGACCGCAAGCACCCATTCGCCGACACGCAGGTCGTCGGAGTTGCCCATGAGGATCACCGGCAGACCTGTCTCTTCAATTTTCAGGAGCGCGATATCGGTGTTCGGGTCAGTGCCGACCAGCGTAGCCGTGTATTCGCGTTTGTCATTGAGGACAACCTGAATCTGGTCCGCACGGTCGATGACATGATTGTTGGTGACGATATACCCGTCCTCGGAGATGATCACACCCGAACCGGAAGCCTGCTGCGCCGGCATCTCGCGTTGCTGTCCCGGGCGGCCGAAGAAGAACTCAAAGAGGTCCATCTGCTGCGAGGAGACCTGGTTGCGGTAGGTCGTCTTAACGTGGACAACCGCATTGACGGAGAGTTCCGCCGCATTGGTAAAATCCGTCTCTCCTGCCTGCGGCAAAGATGCGAAGCGGCTGTAGGCGACAGGGATTCCGGTGGAATCATTTGTGGTTTGTGATTGGTAATTTGTGATTTGAAATTGCGGATTGCTGTATTTCAAGACAGCGAGTGTTGTTCCGGCACTGACGGCTGCAATGAGCAGCACGACGCCCAAAAATCTGAATATCCTTTTCATAGTTTCGTAAATTAAAATTTGCAGAAAGAGTCTTACAAACTCCGTGCCAAAGAAAAATTACGTTCGCAAAATCTGGTCAAATAAAGTAATGAATATATGCGCAGACACTCTCGGCATAGTATTTGTACTCGGTAGAACAGGAATTATATAGGAAAAGGTTATCTTGTGCTATTTTTATTGTATTTTCGTGTAACCTTTTGAAAATTCGTGTCTCTTATTAGTAGGTGAAGGGCAATGTATCTGACATAGAACTGATTAGGCAAGTGTTGCGCGAGAACAATCCGCGTGCGTTTGATACGTTGATGCAGCGGTACTCTCTGCAGGTGTACAACGCGGCTCTGCGACTGATGCACGATGAAGACGATGCCGCAGAAGTGACACAGTTGGCTTTCATACAAGCCTACAAACAATTGGATTCGTGGCATGGAGGCAATTTCGGAGCGTGGGTAACAATCATTGCCAACCATATCGCTTTGCGCCTCTTGGAGAAAGAAAAGCGACGAGGGGATGTACGATTTGACGATGTACAAAGTACAACGGACTTGGCGGATATAGCCGATGAGACATACAACGAGCAGCGAGAGGCACATCTACAGGCCTTGGAGCAAGCGGTGGCACAGCTGCCCGAAGCCGACCGACAAATCATCAATTGGCACTATTACGAGAACCTGCCCTTGCAAGTAATCGCACAGCGGCTCGGACAAACGGAAAACAATATCAAAGTGCGGCTTTTCCGCATCAGAGAAAGACTAAAGAAAAAGATAGAACATGGAAACGATAACTGATCAGGAATTAGACCTGCTGTTTGAGCAGTCAGCACAGCAGCACAAAGCGGTAGAGCAAATCAACCGTCAGGTCATGCGCTCCGTGCGTCGGGAAATGCGGCTGAAAACCCTGCGCAAATGGGCTAAACTGTCCGGTCTCTGTTTCGGTCTGCCGGTAGCAGTAGTGGTGTATATCTATGCGCTGTTCCTATTCATGCCGGAAATGCCGGAGCAACTGCAAACCGTTTGCATAGCCATCCCTGTGGCTACCATCCTTGCTCTGGCTGCGCAACGGCTCCGTTATTTTTCGCTGGAGGTGTAACCTTTCTGCACTCCGCGTATCATACAAATAGAAGGGCAGACCGGTAGCCCGCAAAAATAACATTATTAAACAGTTAAAATTTATAGTATTATGGAAGAAGTCACTCATGAACTTGTTCAAATGGTTGCAGTCATCCTTATTTTTGGAATGCCTGTAATTGCAGTAGTGATGGCCTTTTTGTCCTCCATGCATAAGAAGAAGCAGGACAAAGAAGTCCGCCAACTCATTATTGAGAACCACACGGACGCAGAAACAGCCAAACTGCTCATTGACGAACCGAAAAAGCAGCCGCGCAAGAAGGGACCGGTCAATTTAGATACGCTCCGCGCAGCATGTATCTTGCTCGGAATAGGTCTTGGTGCATGTATTGACTGGCTGGCGGGCGTAGAAACCAAGAGCATTTATTTCTGGCTCATCATCGCCTGTGGCATCGGCATCGGACTCCTCTGCTCCTTCTTTGTCGAGATGCACCTATACAAGAAATACGGTCGCAAAGAAGAGAGCGACGAAACAAAAGAGTGATTCCGACTAATCACTTCTGAAATCTTCTTCACGAAAGCGTCTTTTCAGGCGCTTTTTTTATGGATTTGAGGTTAAAAAATAATTTGCACTTGCATATATCAAAAAAAAGCAGTAATTTTGCAGGCAAAATTGCAAGGCGCTATTTGAAAGAATGAGAAAGGAGAATACGGAAGGGGCAGAAAACAAAAAAGAGAGCCGAAACTCTCTTCTTGTGAACCAGCTGGGGCTCGAACCCAGGACCCCATCCTTAAAAGGGATGTGCTCTACCTGCTGAGCTACTGATTCTC
>CALZRN010000124.1 GCA_945828585.1 uncultured Bacteroidales bacterium | reverse complement strand
TTGTCGGTGTTGTCACCGATGATCTTCACAGAGTTCTTGTTAGCACCTACGGTACCATCGGCACCCAGACCGTAGAACTTAGCCTGGAAGAGGGAAGCGTCACCCATCGCGATCTCCTCGCCTACAGGCAGAGAAGTGAAGGTGAGGTCATCGTTGATACCTACGGTGAAGTGGTTCTTCGGCTCGGGCAGAGCGAGGTTCTCGAAGACAGCCAACATCTGCGCCGGAGTGGTATCGTTGGAACCCAGACCGTAGCGTCCGCCCACTACGAGCAGATCCTTCAGACCGAGCTCGAGGAGTGCGTCGCGTACATCGAGGTAGAGCGGTTCGCCGTTAGCGCCCGGCTCCTTGGTACGGTCAAGCACGCAGATGCGTTTAACCGATGCCGGCAGTGCCTCTTGCAAGTACTTGAGGCTGAACGGACGATAGAGGTGTACGTTGATCATACCGAGTTTCTTGTTGCCCTTGGCAGCCTCGTAGTCGATGACTTCGCGGATAGCCTCGCAAGCAGAACCCATACAGATGATGATATTCTCTGCGTCGGGAGCACCGTAGTAGTTGAACGGACGGTACTCGCGGCCGGTGATCTTGCTGATCTCCTTCATGTAGTCGGAAACGATATCCGGTACTGCGTCGTAGTAACGGTTGCAGCTCTCGCGGTGAGCGAAGAAGACATCGGGGTTCTCCGCCATACCGCGCATCTCCGGACGCATCGGGCTGAGGGCACGCTCACGGAACTCCTGAACAGCTTGCCAATCAACGAGCGGACGGAGATCCTCCATATCTATCGCCTCTACTTTCTGGTACTCGTGCGAGGTACGGAAGCCGTCGAAGAAGTTGAGGAACGGCACGCGGCTCTTGATAGTAGCGAGGTGTGCTACTCCGGCGAGGTCCATTACCTCCTGTACGGAAGCCTCAGCGAGCATAGCGAAACCGGTCTGACGGCACGCCATGACATCCTGGTGGTCACCGAAGATACAGAGCACGTGGCTTGCCAGCGTACGAGCCGATACATGGAAGACAGACGGGATGAGCTCACCGGCGATCTTGTACATGTTCGGGATCATCAGCAGCAGACCCTGCGAAGCCGTGAAAGTGGTGGTGAGCGCACCTGCGTTCAGCGAACCGTGAACAGCACCTGCGGCACCAGCCTCAGACTGCATCTCTTGCACCAGAACGGTCTCGCCGAAGAGGTTCTTGCGACCTGCGGCAGCCCACTCGTCCACGTTCTCCGCCATCGGAGACGACGGCGTGATAGGATAGATAGCAGCTACCTCGGTAAACATGTAAGCCACATGCGCCGCAGCTGCGTTACCATCCATGGTCATAAATTTTTTCTCTTTTGCCATAAGACTAATAATAATTTGTTTTATTGTTGATTGAATTTGTCGTTTTTAGGTCATCCTAGGTCTACCTAGGTTTACCTAGGTTCTCCTAGTACAGGAATCCTAATAGCCACAGCGGTATCTGGTTGCCTCTTCCGGTCTCCATGTCTGCCACTGCCGTCGGACGGATGGTATCGCGGTTGGATACCTTCTCGTGCACGTCGAAATAATACTGATTATCGACGATGAACATCGCGCTTCGCTCGGTCGCGTTGACCTTATGCGAACCATGGATAGCCGTATAGAAATAGGTCTCCAGCATGTCAATCCGCGGAATCTCGCGGTTGAAGATCATCCGTGCGAGGTTCGGGTTATGCATATATACCTTCGTCGGCTTCATCGGGAAGGATTTGTTCTCCGGATAGAGCAGATTGATCAGACGCGAGTCCTTGAGGTACTTGATATAGTTCATAGTTGTCGCGCGGCTCAGACCGATCTCGTCGGATATATTGCTGACATTCAGCGCGCAAGGTGCCTCTTCCATAAGGATATACAGCAACTTACGCAACTTATGCAGACATGCCACGTCGATCTGCTTGATCATCAGCACGTCCACCTCCAGTTGGCTGTTCATCACTTTCAACACCTCCGACTCAAAACTCTTACTCTCCAGATAGGAAGGATAATAACCGTGATCCAGATAGGCATTGAAGTAATCCAGCGGATGCACGCGTTCGCAAATCTCCCGAGAGATGGACGCATGGCGTTGAAGGATATCCTCCAGCGTATAAGACTGCAAGCGCAGACCGGTCTGCAGGTTCAGGTACTCGCGGAACGAGAATCCGCGGAGGTTATACGTGTGGGCAATGCGCTCTAAGTCGCGGTTCTCCTCATCTATAGGCATCACCGGCGTAGCGCAGAAGATGATATGCAGATGCTTGAATTTCGAATAGCAGCGCTTGAGTTCTCGCGACCAGTTCGGATATTTGAACAGCTGGTCGAGGAACAGGTATCGCCCACCCTTTTGCGCAAAAGCACCCGCGAGCTCTACCAATGTATGCTTCGTGAAATAGAAATCGTTGAAGTTAACATAGAGACACGGACGTACATCCCGCAGCGACTTACGCTTGCTCGGGCGACCTTTCTTCGTCAACGGAATCGGCATATTCGCCCACTCGGTCTCTATCTCTTTTACACGGGACAGCAGAAAATCCGTTTTGCCGACACCACGTCCGCCTTTGATGGCAATCAACCGGTCGTCCCAGTTGATCTCGTCCATTAACTGCCGGCGAATGGGCATCTTTGCGTGAGCCACGAGGAAGTCATGAATACGGAAGAAGGGTTTTAACATCTCTTCCTGCACGTCCACCTGTACTTCTTGAACCTCCGGTACACCTTGCAATTGCTCTTCCTGAACAATCATATTCGTCTCATTTTTCTCCATTTTTAATTAAAATATTGAAAATCGCTGCAAAATTACAAAAAATAATTGATATTTGCAAGGTTTACCTTACATTTTTTGCAAAAAATGAAGGACTACATGCCGTAGTCCCTCAAAAATGTACATTTTTCGTCAAAAAATACACCTCATTAGAGGCTGATTGCGCCACTCGGGCACACGCCCTCACATGATCCGCACTCGATGCAAACCTCCGGGTCAATCGAATACTGTTCGCCCTCATGGATTGCTCCTACCGGGCACTCATCAATACATGTACCGCATGCTACGCAGTCACTTGAAATCTTGTAAGCCATAATATTTTGTTTTATTGTTCTAGTTTGCTTGTTTACTAGTTTACTAGTTTACTAGTCGACTAGTGGACTAGTTTCTCAATTTCCGCTGCAAAATTACTACTTTTTTTTGACACTACCAAATTTTAGGGAAAGATTTTCACTTTTTTTTCTTTTTCGCCGTGGCCAACGCAGCAGCCAATTGTGCGGCAGGACCCGTCATTCCTTTGTCCGTCAGTCCTTTGCGACGCGCGAAAGTAGTCCAGTCTTTCGGACCGCCATCACTTAACGGCATCCCTAATTGTAGGTAGTGGCAATACGCAATACCCAGCGCGTCCGTCGCGTCGAGTTTCTTCGGCATCTTCTCATCGGGAATATGCAAAAACCGTTGTAACATTCCCGCCACTTGCTCTTTCGAACTATGCCCGTTTCCGGTGATCGCCATCTTGATCTTCATCGGCGAATACTCGTAAATCGGCACATCTTTACTCAACGCCGCAGCAATCGCTACGCCTTGCGCGTGCACGATCTTTATCATCGTTTGCGGGTTTTTATCCACAAACTGCGTCTCGATAGCCAGCGAAGTGGGATGATGCTTGTCGATCAACTCCTGCAAGAAGAAGAACTCCTGCTGCAACCGCGGATACTGACCGTCTAACTTATGTACGTCCAGTACGCCGAAATCAATAATCTCCACCTGCTGACCGACCGTGTGCAAGAGTGCGTAACCCATGTACAATGTACCGGGATCAACCCCTAAAATAATATGTTCATGACGCACTTCGTCGCGCATAAACGTTAAATAGTTAAATAGTTAAAATGGTCGCTATCGCGACGTTAAACGGTTATTCGTCTTTTTCATGATTTCTGACAAAACCGCGGATGATAACCACAACCGCTCCGGCGATGAGCACATAATCCGCCCAGGGCTCAATCTTAGCGACACTCAGCCCTGCTCCAACGGCCAGAATAATTAGGCCGATAATCAATATGATTGTTGACTTTTTCATTCTTCAACTAAATAAATGTCTTCGTTACTTGTATGCATAAAATAATGTTCGCGCGCGTATTGCTCCAGACTGTCAGGGTTTTGCAGCAACAATATCTCCCGTTGTGCCTCTTCCGCTCCGGCACGATACATATCCCGTTGCTCCTCCAGATGACGAATCTCACGTCCGCGGCGCATGAAATGTATCAGACTCTGGTCTCCGATAAAAAGAAACACGACGAGAAAAACAAGTAGCGTAATCACATACTTGCCCCATTTACGAATCTTTATTGTTGTCCAAAATTCCGAAAAAGTCATGATATAAAGCTTACAAAATTCAAAATTCGCTGCAAAGTTACGATTTTTTTTGCAAGAATGCAAATTTTTTTGTACTTTTGTAGCC
>CALZRN010000123.1 GCA_945828585.1 uncultured Bacteroidales bacterium | reverse complement strand
GTTTGTTTATAATAACGAACGTGCTTGTCAATTAGATTCTTCATATTATAATTTGTTTGATTCAATGAACAAAAATATCGTATTTGTGTTTTTTGCAATGAACACAATACTTTCATTTGTGTTTTCAATATTGAACACGATTGCGGCTGCAAAGGTACTACTTTTTTCTGATATGTGCAAATAAAACTCTCTTTTTTTGAACAGACACAAAAAAAAATCTGCACTTTTGATACAGATTTATTGTTTTTTAGGGAAGAATAGCGGATTCGCAAAGTTTGGAGGATAGAATGTGCAGTAGTTCAGTGTTCATCTCTGCTTCCCGGCGTACCCAAAGTTGCCAGCACTGCTCGCGCATCGGGTCGTTCTCAGGATAGAGATTCATAAGCGAGTCGCGAATGAGCCATTGGGATTGCACATAGTTGCTGTACTCTTCATGGCATGCTATATAGGCTTGCATATCAACCGGATTGTTCGCATCAAAAGAGTCGCAGCTGTTAATCATCTCCAAGAGGTACGCACGCTCTTTGGCGATATGCGCATCCACCTGTGCGGTCATCGCTTCAAAGCGTTGTTGCTCTTTGTGCCGCTCATGCCACGAGAAATAGAAAAGCGTGATAGCCGCCGCCAATAAGAGCGCCGAGAGGATAACAGGCAGTAATCGGATAATCCGTTTGCGGCGGTTAATGGCGTTGCGCAGGTCCGAAAGCCGGAAGAACTGTCCTTTAGGACAGATGTCCGGAAACAAACGCTGCAGGGCTTCAATGTCTTTGCGCGGGTCGTTCGGAACGGCGGTGAGCATGTCGTCTGTCTGCGACAGCCCGAAATCAATCAGTTTGGCGTTCTGCCCATTGTGGGTAACGAGGATATTATCGCCCTTGACGTCATGGTGAACGAGTTGGAGCCGATGGATATACTCCAAGGCATCCACAATCTGCATGAACACGCGCTCGCGAACCGCCTTGGAAGGTTTTGTTTGGAGCCATTCGCCGAGCGTCACGCCATCGATCCACTCCATGACAATACACCGCCCCACTCCTTCAATCTCCTCAAAAGCGTACGTGGCGGCGATATTCGGATGCACGAGTTGGATGCTATTCCGAAACTCTTGCTCCTGCTGCATCTCATAGTTGGTCAAGTGGGCATAGTCGCCGACTAACTTCTTGAGCACATACCGCCGCCCATACCGCATTGCGGTATAGATCTCGTTTTTCGAATTGGCCTTAACGAATTGTATATGCTGCCATTCCGACGAAAAATCTACGGGTACTATGAAATCAGAGGAGGACTCCATATTATTTATATATAAACATATAAAACATTTTTTATAGCTTTTCAACGGTGTTTAAGCCGTTTTTCGAGCCGGCGACATAGGAGACTCCATGTATATTATCTAAGTACATGGGCTTGCCGATGAGGAAAAAGGCGGCATCAAACGAATCGCCGACATGCAGTTTGGCATTCTCAGATTCTTCGACGACGAAGTGTGCCTCACCTTCATAGCGAAAGACGCATCGGCGGTTTGGAAGCCAAGTCACCTCTACCCTATCACCTTTTTGCAGGTCGTCAATATGGATGCCTTCGCCCTCAAAAGCGGCACTCTCAATGTCTGTGCGCGTGGCAAGCGAAGCAAGGTACGTCTCCCAGTCGGCAAAACCGAGGAACTGCGCGAGCAGACAGAGCGTTGTTCTGCGCGTCGTGTCAGCCCCGTCGATATAGCCCCAGAGGCGCTTGAGGGTTGTTGGTGAGAGGTTCTCGTGGAGCCGCTCCCAGATGACACCGGCGAGAAACTCAAAGTCGTACGGCGTACGGATCTTGCGCTTCACTTCATGCTCAATATCCATCCGCAGAGTCGCTATTTCCGGAGAGTATTTATTCATATCGGGTGCAAAGTTACAATATTTTTTTGATATATGCAAATATTAGAGGCGAATAGTATTAAAAATACGCCACAAAGGATAAACACAACTCAGGCGAGCATTTAGCCCGCCTGAGTTTGTCAATTATTCATCATCTTCATCATCAAATGAATAACCGTTTTTAGCTTTATTAACTTGTTCCATTGTGTTGTTTAATTGCTCCATTGCCTGCTGAGCTGCTTTTTGCTCCATAATGGCAGATGCTGTTTCAAAGCGAGTAAGGTCTGTTTCTGAATAAATAGAATCTATCGCATCTATACTGCCAAATTCTTTCTCTATTTCAGAAATTACTTTCATTGCTGCGATGGCATCTCCTTTCTGACAAGCCTCTTCATAGGCACACAATAATTTCTCTTTCTTCGGTGTACATGCGATACACATTAAACCAGCTAAGATAGCAACGGCAATCATTTTAATTTTTTTCATAATAGATTAGATAATTTGTTTTCCCTACTCTCTTATAGCTTTTCGGGCTCTGCATTGAAATTTGCCGCAAAATTACTGCTTTTTGCCGACATACGCAAAGTCCTTTTTAGTCCTTTTTTGCCTTTATGCTTCGCCTGTATGTAAAAAAGAGAGAGAGTTTTTGCAGAATCGGCTCAAAAAAGTAAGAATTTTGTAATTTTTTGGCTTAAAGTGAGCCGATTATTCAAATATTTTTTGTAATTTTGCACCGATTTTTAAAATGACTATGGAAACATCTCGTGAAATACTGCATTTTTTGCACTATCATCCTCTCTCTTCACGCGAGGATATTCGTCTTGGTATTAACTTTCAAGGAAGCGATGCGACTCTTAAAAGACTCATTGCTGCTGCAATAGATACCGGAGATATTATCGTGGAAGGAAAGGCGCGCGCGACACGCTATTCCTTATCAAGCCGTGCGCACCTTCTAATGCCGCTAAACTTGGATACTTATTTTGCTGACGATATTGATACGCGGCAAGTACAAACAGGCTTCAATTATGACCTCATCACACTTCAATTACCGGAAGTAGATCTGTTTACACAAGAAGAAACTGAACATCTTCAATCCTTGCAGGCCGTTTTTCGCAGCCATATAGATAACATGTCTAAGAACGAATATCGCAAGGAGATGGAGCGACTTGGTATTGACCTTAGTTGGAAATCATCACAAATTGAAGGTAATACGTATTCTCTTTTGGAAACCGAACGTTTGTTGCGTGAAAGCAAAACAGCGGATGGTAAGACCAAAGAGGAGGCTGTAATGCTGCTTAATCACAAAGATGCCCTACGGTTTGTTTTGGAAAATCCGGACTATTTGCAGCACTTGACCATCAATCACATCGAAGATATTCATCGGTTATTGACGAAGGAACTATCAGTGGATAAAGGGCTCCGCCATCGTCGTGTAGGTATTACCGGCACGAACTACCATCCATTGGAGAACGAGTTTCAAATTCGCGAAGCTACACAAGCAACCTGCGATTTGATTAATAATAAAAACAATGTATTTGAGAAGGCTTTACTGGCTTTGTTGTTACTCAGTTATATTCAGCCGTTTATGGATGGAAACAAACGTACAGCACGCATTACAAGTAATGCTTTGCTGATTGCTAATGGTTACTGTCCGCTGTCATTCCGCACAGTGGATTCGATTGATTATAAGAAAGCAATGCTGATTTTCTACGAGCAAAATAACCTGCACGCTTTCAAACAAATCTTCATCAGCCAATTTGAGTTTGCTGTCAGCGAGTATTTCTAATTCTTCTCTACATTACGTCAACAATCATTTTGCTCAGAACGAGTAAACAAACCAGGGGAGCTGACACTCCCCCGGTATTGTATGTTAAACCGTATTTATGCTACCTCTATATTTTGAAAGGAAGTGAGTCGGACGGGAAAATGCCGAATGAGCGGATGGAATCGCCAGACGGCTGAAGGACCAGCGTACGTTCCTCGCACGGGTCAAAGACCATGAGCAAAAGATAGCAATGAGCCGGCTGCGCAGAATCCGGCACAACCACAGAGAAACGTCCGGGTTCGTAGTCCTCGGTGCTATCCGTAAAAAGGACACGGCCGTCGCCATCGACGACGGCGATGTTATGCAGAAGTTCCAACCCGCCCTGACGTAGCGTATCGGCAGTCAGGCGGTAAGAAGGAAACGGCTGATGCGCCGTGCGCGAACAAGACGCCCACAGCACAAGCAGGAGAATGATTATCGGGATAATCTTCCGCATTTATGACAGCAGTTTGAGAATCTGTTTGGCATCGGAACGTGTAAAGCCCTCTGCATGAATCGTCTGGCTGCCTTTGCTCTCAATGACGATGTCGCCGAACAGCAGATGCTGGCTGAGTGACACGGAGCCGATGCGCTCGCGCATAATGACGGATTGGTCATAACCGATGATTTTACCCTTGTAATAGGTCACTTTGTCATCATCAATAATCAGTTTGTCTGGGAAAACGGCGTTCCCGTTGCCGGAAATACGGCTGGCTACAAATGTATAGGTCATAGCAATACAGTGTTTTAGGAGTGCAAAGGTACAACTTTTTTTTGATATATGCAAGA
>CALZRN010000122.1 GCA_945828585.1 uncultured Bacteroidales bacterium | reverse complement strand
TCATCCGTTGTCTGTTCCATTCGACTAAACGCGAACCATTTTTTGCCTAAATCTTTAAGCGATGCACCAATATGATAGACCGTCTCGTCAATACACAAGAATCGGTCATGTGCGCGGTCAAACTGCTCTACCTCAATAGGTGCGTATTGTGCGTTGTGTTTGTCAAAGTCAAGCGATAACTGCGGCGTAAAATACTTGGTATATACTTTTGCAGAAACACCTTTTGCACGCTTATCCAACATCTTCAACACGCTATCATCCACATAGTTGTCAATCAACACAATGCGTTTCTTCGCTTCACGAATACGGTCATTGACAAACGTATATGCATCAAAGATTTGTCCGTCGTAGAAAATACCCTCTACGGGAGGTAAAGACGTACGCACAAAGAAATCTATCTTCTGTTCAACCGCTTCTAATCTGCGTTCTTGCGCCATCAGACTTTTATCAACATGATCTTCTACTGCCAATAGGCGTTGATTAATCGTGTAACCGCGTAATATAAGTTCGTTTAGGACGCGATTTGCCCATCTTCTAAACTCAATACCTCGAGAACTCTTTACGCGAAAACCAACTGATAAGATAACATCTAAGCTATAATACTCAACCTGCCGTACTACACTTCTGTTTCCCTCTTGCTGAACTATCGCAAATTTTGCGACAGTTGGGGTGTCATTTTGAAGTGTCGCATTTTTTGCGACAGTTGGAGCCAACTCCTCGCGTAAGGCATTATTAATGTGCTTACCGATTGTTTTAACGTCACGATCAAACAGTACAGCCATTTGGTTGCGGTTAAGCCATACGGTATCGTTCTCTACTTTGACCTCAAGAGATAATTCCTCATTAGGCTGATATAAAACTATTTCGTCTTTCATATTTTATATGATATCATGCATGAACAATTTGCACATGTGATATCTCTTTGTACTCGATATTTTGGTTCTCGTTATTCATTGTAGTTGTAGTTTCTGATATGCCTACTCCCCCATTTTACAAAAGTGCGTGCAAAGATACACAAAATTTTTGACATGGGCAAATTTATTTGCAGGAATGAAGGAATTTTACGCCGATATAGGCAGAGATAGGCACTTAATGAACACAAAAAGATGCGTGAAAATGTAAAAGTGTGAGCGCTTGCCCACACTCTTACATATTGCCGCATTAGATCTTTCTCCATGTTGTTTCCGTGGATTTCTCAATACGGTGGTTGTTGCGCCAGCGGTTGAGGACCATGCTGATGGCTGCCGACTTGACGGATTGACCTTTGCGAGCACGGAGTTTGATGAGATCCGCTGCGGTGAATTCAGCCGGAAGTAAGGCAAGGAGTGACGCTGCTGCTCCGCGTTCGGACTGAGCATCCATAGAGCCTTTGATCTCTTGCTCCATCTGTTCGCCCCAGAGTTCCATCTGATTGCGGAAGACATACTCGGCTACCCACTCGGCAAAAGATGCGACGGTCTTGGTGAACTTGCGGTTTTCGAGCAAGTAGCAGAGCATCCCTGCACGGAAACCGATGACACCGGCACGACGGCGAAGCGTATCCATGGAATGAGAGTCCGCATCTATGGCTTGTTGGCGTTTGGCTTCGAGCCATTTGGCTATCGTCTCATTCAGTTGCGGACAAATGAGTGTTCCTTGCTCTGCGTCCAGTTGGCGAGCCCAGCGGATGATCTCGGCGCGCTCGGCTTCGGTGTACGGCGCAAAAACGGGGATCTCCGTGAATGATGTGTCGGGCAATTGGGCGAAGCAGACACGCGTGGCAAGACCGTTTTCGAGATCTTTGAAAAACCGCTTCATGGAGTTGGGCGTGCCGGTTAATAACAGGTTGTAATAGACCTTGATATGGGCATTAAATGAGGCATCGGACATGTAGGCTTGACCGTATTCCGCGTTATCAAAGGCCAGACGGTAGATATCGCTTTTCTGCGACCAAACACCGGCTCGTTCGGACTTGACGAGTGTATCCATTTCTTCGCCTATGCCGATGAGGTGTTTGCCTTCGGCATACGTCAGCAGTTGGAGCAGTTTGGCGATGGAGATTGCCACACCGTTGTTGCGCGGACAAGCGTGCGGATCCTCCGGTTGGTTCTTGCTGTTCTTCGAGGCGCGGAGTTTTTCCTTGTAAGCTTGCTCTTTCTCGCGCTCTATCGCGTCTTGCTCGTTGATGGGCGTGAGCAGGAGATCAAGCGGTTTGCGGATAAAGGATTTACCTGATGCTGCCGGTGCCGTGATACAGGAGAAGAACGACAGCGATTGCTCTTGACGGTCGAGGTACTCGAAACGGATGCGGGTTGCCAATGTGCCGAGGACAGGAAGCGAAGCAATAATCATAGCCGGACGGTAGTCTTCGGGAAGACGACGGCAGACGAGTTTGAGCAGTCGTGGCAGTTCGGGCAGGGGCAGTAAGGTGGATTTTTCCTTTGTACTTGGTACTTTGTCACTTTGTACTTCCAATTCTCGCTCGCAGATAGCGATAGCACCTTGTACCACAACCGGCAATTCGGACTTGCGCGGACGACCGATGGCAGAGGAGATAGCTTGGCGGCGTTCTTGCTCGGAGAGACCGAAGTCCGGGAGGATTTGGAGCAAGAGTTCGGGATTGAAATCGCAGATATAGCGCATATAGACCGCAAGGGAGAAATAGACCGTGTTGCGCTCGCCTTGGACGGCTCCGCCACAGTTGCCGGTGGAGATGAGGAGCTGGTTGATGATGTCGGCATACGGGATGCCGCGGTAGCAAAGACCGGCTTCGCCTGTTGGAATATGTGCCGGTAGTGCCAATCTTTCTTCTTTTGCAGGGCGATTGAATCGCCCGCTCTCTTCGTTCATTGTGTCCGCATTATATGCGGACGTAGAGAACAATCCCTCCCTGTCTTCATAGAGTATATACTCTCTCGGCACCACATAGCTTGCCCGCGCCAAATCTTTCGTCACCGCGTCGTACTCCTTGATCCCGAGTACCTGTGCCATCCGCATCTGTGCCGCCTCAATGCTCTCTCCCTGTTCTCTCTTCCCGATCACTCGCAGCCCATGTCCGCTTGCCGTTATTGCAATCAGGAATATCCCCTCCGCTTTGAGGCTTTCTTCTGTTGTGCCGGATTGAATCCGGCTGTTCCACCACTCACGCGGCTTCTCCACATGATCCACGTCGAGCATAGCGAGACCGGATGGGATAGCATCCGTACTCACGCGTTTGCCGTTCTTGAAAGAGGCGGCGTGCGGAATGATAATCGGCAGGCGACGCTTGAGCGCTTGCTTGCGGTCGTTGTAGTCCTCGGCAGTTGGGTCGAGCGCAGCGATACGATCACAGATTTTCTTTACTTCGGGACTATCAATCAGCTCGCCCCATTTCTCTTTTGTACATAATTGCGGTACACCCGCATTCACTTTGTCTTGATAACAAATCATAATATAATTTTCCTTAATTTTTGATAATTTTTGACCTTAAAATTCCTTTAATTAGCCTAATTCGCCGTTTTACTTTTCTCAGCGTTCCATTTACCTTTGTCGCCGCATGGCTGGCTGGGTGTCGAGCCTCTCGACCGGGTCCATTCACAACCGACGGCGTGAATCTCGGCATGGTCTTCGGGATAGAGTTTGCGTTGGCGGATTGCACGTTTGTGCACGGCGCGTTGCATCGCTTTCCATTGCTCCTCGGTGACTTCGAGTTTGTCGATGCACCGGACGTTGTAGATGTCACAATCTGCCATCCACGGGTTCATGGTCATGCGGCAATGGGTCTTGAGAGGTACGCCACGTACACCGGTCACCTTTCCTGTCTCGGTGTAGAAGGGGCAGTCCGTGCTGCACGGACTACCACCTTTCCGAAGGGCAATGATTAACATGATGCCTCCTTTCTGAGTGCACGGATGGCTTCTACCACTTTCGACAGATCCATCTCACAGAGGTTGTCGCCCATCTGCTCGACCTGCTGCGCAAGGATGTCCGCCAGTTCGCGACCGGTAGCGTAATCCTCATGCGGGATATACAACTCCAGTTTGATGTGGTTGGCATTGGCAGAGACTTTGCCGTAACGGCATTTGTCCAGCACTCGCCAATGGAGTTCGGGATGGATTTCGTGAGGTCGTGCTCCGCGTTCGGTAAAGGTGAACTTGTCTTCCTCGTTGCGGAAGAGTGTTCCTTTACGGCTGTCCATCACTTGCAAGTCACCTTGCTTCATCAGCGTAGTCAGATCTACGCATAAATGCAAATTCTTTTTCATTGTTGCGAAAATTTTGTGCTGAAGCCTGATGGTGAATGCATTCGTGGGTACCCAAGCCCGCCAAACTTTTCGCGTGTTAATAATATTGTTTACGTGTCTCTCATCTCGAAAGACGCTGCAAAAGTACAACAAAAAAAGCAGCCACTCAAATGGTGACTGCATTTCGGCAATAAACGGAAATAACTTTTTTATTTTCGGAAATTATCGGAAATTTTTCTCGGAAGTTTTCGGCAATTACTTTTTATCTCTTGCGTCTCTAAAATTCCGCTCGGAGTAGGGCAATTCTCCGAAATAATCT
>CALZRN010000121.1 GCA_945828585.1 uncultured Bacteroidales bacterium | reverse complement strand
GCAACTGACTCTTAATCAGTGGGTCGAGAGTTCGAGCCTCTCGGGGGACACAAAAGGTGCAATAAGCACCTTTTTTTGTGCCGAGGGCTCAAACTTCTCGAGTTCTTATCTCGCTTTGCTCGAACGATTATTGCGACTTACGCAATTTCCGAGCCTCTCGGGGGACACAAAAAGAGACGCAACCGCGTCTCTTTTTTATAGTTATAGGCTTTCTGCAAAGCTTTCTGCCTCTTGAATCTGGTCAATTTTACCCACATCCATCATTTTGTAGTCCTTCGGGACATAGGCCTGTAAGGGTGTATGGCGTATGGCGGACGGCGTAGAGTTTTGTTCGCAGAGATGCAGATAGAAATCAATCAGCGAGAATTTCTCCTTCTCCATCTCATCCAGGCGCATTAAGACCTCCGGTGCCAAGATCTGCATGCCGGAGAAAGCCAACCTTCGGAATGATGGAATGATGGATGGATGGATTGATGCGGGCTTACATTCACCGGTAGCGATATTCGTCCAACCGCGAAGAAGATTCTGCTCGTCAAAGAGCAGATAGCGCTGGGTCTGACGTTCGGAGACCACCAACTGGGAAACACCCGTTTGCTCATACAGCGCAATCAATGCGCGTATATCGATATTCGAAAGGATATCTACGTTGCAGGCGAGAATGGGCGCATTTAGGATTTCAGATTTGACTTTCTTGAGTCCTCCTCCGGTGTCCAAGAGACAATCGCGTTCGTCGGAGATGGAGATAGTACATCCCCATCCGTTATTGCGACGGATGGTATCGATGATCATATCCGGGAAATGATGCACGTTGACGGTGATATCCGTGATTCCGGCATCACGCAGTTTCTCCACCTGCCATTGCAGGAGAGGTTTGCCGGCTAAGGGAACTAAAGCCTTCGGCATCGTATCGGTAAGCGGTTTGAGGCGTGTGCCCAAGCCTGCTGCAAAAATCAAGGCATTCATAAATAGACCGTTCGCGGTGCTCACTCAAAGAATAAAGACCGCTTCGCTAAAAGATTAAAGACTAAAAAGTTTTGGTAATAGCACGTTCGCGATGGATGAGTTCGATCTGAACGTTGTATTTCTCTTTGAGGTGTGCCGCCAAATGTTCGGCGCAATAGACAGAGCGATGCTGACCTCCGGTACAACCGAAAGCGACCTGCAGATGGTCAAAACCACGCTCGAGGAACCGCTCCACATGATGATCTACCAAGGCGTACACGGAATTGAGGAACGTCAGTATCTCTCCGTCCTTCTCCAAGAAATCTATCACCGGCTGATCGAGACCCGTGAGAGCCTTGTATTCGTCGTATTTACCGGGGTTGTGGGTACTGCGGCAATCGAAGACATACCCGCCGCCGTTTCCGGACTCATCCGCAGGGATCCCGCGCTTGAAGGAGAAAGAATAAATGGTAACTACAAGGGCTGGACATTGGCTTTGACCGTCGGTTGACCGTCGGTTGACCGTCGTTCGAGTAAGGTATTTGGAGAGTAAGAAGAGTGTCGGATATTCTTGCTGCAATTCCGGGTTTTGGGTAAAAATCTCTTCAAGGTTTTTCAGGGCGTTGGGAATGGACTCCAGGAAATGGGGTTTGCGCTCAAAATATCCTCTGTAGCCGTACGCGCCGAGGACCTGCAGCGTGCGCAGGAGGACGAAATGCGGGAGTGCCGCGCGCCACTCCGATTGGAAGAGCGCTTTGCTGCACGCTGTGGTGCCCTCTTTCATGTTGAAGTCAGAACAAAGACCGCTTTGCTGGCAGAGCACAGAAAATAATTCGTCCAGATAGGCGTCTATCAGTTCTTCGCGGAGAGAGGCAGGGATATTCGCTTTTGCCTGCCAGAGGAAAGAGGCTACGTCATACTGCGTCGGGCCTTTGCGTCCGCCCTGAAAATCAATGAAGTAGGGGTTGCCGTCTTTAATCATCACATTGCGGCTCTGGAAATCGCGGTAGAGGAAAGAGGAAAGTCGAAAGTCGAAAGTCGAAAGACCGCTCGATTCTCTCGCTAAAAGATTAAAGACTAATTTATCGAAATCATCCTCTAACTGCGGTTCGGAGAACTCGATCTTGGTTCCTTTGAGGAAGCAGTACTTGAAATAATTGAGGTCCCATCGGATGGCACGTTCGTCCATTTCGGGCACCGGGAAACAGATACTCCAGTCGAAATCTTTTGCGCCCTCCACCTGTATATGCGCGAGCGCGCGTAACGTGCGTTCTAATAAGGTGCGCTCGGTCTCGTTGAAAGTGCCTGTCTCACGACCATTTTTGATGGCGTCGAAAAGGAGCGTATCGCCCAGATCCTCCTGGGTATAAGTCATCTCATCGTCGCTGACGGAATGGAGTTCGGGAACAGGCAGACCCAGTTTGTGAAAATGCCGCGCCATATAGATGAAGGCACGGTTCTCATCGCGGTTCGTGCCTTCCACACGGATGAGGGAGCGGCCTTGCTCATCCGTCACACGGGAATACACCCGGTTGCTGCCTTGCTGCTGAATCATGATCGGAACTGAATGGCGTTATGGATACAAGTCACTTTGCAGGGGCCGATGATATTTTCCAAAATACCGTCCGCCTCAAAGAGGATATGTTTGCGATAGGCGATCTCGATCTCTTTTCCGCAGATGGGATAGACGAAGGGCAGCTCCGTCAAGCGGCCGTTATAGAGCTTCGGAAGCGCCTCGATGATCTGGCGGAAAGTGGGTGTCTTGACAAACATCGTGTGGAAGACTCCATCGGTGGGATCGGCTTCGGGGTTCTGCTTGATGCCGCCGCCGGAGAAAGGTCCGTTACCGACGTTCATGGTGAAGAGCAGATCGTCCACCGCCTGTTGTCCATCGACCGTCAGAATCATGTGCTGCGCCTTGTGCCGGATGATTGCGGCGATGAGACCGAAGAGATAATTGACGTGGTGGGAACCCAGGTAGTATTTCAGCGTCTCGGCTATCTTGCAACAGAGAGGATCAACGCCAAAACCAACCGAGTTGATGAAATAGCGATGGTGGGCAATGCCGTTACGCCAATAGGTGACGCAACCGATATCTATCGGTTGTCCCTCGCCCTCGAAGAATCGCCGGAGAGACTCCTTATGGTTCTTGGTCAGCGACCAATACCGCGCCCAGTCGTTGCCGGTTCCGCGAGGCATGAGTCCCAACCGGATAGTAGCCCTTTGCTCCGCGCTTATCTCCGCACGCATGATGCCGTTCACCGCCTCGCTGAGCGTCCCATCGCCGCCGAGAACGAGGATCTCATCGTAGCCTTTCTCCACCAACTCCCGCGCCAACTCAATAGCATGACCCGCGTATTTCGTCACGCGATAGGCAAACGGCTGATGTCGCTTGCGCAAAAGTTTCCATAAATATATACGCTGCGCGCGAAACGCTTTCTTTCCCGATTTCGGATTAATAATGATGCCTAACATGATACTTTTTACGATTTATCCGTTTACCATTTTGTTCATTTGGAAACGCGAGTGCAAAGATACAAAAAAAAAATGACATACGCAAATTGTATGTCATTTTTTCCTGAAAATTACTTCATTTTCTTACTTGAAGAACTCGTTCACTTTCTCATTGAGGACGATTTCCTCTTGGAAGATGTAAGCCCCTGTTTTCGGCGACTTAACCATCTTGATGCACTTAGAGTGCGCGCGTCCGGAGTTACCGGTTTGAAGGGTTGCGACCGCTTTCTTTGCCATAGTTCTAAGCCTTTCTAATTAGGGGTTAATTACTTGATTTCCTTGTGAAGCGTGTATTTTTTCAAATACGGGTTGTACTTCATCAATTCCAAGCGATCCGGGGTGTTTTTGCGGTTTTTGGTCGTGATATAACGGCTCATACCGGGAACACCACTCGCTTTCTGCTCTGTGCACTCGAGGATAACTTGAACTCGTGCTTCTTTTGATTTCTTTGCCATTGTTCAGTTCCTTTCGTTAATTGAGATAGCCCTTCTCCGCAGCCTGTTTCAGCGCGTTGTCGAGACCGATCTTGTTAATAGTTCTCAGACCAGCTGCACTCACGTTCAGCTCGATCCATACATCCTGTTCTACCCAGTAGAACTTGCGGCGGAAGAGGTTCACATCGAAAGTGCGCTTTGTATGGCGCTTCGAGTGCGAGACATTGCAGCCGCCCATGGCTTTCTTGCCTGTAATTTGACAAATCTTTGACATTGTAGTATATATTTTATTTATTTTTCAAAACCCAAGCATTTTTCCGCATATTTACACGAAAAAGCGTGCAAAGGTACTGCTTTTTTTTTACATAGACAAATTTTTTTATAAAAAAATGCAAAATTTTTTACTTTTTCTTGCGCAATTGAAGAAAATGTAGTAAATTTGCACCCTAATTTGATGAGATATGAAGATCGAACTGCCCTTCGAACAACTCGCTCAAGCGCATGAATATATCGCGCAGGCGAAACATATAGTTATTACCACCCACATGGCGCCAGACGGCGATGCGATGGGATCCGCGCTCGCGCTATATCATTGGCTGAAAAATCTACCCGCAACGGACCATTCTCAATCCGTCCAAGTGGTAGTCCCCAACGCTTTCCCTGCGTTCTTTAACTGGATGCCGGACGCGGAAAAA
>CALZRN010000120.1 GCA_945828585.1 uncultured Bacteroidales bacterium | reverse complement strand
CCGTAAAGAGTTAGCTGATGCTGAGCAAGCCCAGATAAACGTCTTGGAGACTTTCCTGCCGAAAGCAGCGTCCGAAGAAGACATCGTTCGTGCCTTCGACCAAGCCAAAGAAGCCAACGGTTGGACTGCGGAAAAGAAAAACATGGGACTCTTTGTCAAAGCAATCAAAACCGCGCTGCCCAATGCAGACGGAAAGATGGTGGCACAAGTCGTCCAAAGCCAATTAGCATAAGCTTAATAAAGATCAGGAGCCAAAAGGATACTATCACGCGTTATAGGCTTCAAGGGCTTTGCGGAGGACGATCATCGCTTTGCCCAGATCTTCCTTATTGAGAACGTACGCCATGCGAACCTGATGACGTCCGTCTTCGGGGTTGGTATAGAAACCCGTTCCCGGCGCCATCATGATTGTAGCGCCTTCATAAGTAAAGTCCGTGAGGCACCACTTACAGAACTTCTCCACGTCGTCCACCGGTAGCTCTACCATGACGTAGAAAGCCCCTGTCGGCGCGGGTGCAAAGACTCCGGGTATCTGGTTGAGCTGGTCGATGAGGAAGTTACGGCGCGTGAGGTACTCGTCATAGACCTCCTGCATGTACTCCTCGGGGGTGGAGAGGGAAGCCTCTGCAACGACCTGACCGAAGAGAGGGGGCGAGAGACGCGCCTGACAGAACTTCATTACCGACTCACGGACGGCTTTGTTCTTCGTGATGAGCGCGCCGATACGGATACCGCACTCGGAGTAACGCTTCGAGACGGAGTCCACGAGCACGACGTTCTCCTCAATGCCCTCAAGGTGGCAGGCAGAGATATACGGCGACTTGGTATAGATAAACTCGCGATAAACCTCATCGGAGATGAGATAGAGGTCGTATTTCTTCACGAGGTCGCGTATCTGCCGCATCTCCTGCTTGGTATAGAGGTATCCCGTGGGGTTATTAGGGTTACATATAAGGATCGCGCGCGTCTTCGTCGTGATCTGCTTCTCAAACTCCTCCACCGGCGGCAACTTGAAGCCGTTCTTAATATCTGTCTTGACGGACTTGACGACGGCTCCTGCAGAGATAGCAAACGCCATATAGTTCGCGTACGAGGGGTCGGTGACGATGATCTCATCGCCCGGGTTCAAACAACTCATGTACGCAAACATAATCGCTTCCGAACCGCCGGCGGTGATGATGATCTCGTCTGGGGAGAGGTCGATACCGTACTCGGCGTAGTAGCTGACCATCTTCGTACGGAGCGACTTGAGACCCTGTGAAGGCGAGTACTCGAGGATGTCCGTCGAGTAGTTACGCACGGCTTCGAGCGCCTGCGGAGGGGTCTTGATATCCGGCTGACCGATATTCAGATGATAGACGTGGACACCGGCTAACTTAGCAGTATCTGCGTACTTCGCCAACTTACGGATCGGCGATTCCGGCATGGATTGGGCACGTAAGGAGATTTCCATATAGATGAATTACGAATTACGAATTAGGGTTGCTCGGCATGTATGCCGAGGGTTAAACGAATTACGAGTTACGAATTTGAGTGCAAAGGTACGAAAAAAAAATGACATACGCAAGGGCGCACGTCATTTTTATAGGAATTTAGAGCATTGCCTCTTCGATGAGTTGCCGGAAGGTGTCTATATCACCGAGGTCGGTTATCGCTCTGAGGTTGCGGACACGCTGGCGGACGGAGGCGACGGCATGTTTGGCTAACTTCGCCTCTGAAGGCGTGATCGCCTGCTCCAGCGCGTCGAGGTTGACGTCATAGAGCATGGAGGCGTGGACGACGGTGCCGGTGGGGGTGGTATAACAGGCGGTGCCGGCTACCTTGCGGTCTGCCACGAGTATGTCATTATGCGCCGTGGTGACCGCCTCGTAGCCCAGTTTGCGCAGAGCGGAAGCAAGGTATTGCAGGAATGTCCCGAAGACCTCCTGCGAGCGGGTGGACGGGTCGATATAGGAGACCATGAGGTTTCCAGCATCGGCATAGACGCATCCGCCTCCGCTCTTGCGCTGCACGACACGCACGCCGTGGGTAGCGCAGTAGGCGTCATTGACCTCCTGAGAGCGTATCTGGTGGCGTCCGTAAATGACGGTAGGAGCGACGATCCAGGTGAAGAACACCGGCTCCTGCACGTTCTTCACCATCTCCGCCTCAAGGTCGAGATAATCCTCCAGCGGGAGGTGTTCTATGGGTTTCAAAATCTTCATGAGATATTACTCTTTCGCACTATCAAACAGTTTCTCGCATCCGTCGCGGTCATCAGCCTTGGCAGGACGGTAGGATATATTGCTGATGGATGAGTCAGCGCGCATCTCGGCGATGTTCTCCAGAAGTTCCTGCTCGGTGAGCCAGCCATAGACAGTCTGCGCCGCGCCGTCTTGCGTGAACGTCACCTCCCAGCATTGTTTGGCGGGCGTATAGGGTTTCTTGCTGACGGTCATGTCATAGAGCACGAACTGGCCGGAACGGGTGTCTCCGGGTTCGAGCCAGAAGACGAGCGAGTGGCAGTTGTGAATAGGTACGGTAATGGTCTGCGGCTCCATGCGGTTGGTCAGTTCGATCTGCTTGACCAGGCGCTGGTCGGCGATGACATTGAGGCGGAACGGATGGTCTTTGCGTTCGCCGAGGTTAACAAGTTTGTCCACTTCGTCCCAGTACTCCGCTTTGTTGGCGATAGAGAAGGTGCAGCTTTGGTATTCTCCGTAAGGATTGAAGGCGACTACAGATGCTTGCCCTTTGTTGTCGGGATTGATGAGTTTGAGAACAGCCAAGTCTCCTGCCAGCCCTGCACCTGCAGTGGTTCCTGTATAAGCTGCCATATCGCTCTGGCTGAGCGCTGATCCCGCTCCAACGAGGAACATGATGGCTGCGTCTGTCATGGTAATATCCTCGAACGCGAGCGGCACGTTTGCTTCAAGCATGACGCCTTTGCAGATTTGAGAACCGTCTTTCATATTGAAGCAGTCCCGTTTGGTGCCGCCGGGTTTGAAGCAGTCGTTGAAATCGAAGTTGGTGAGTGAGGAGAGATACCGTCCCACGTAGTGGAAATACGGTCGCTGGCAGAGGTCAATGAGGTCTGCTTCCTCCGGGAAGTCAGGATATTCGTGATAGAAAAGGTCGTTCTTGACCGGTTTGCCGCGGTAGAGAGCTATATCTCCCACACCAATGAAACATTGTTTTTGTTTCTTGTTACCGGGTTTGGCGAACCGAAGCGAGCGGCATTTATAGACAGGCACCTCGAAGTACTTGTTAGGCTCGGTACAATGGATAACGGTGTCAAAGACGAGTTTGTTGTCAGCATAGATACGGAGTCTGTCGTCTTCGAGCACGCGTCTGTTGGTGAGCATGCCGGCATAGAATGAGATATAGTCAAATTCTCCTGCGAGGTCGAAGGTAGCGTAAGCGTCGATATTATCGTCGAATAATGTAGCTCCCGAGGCGAGGATAAGTCCCTCGGAAAATTTCTCACCACCCATAGAGAAGGTGATATAGGACGACTCTCCGGTGAAGAGAGTGTTTTTGGCTTTCGCGACGCCTCTTACGGAGTACGGCAGGATATTCGTCATGAGAGAAGCAGGCGATTTAAGTTTGGCGACCTGTTCTTTATTGATATTAGCCAGTCCCTCTTGCGGAACGGAGGTATCTCCTTTGGGATAAGCGTATATGTCCACCGCTCCGAAGGTGATTGATCCGAGGAAGTCGCTTGAGCGCAGCTCGCACGAGAAAGCGACAGCCTCTTGTCCTGCTACATCGATGACGACTTGCCTTGGCAAATCCGTCTGGCGGACTATCTCTTCATAGAGGATTTTTTTCTTATCTCCATAGACAACAAGCCAAGCGGAGGTGTTGGAGCTCTGGTTGTCACGCGGTCCGACGATAAAGGACAGTTTGTCGTATCTTTTGCCTAACCAGAAATACGAGTAGTAGGACGGATTGCCGATGAGTTTCTGGTCGGAAGTGAACATGAGTCCGCTTGTGAATTTATGGCGCGCCATACTGACACTCTCTTCGGTATTCGGATATTCCTCGAGTGATCCAGGCGCTTTGTCCTTCGGTTGGATAGGATTGATAGCTCCGTTTGTATAATAAGGGATAAGTTGTTCCACGAGTTTGAGTTTGCCTTGGGGATAGGAGACCGGCAGTTTTGGTTGGACTATATTCGCTCCTTCTTTCCATAGTTGTGCATAGGCAATTGCGATATCCAATTCGCCTACGAGCGCCTTCATTTTCAACTCGTCCACGCCCTTGACATCTATCGTGACGAATTGTGGCGGGTCGTAATTGAAGACGGGCCGGTCAAATATCCGCTTGCCGTCCGCCGTAATAGTAAGCAGCGTTTTGGCGGTAGTGCCGCCTGCACGCGAAGTGGGGCCTAACCAGAAAGTGAGTTTGGAGTACTTCCCCTTGAGGTTGTAGGTCACATATCCGTGGTCGTCGGAACCGATGAGCCCGTGTGCCGCACCCCGGATGACCAGCGTAGTGTTGACATGATAGATATGCGCAATACGCTGGGCGTCAAAATCATTCAACCCCACTTTGGAAGAGATGATTTTGATGCGATTTTCTTCCGTAGGTTTGAGTGCTTCAATGAGATAGGTCTGCGCGTAGGCAGTAAGCGCAGTCATTGTCCATGCAAGCAAGATGATTGTCTTTTTCATTGTATATTTAAATTATTTTTATTATCTTTGCAGCCGATTTAACATCTC
>CALZRN010000119.1 GCA_945828585.1 uncultured Bacteroidales bacterium | reverse complement strand
GTAAATGCGATCTTCATGACTAAATTTGCTGCAAAGGTACATAAAAAAACTTAGATAAGCAAATTTTTTTGCAAAAATTAACGAATTGTTTGCATATATAATATTTTTTTTGTACCTTTGCGCCCAAATTGTAATGCTGACTTTACAAAAATACCTTAAATAACACAATTATGGCTAAAGTTTATCAAGCAAATGAGATCAAGAATGTCGCTATGTTGGGCGGCAGCGGATCTGGTAAAACGACCCTCATGGAGTCGATGTTGTTCGAGAGCGGGGTGATCAAACGCCGCGGTACAATTGATGCGCAGTCTACCGTGTGCGATTATTTCCCGGTAGAGAAAGAGTACGGTTATTCCGTCTTCTCTACGGTTTGTAACATTGAATTTGAGGGGAAGAAACTGAATATCATCGACTGCGCAGGTTCGGATGACTTCTGCGGCGGTACCGTGGCTGCTTTGCAGATGTGCGGTTCGGCGCTCATTGTACTTTCCGCTAATGGCGGTGTTGAGGTTGGAACCCAGAATAACTTCCGCCTCGTGGAGAAAGCCCACAAGCCGCTGGCTTTTGTAATCAACAAATGCGACCATGAGAACGCAGATTTTGAGCGCACGTACGCGCAATTAAAGGAGAACTTTGGCAATAAGTGTACCCTCATTCAGTTCCCGGTAAATGCCGGCGCAGGCTTCAATGCGGCTATCGACGTGCTGAAAGGCAAGATGCTTGTATGGAAAGAAGAGGGTGGTGCTCCTGAACTGAAAGAGATTCCTGCGGAGTATGCGGACCGCGTTGAGGAAATGCGTCAGGCGCTGCAAGAGCAGGCTGCCGAGGCAGATGAGACGCTGTTGGATAAGTTCTTAAGCGAAGGCCTGACGGATGAGGAGATCATGCAGGGTTTGAAATCCGTTTATGCAGACGGTTCGATGTATCCGGTAATCTGCTGTTCGGGTCTAAAAGATATGGGTGTTCGTCGTTTGATGGACTTCCTGAACGGTATGGCACCGTCTCCTTCTCAGTTCAGCTATCCGACCGTAGATGGCAAGAAGATCAGCCCGGATGCTTCTGCACCGACCAGCCTTTATGTCTTCAAGACCTCTGTAGAACCGCATATCGGTGAGGTGAACTATTTCCGCGTAATGCAAGGTACCGTACATAACGGCGACGACTTGGTAAATATGGAGCGTGGATCGAAAGAGCGTATCTCACAGTTGTACAGCGTAGCCGGTTCTATCCGTACTGCTGTAGATGAACTCGCAGCCGGTGACATTGGTGCAACCGTGAAGCTGAAAGATACCCGTACGGGAAACACCCTCAATGCAAAGGAGTGCGACAACCAATATGCTCCGATCGTTTACCCGCAGCCGCGTTACCGCCGCGCTATCAAGCCGGTGACCGAGAGCGATGCAGAGAAACTCGCAGCGCTTCTGACCCGTATGCACGAGGAGGATCCGACGTGGGTGGTAGAGCAATCGAAAGAACTCCGCCAGATGATTGTTTCCGGTCAGGGTGAGTTCCACCTCCGTACCCTCAAATGGCGTCTGGAGAACAACGATAAGATGCCGATTGAGTTCAGCGAGCCGAAGATTCCGTATCGCGAGACGATCACCAAAGCTGCTCGTGCCGACTACCGTCATAAGAAACAATCCGGTGGTGCCGGTCAGTTCGGTGAGGTTCACCTGATCGTGGAGCCGTATGAGGAAGGCATGCCGGTTAAGGAGACCTATAAGTTTGGTAATCAGGAGTATAAGATCTCTGTCAAAGACCAACAAGAGATCAACCTTGAGTGGGGTGGTAAACTGATCATTGTCAACTCCATCGTCGGCGGTGCTATCGATGCACGCTTCATCCCGGCTATCGTAAAGGGTATCATGGATCGTATGGAGCAAGGTCCGTTGACCGGTTCCTATGCTCGTGACGTACGCGTCATTATCTATGATGGTAAGATGCACCCGGTTGATTCGAATGAAATCTCCTTCCGTCTGGCAGGACGTAACGCCTTTGCGCAGGCCTTCAAAGAGGCGAACCCGAAAGTCCTTGAGCCGGTTTACGACCTCGAGGTATTCGTGCCGTCGGAGATCATGGGCGATGTCATGTCCGATATCAACGGCCGTCGCGGTATGGTAATGGGTATGGAGACCGAGAAATCGTTCACCCGTCTTAAAGCGCAAGTGCCTTTGAAAGAGCTCTCGTCGTACTCCACGACCCTCAGCTCTCTCACCGGCGGACGTGCTACCTTCACAATGGCGTTCAACAGCTACCAACTCGTTCCGGCAGATGTTCAGGAGAAACTCCTTGCTGCTTACACTGCTACGCAGTCTGAGGAAGAGTGATATAGCACTGAATAAGCAAAATACCTACTATTAGGTATTGCGTAATTCAAAAAAAAGCAGTACCTTTGCACCCGATTTTGAAAAAATGAAGATGCAAAGGTATTGTTTGTTATATATATCCCTTCTAATCGGGATATGTGGGTTGCGCGCGCAAATTAGCGGCGTGGTATTGGACGATCATGGTGAACCGTTGATAGGAGCCAATATATATTGGGCAGAAACAACGGTAGGCGTAGCGACGAACTTCAACGGTGAGTTTACGATCATGCCGGTCAAAGGAACCAATCGTCTGGTGGCTTCTTTTGTGGGTTGCCATAATGATACGATCACGGTCTTGAATCGTCAGCCTCTGACGATCGTGCTCATTGATGAGACCGTCTTGGACGAAGTGACAATCACCGAGCGAAAAATGGGCGTGATCAAAAGTCGTACTTCTGCTTTCGATACACAGACCATCGGTACGGAGGAGTTATGTCGTGCCGCTTGTTGTAATCTCTCCGAGGCGTTTGAGACAAATGCTTCGGTGGATGTAGCCTATTCGGATGCGGCGACCGGCGCTAAGCAAATCCGTCTGCTTGGATTGAGCGGCACGTATGTTCAGTTGATTCAGGAGAATACGCCTGCCGTGCGTGGTCTGGCGCAGAATTTCGGGTTAGAGTATATTCCCGGTCCGTGGATGAGTTCTATTCAGGTCAGTAAAGGAACCTCCTCTGTGATCAACGGCTATGAAGCCACTTCCGGCCAGATCAATGTGGAACTGCTCAAACCTCAAACCCAGAACCCCTTCTCTCTCAATCTGATGTTCAATTCCGAACTGATGGCGGAAGCCAATATCATGGGAGGATGGAAGATTCCGCTCAAGGACGATGAGGAAGAGGAACATGAGCACCATCACGAGGAGGGAGAGCATTGCCATCATCAGTCGCTGTACACCGGTCTGATGGCGCATTATGGCCAGAATTTCATGCCGATGGATGAGAACCACGATTCTTTCGTGGATATGCCCCTTACCCAAAATGCGAACCTCGCTAACCGATGGTTCTACAAGCAAGGCGATTATACGTTTCAGGCCTTTGTGCGCGGGCTTTATGACCGCCGCAGAGGTGGACAAATGGCCGATTCCATCGCTAATCCGTACCATATTAACCTCAATACTTGGCGTGTGGACGGATTCATCAAGAACGGATATGTCTTTGATGAGGAGAGCGGGTCGTCAGTCGCAGTGATTACGGCCGTTTCCTATCACGATCTCAATAACCAATACGGTATCCGTACGTGGAAAGCAAATCAACTGAACGCTTACCTCAATGCTATTTGCCAATTGAATTTTGAGGGGGGTGGACTGATGGATAATGACCATCGCTTGAGTACCGGTTTATCCCTCAATTACGACAAATACAACGAGGCGGTCAATATGCCCGTAACCGGTTTGATGGATTTGGGACGTCAGGAACTGACCCCCGGAATCTTTGCTGAATATAGCTATAAGTACGCGGAGAGTCTTTCGTTGGTGGCAGGTATTCGTGCGGATTATTCTACGCGGTACGGTTTCTTTGTTACCCCTCGTATGAATGTACGCTATACCCCCTTCGAATGGTGGACGCTGCGGGCGAGTGCCGGCATGGGCTATCGTAGCCCGAATACAATCTCGGACAATGCGTTTATTCTGCCGTCAAGCCGAGTATTGCACGTAACGGCTGATATTCAGCAGGAACGCGCGGTCAATACGGGTCTCTCTACCACCTTCTATATTCCGATGGGCAGCAAGCAGTTACAACTCTCTGCGGAATATTATTACACGCATTTTATCAACTCCCTTATCGTGGATATGGATCAGGACAAGCACTCCGTTTATATCTATAATCAATCGGATATACCGGGCGCCAAATCCTTTGCCCATAGTGCGCAGGTAGAGGCTTCTATAGAGGTCCTTCGGGGATGGACATGGACGGCGGCGTTCCGTTGGACGGATATTGAGCAGACTACTTTCAATGCCGCAACCAATCGGTATGAACTGCGTCCTAAAGCCTTGACCAACCGTTACAAAGGCGTCATCACCACAAGTTACCAGACGCCGCTCAAGAAATGGCAGTTTGACGTCACGGCGCAGTTTAACGGCGTGTCCAGAATGCCCGATGGATTCGTGGCTTTTGGCGATCTGGCAGGCGGGTATGGTACGCCGAAGGAGTTGACTTGGTATCCGCAACTGATGGCGCAGATCACCAAGTATTTCCGTACCTGCAGTTTATACCTCGGTGCAGAGAACATGACGAATTTCCGGCAGTCGTCGCCCATCATCGGCGCCGATGCTCCCTACGGATCGGATTTTGATGCATCCATGGTCTGCGGACCTACTACCGGATGGAAAGTGTATCTGGGTTTCCGTTATGATTTAGAGAGAAAAGATGAAGAATAAGAATGTTTTTTTACTGATACTTATTGTTTTAGTATTTCCTTTCTCACTTGCTT
>CALZRN010000118.1 GCA_945828585.1 uncultured Bacteroidales bacterium | reverse complement strand
CGCAAGCCAACACCTTGCGCTACTACCTCCTCTCGCAGGAAGAGAGCGACGAACGACCCACAGAGCCCGAAGTGCCCACCGATATAAACGATGCTGATGCCACAGGAACGGACATAGAAGTGCAACTCATATATGGTAACCAAGCTGTGAGCCTGCTCTGTAACTACCCCATGCAGCAAGTCTGTGCCTACGATTTCGCGGGGCGCATGGTGCAATCCCTATTGGTCAAGAATGCCCATACCGCTACCCTTCCACTGCAAGCCGGAGCATACCTTATAGATATCACCACCACGAAAGGAGTTCGTATATGCAAAGTGATGCTTCAATAATACCCTTTGTTTTTTCCTCTACCTCTGCCTATCGCAGCGGCAGCGTGGCGGTCTCCACCCCGTGCATGTACGATGGGACGAGCAGGGATAGTGCCCCGATAGGGTACCTTACAGCGGACATGTACCTCAGCCAATGCGACCGAGCAGGATTGGCACAGACTCCCTACCAATACGCCACCATCGGTGCAGAACAACCCATCAACCGTCTGAACCGACCCGGCGGCGGAACCGGCGTCATACCTAACCCCACTCCCGTAGGCGACGCTATCGCTTGCCTGCTCATCCTCGCTATTGGCTACTCCTTGGTGCGCTGCCGACGAAGACCACACAAATCGTCCCGAGCATTAGCATGACCTCCTATTTTCTATACGGCATACTGATTTATCTCGCAGCGATAAACGTAGCCGCGTTTTCCCTGTACGGCATCGACAAATGGAAGGCGCAGCGCAACAAATGGCGCGTCACCGAGGCACGCTTGCTCTGGATAGCCGTCGCCGGCGGAAGCATCGGGGCGCTCCTCGGCATGAAAATATGGCATCATAAGACCAAGCACAACAAATTCCGCTTCGGTCTCCCTGCCATCCTCATCCTCCAACTCGCCGCTATCCTTGCAGTGCTATACTGTTATTACTTTGTAAATTAGCATATTCTATGACCCTCTATACCGCAACATATAACTCGCCATTGGGCCCTATCGTCATCGAGAGCGACGGAGAAGCATTAACCGGTCTGCGGTTCGGGGATTCCGGCATCGGGAAAGCCCTCCACCTCATGCCCACGCATGCAAGCTCTTCTCTCCCTATCTTTGATGAAGCAATCCGATGGCTGGACGATTATTTTGCAGGCAAGCAGACGGAGAACGCCGTAATGCTTAAAAAGGACGCATTAAACCAAAAGAACGTCGCACGGATTATAGTCCGACCCAAAGGCACAGCTTTTCAGCAGCGCGTCTGGCAGGCTCTTGTGACTATTCCGTATGGCAAGACGGTCAGTTACGGAGAGATAGCCCGGATGGTCGGCTGCAAGTCCGCACAAGCGGTCGGACAAGCCGTCGGAGCCAATCCTATTGCCCTTGTCATCCCCTGCCACCGCATCATCGCCGCACACGGCCAATTAGGCGGCTACGAATACGGCATAGAGATCAAAAAGAAACTTCTGGAACTGGAAGGAAACCCTACTAAAACATCCGTAATGCGTACGAATCGTGCCCTTCAGGGCTAAGAACGAGATGCGAACGTAAATGACAGCTAAAACAAAGAAACTATGATAACTATTCAACACAAAGAGACCGAGAAGAACGGCGTTTTTGAGGCGTGGCTGCAAGCCACCGAAGAAGGTGCAGCCCAAACCGGCGGCTCTGCCGCCAAACCCTCAAACAAGGCGCAGCCCGAACCCGTGCAAGTGGGCGAAATGACGTACCAGCGCCCCACTCCCGAGCGGATGATCATTGACCACACCCGCGTCTTTGAAGGCTTTGAAGGACGCGGCATTGCCCGTCAGATGGTTCTTGCCGCAGTGGATTTTGCACGCGCCAACAACCGCCGGATCATCCCTGTCTGTTCTTACGCCCAAGCCTTCCTCACCCGCACAGACGAATACAAAGACATCCTGGCGTAAGTCCAAGTGTTCGCCGTTCGCAAACAGCGAACAATAGTTCCCTCCAGACGGGCTCCGGCTCGTCATTTTTGGCATCCCTTCATTCGTTCAACGTTCATTCCATCATTCCTTCATTCCTTCACTCAAAATCTCTGATTACTACTGATGCGTCAACTTAAGTAAATTACCATGTATATTGTTTATATTCAGCAACTTATGAATATATTCGGACTTTTCGATTTGAATAATATATGTTGTTTATGTTTATGTCTTTTGAATGATTTAACTCGAAGAGTTGGGGGAATTGGTGGTAAAAACTATCTAAAAATATATTTTTAAGGAGTTTTTAGCAGTAATTGACACAAAAAACAAAGTTTTTAATCATTCAAAAGTGTTTTGTCTGTTTTTTTCTTAAAGTTATCGCATCAGTATTATTTCGGAATGATTATTGCAAATAATTTTGCATATATCAAAAAAAAATTGTACCTTTGCACCCAATTAGCCTCCTCCGTCGTAACATTTACGCACAATCTACGTACTATTTACGGACGATATACGGAGGATATACGGACGATATAACCAACTAAACAATACAATTCAACTACCCTATGTCTAAAGTCACACCCAGTATTGAATTCGATTCGTTCAGCGGCAAGCTGAGCCGGAAAAGCCGTATCGTTCTGCGTACGCGGAACGGCCAAACACATGCTTACGCTCTGGACAACCCTTTCCGCGGCACAGCCTCAGCGGAACAGGGAGCGACACGTTCCACCTTCGGCATGGCTGTCAAACAAGCCTCAGCCATTCTGAAAGACCCTGCCCTGCGTGCAGAGTGGGAAAAGCGTTATGCGGACTACCGCAAGCATTTCCGCCACCATGCCCCGACGCCCGAAAATCCCAAGCCGAACAACCATTTCTGCACCACTCTCCGCGGCTTCATCATCTCCACCCTGAAGGCTGCAAATTAATGGAATATATCTTGCCTTTTGCTTATAAGTCTTCTTTTTTTATGCGGGATGTCATCCCGTTTCTATGTCCATTGTGTCGGATATCATCCGCTGATTTTTAGAGAAAATCCCCTTTCCCGTATTTTTCCATCCTCATAAATTTGCATATATCAAAAAAAAATTGTACCTTTGTGCCCGAAATTGTAAAATGGGGAATTGTGTCACCATTGGTGACCAAATTATCGCACCACTGGCGGCCAAATTGTCACAACAGTGTCGCGACAATTTTCGTTCTCCGTGAACACGATCAACCGATAAATAAAACCATGGCAGATATAGAGAAAATAACACAAATAGGATTAGTCCCGGCGGAACTCATCAATGACTTGCGGCAGATCATCGACTCTGCTCGTTCGCGCGTGGCAGCAACCGCCAATTATGAGTTGACGGCGATGTATTGGCATTTCGGCAATCGTATCAATAGCGATGTCCTGAATAACGCGCGTGCTGAATATGGCAAGCAAATTGTCGCGACGGTGGCGCGACAATTACAAGAGGAGTACGGAACGAAGGGATTTGAAGAGAGAACCATCCGTCGAATGATGCAATTTGCCCTGCAATTTCCCGATTTTCAAATTGTGTCAACACTGTTGTCAAAATTGTCATGGTCTCATTTTGTGATAGTTATGCCGATTAAGGACGCACTCCAACGAGAGTTCTATCTTACTATGGCAGCTAATGAAATGTGGAGTGTAAGAACGCTACAAGCCAAGATAGACGGCATGTTGTATGAGCGTACAGCCATTGCCTCCAAGCCAGAAGAACTAATCAAGCAAGAGCTTTCTAATCTGCGCGAGACTGATACGATGTCGCCTGATTTGGTATTCAAGAGTCCGTATTTCTTGGAGTTCACAGGTCTCAAAGGCATGTACTCGGAGAAATCGCTGGAGGATAGTCTAGTCGCACATCTGGAGCAGTTTATCATGGAGTTGGGCAACGGCTTTACTTTTGTGGAGCGCCAGAAACGAATGATCATTGACGGCGAGGACTTTTATCTGGATCTGCTATTCTATCACCGCAAGTTACATCGTTTGATAGCTATAGACCTCAAACTCGGTCGTTTCAAAGCGCAGTACAAAGGTCAAATGGAGTTGTATTTGCGTTGGTTGGAGCAGAATGAGATGCAGCCGGGCGAAGAGTCACCGCTTGGATTACTATTGTGTACGGAAGGAAGCGAGGAACAGATAAACCTGCTGCAATTGGATAAATCGGGTATCCGTGTGGCGCAATATCTGACCGAACTGCCATCCAAAGAGGTTCTTCTGCGCCAATTACAAAAATCCTTAGCAGCCGCCAAAGAATTATCCACCGACCGATGACCGGGACACGACCGAGAGATGACCGGGAAAAAAATCACGCAGAAACGTGTGACTAAAATCACGCCATAAACGGCAACATAAAAGTAGAAATACAGAAGAACGAAAATGAGAGCAAAACCTTTTGTAAAATGGGCAGGTGGTAAGGCTAATCTATTAAAGAAGATAGATTCTAGCCTTCCGACTTATTTTACGAATGAGCAAAATATTACATATATTGAACCTTTTGTTGGTGGAGGAGCTGTTTTGTTTTTCCTTTTGGACAAATACAAAGAGCACTTACATCGCATAATAATAAACGATATTAACGTAGATTTGATATCGTGTTACAGAATTATTCAAAGGGATCCTAAATTATTGATAACTGCATTAAAAAAATTGCAAGAGCAGTATTATGATTGTGAGACCATGGAACAGCGAGGTGATTTATATTATAGGATTAGAGCTGAATACAATCAACATAGGGCAAGAGGGGTAAGACGTGCAGCACTATTCATTTTTCTTAACCATACGTGTTTTAATGGGTTATATAGAGAGAATAGTAATGGAGAATTTAATG
>CALZRN010000117.1 GCA_945828585.1 uncultured Bacteroidales bacterium | reverse complement strand
CATCGAGAGCCAGAGGGCGTTGGAGTCAAAGAATTTACGCATTTTATTAAAAGAAAAAAACATTAAAAAACCTTTTACGCGCTTAAGCTACGCTCTATGCGTACTTTGTTGTAAAAAACTCCTTGCGTGCAAGCACACAGATAGTTTTTTCCACCAAACTCCGCCCCCTTTACTGGGTAAAGCGCGCAAAAGACATAAACATATAAAACAATTATTTATCCATTACCCCATTGGGTGACGATGGAGTCCATGATGGCAAAGACCTCTTCGACGGTCTCTGCACGGAGGAGGGCGATGCGGGTTTGTTTGAAGTTATCAAGGCCTTTAAAGACCGGAGATGCGGCAAAATGCCGACGTGAATGGAGGATGCCTTTTCGCTCGTCGTTGCCGCACCAGGCGATGGAGGCGAGGACGTGCTCTTTCAAGACCGCAACTTTGTCGGACATGGAGAAACCCCACCCTGCCCCTCCCCTCAAGGGAGGGAAAGAAGGATCCAAGGCGGCTTTTATTTCTGCGAAGAGCCATGGGGCACCAAAGGTGGCGCGACCGACCATGATGGCGTCCACTCCGTAGCGGTCGAAGCACTCGCGCGCGCGTTCGGGCGTACACACGTCCCCGTTCCCTATTATAGGTATATGTATGCGCGGGTTATTCTTGACTTCGCCGATGAGGGTCCAGTCTGCTTCGCCGCGATACATCTGCGAACGCGTACGGCCATGGATGGCGAGTTCGGTAATACCGCAGTCCTGAAGGGCAAGAGATAAATCGGTAATAAACACCGATTTATGACCAGCTTCGCCTGACAGACCGCTATCGCTGACAGAGCACAGACCGCTTACGCTGACAGACTTATTCAGATTCAGCGGGTTAACTCTTGGAATTAAGTCTTTTTCATCCCAGCCGAGGCGGGTTTTGGCGGTGACGGGCGTATGGACGGCGTTAACGACTGCGCGGGCTATTTCAAGCATTTTGGGCACGTCCCTTAAGAGTCCGGCTCCGGCACCCTTTCCTGCCACTTTCTTCACAGGGCAGCCAAAATTGATGTCGATGAAGTCCGGGTGCGCCTGCTCGACGATGATGGCCGCGTCGCGCATGGCTTCGGGTTCACGTCCGTAGATCTGTATCGCCACGGGTCGCTCTGCATCGGAGATGGTTAGCTTGCGGGTTGTCGAGGCTATGTCACGGACGAGGGCATCGGCGTTAACGAACTCCGTATAGACGCGATCGGCTCCGTAGCGCTTACATAGCGCACGGAAGGCAGGATCGGTGACGTCCTCCATGGGAGCGAGATAAAGGGGGTAATTTATCATTTTTTCTCGTAATCACGTAATTACGTAATGACGTAATGACGAACTATTTTTTGTTTAATGTCGGGTATGATATACGATGATGATTCATGGCGGTGAGGCGTGTGGTGAAGACGCGCCGGATGTCCTCTACGTCCTTGAAGGAGAGAGGTGTCTCGGCGAATTGTCCATCCGCAATCTGGGCATCAATCATCTGGTTTACCGCTTTCGCAATAGAGGCTTCGGAGAAGTCCTCAAGGCTTCGTGAGCGGGCTTCGATAGCGTCCGCCATCATGAGGATGGCCGCTTCTTTGGTAGAAGGTTTGGGACCTTTATAACGGAAGAGCGACTCGTCCACGTCCTCCTTGGGATGGGTGTTGCAGTAGGTGTTATAGAAATACCGCACGAGGGAGGTGCCGTGGTGGGTTGTGATGAAATTGACGACCACTTCGGGCAGATGATTCTTGCGGGCAATGCGTTCTCCTTCGGTCACATGAGCGAAGACGACTTGTGCAGCGTCACGCGGGTCCATCGTCAGCAAGGGATTGTCGGATCCGTTCTGGTTCTCGGTATAGTAGAGCGGGGCGGTCATCTTTCCGATGTCGTGGTAGAGGGCGCCCGTACGCACGAGCAACGCGTTGGCGCCGATGGTCTTTGCCGCCTCGGCTGCGAGGTTAGAGACCTGCATAGAGTGCTGGAAAGTGCCGGGGGCTTTCTCTGCGAGAGCGTGCAAGAGGTCGGAGTTGATATCCGTCAGCTCGACCAGAGTGATCGAGGAGATGAAACGGAAGATTTTCTCGAACGCGTAAATCAGTCCGTAACAACCGATAGTGAGGAGGCAGCAGATAGCGAAATAGAGGTACATCCAGAGGTTGATAGAGGACCAGGCGTCTGTCTGCGCAAAAGTGATGGCGGTATAGGCAACCACCTGCGAGAGCAGGATCCACGCGGCCGTTTGGGTGAGCTGCGCGCGGCGCGTCATATCTGAGAGCGAAGAGACAGCCGTCATTCCTACCACTATCTGGATGAAGAAGAACTCCACGGGCGCAGGCACGACGATGGAGGTGATAAGGATGGTGGTGAAATGCAGGAAGAGCGCCGTTCGTGAGTCAAAGAAGACGCGCGTTAAGATGGGCACCCACGCGAAGGGGATGATATACACAGAGAGGTTGAAACGCAAGGCAAGGCACGCGAGTCCGATGACGATAAACATCTGGAGGCAGAAGAAAAGGACCGTCGATAGGGAGCGCAGGTACGCCTCGCGGAAGACGTATAAGTAGATCACAAAAAGGCAGAGGAAAAGGATGACGAGCATGGCCTCGCCGAGGATGGAGATGGTGCGTTGCTTGGTACCGATCTCTTCGTCGTCATAGGCTCTTCGGAGGGATTGCAGAACCTGATACGAACGCTCCGTAACGATCTCTCCGTTGCCGATGATCTTCTCGCCTTTCTGCACCATTCCCTGGGTCGGTGAGAGGGTCTCCAAGAGATGCTCACGCATGGCCTCGGTGAGGGCGGTATCCATCACGAGGTTCTGGTCGCAGTCATACCCGAAGTGCGCATAAGCAGACTTGGGGGTGTAGATATCCGAGAGGGGATACGTCTTTGCGACGCGTCCGTTCATGATAGAGATGCGTGAGAACGACTGCGCCTGGAGCCACTCCATGTCCTGTAGAGAGACGACGGGCACCTGACGCTGTACGCCGCGGATATAACGGTAGCAGGGCGTGAAGGTGGAGAGGAGTTGTTGCTGCTCTTTCTGGAGCTGCTCATCGGTCTTATAGATCGGAAAATCGAAATCCGCAGTCAAGGTCGCAGCGCCCCAGGGTTTTCCCACCTCGTAGTAGTAACGGAAGGCGTTGTTATAGCGCGGAAACATCAGGACGATGACTGCTGCAAGGAGCGCAAAAATGCCCAAGCGCAGGATGGTGGGAGCCATCTTGCTATTTGAGATTTGAGATTTGAGATTTGATATTTGCATTACCGCTTCAATTTAAAGAATTCTTGTATGAGTTGTCGGCACTCGGTCTCGAGTACGCCGGAAGTGACTGTTGCTTTGGGGTGAAAAGCCCGTGGGGCATAGGTTGCGAAGCCTCTTTTGGGGTCGGGTGCGCCATAAACGATACGGCTTATCTGCGCCCAACCGATAGCTCCTGCGCACATAGTGCAGGGTTCTACGGTAACGTAAAGAGTAGCGTCCGGAAGGTATTTGCCGCCGACCGTTTGCGAAGCCGCAGTGATCGCCTGTATCTCCGCGTGGGCGGTAACGTCCGAGAGGGTCTCGGTGAGGTTGTGTCCTCGACCGATGATTTGGTTTTGCGAGACGATGACGCAACCGATGGGGATCTCGTCTGCAGCGAGGGCTTTCTCTGCTTCGCAGAGGGCGAGACGCATGAAGCGCTCATCGTCAGACCGCCTCGCTGACGGAGTACAGACCGTTTCACAGACAGACCGCTTCGCTAACAGAAATTTTTGGAGTTCTTCGGGATGAGACTCGAAGTGGTTACCGATGACGACGATATCGGCGCCGGCGGAATAAGCCGCTCGCATCGCTTCGGGGGTACGTATTCCGCCACCCGCGATAAGAGGGATGGAGGTGTTTTTTCTCACCTCGCGGATGATGTCCGGCGAGACGGGGATTCGGGCACCTGAACCGGCTTCCAGGTAGATGGCTTTTTTGCCCATCAGTTCGGCCGCGATACAGGTGTCGACGATGGTTTGAATGCCTTCGGCGTTTAAGGGGTTTAGTGGTTTCGTACCCGTCACGCGCATGGTAGAAGTCTCTACCCCGCCATCGATGAGGATGTAGGCCGTAGGGATGACGGTAATGGATGAGCCATGTATGGCTCTTGCCGCTCTAACCTGCTGATGGACAAGGTATTCGGGATTGTCGCCGGAAAGCAAGGAGAGGTAGAGGATGGCATCTGCTTCGGGAGTGAACTGAGAGGCGTTTCCGGGGAAGAGGATGATGGGCGGACGTCCAAGACCGGCTTCGCCTGACAGAGTACAGACCGCTTTGCTGACAGACCGCTTCGCTGACAGACTTAATTTCTCTTTGAGGACCTTCACAAAGGCGGTCGTGTCACCGCCGGTGGAACCACCGACGAAGATGTAGTCGGGATGGCAGTCCGGAGTGATGGGCAGCGCGGACAGATCGGCTTTTTCCGGATCAAGAAGTAAAGCCAAGCCTTTAGTATTTACGATTTGGTCATTTACCATTTGTCCATTCGAAGGTTTCCACCATTTTGATGATATCCGTGCGGAGATAGTTATATACGGGCGCAAGGGAATCAGCGTTCGGGGGACAGTTACAATACACCGACGCCCGGAAGAAATGGCGGGTCGAATCAGTCACAAAAAACTGGCAAGACGAGGCTGTGTTTCCCTCCAGATCGAAAAGGACGCCATAGACGGACGCCTCGGGATGCGCGTATTCCTGCTCGGGAATCGCCGTTGCGAACGATGCGTTACGATAGACAAACTCCAAGGCATCGTTGGTAAGCTCGCGGAGGTTGTTCTGGACAGGCTTATAGGAGCAGTAGATAGTAGCATCCAAAGCGGGGTAGTAGATATTGATCCAATAAGGTTCGGAGACATCCGTACGAGGCTGAACGACTGCGTTGCGGGAAAGGGCGAAAGTATAGGGGAATGATGGATTGAAATCTACATAGGCGGTATCGGGAGTGGTGA
>CALZRN010000116.1 GCA_945828585.1 uncultured Bacteroidales bacterium | reverse complement strand
AATTGCGCGCTCGCTCTTGCGCGTATAAAAAAAAAGCAGTACCTTTGCAATGCTTTTCCAAAAACAGAAAAAAAATGTCGTTATTAAATATACAAAACAACATGAAACGGATAGGTTTAAGTGCCTTGATGGTATGTATGGCATTGATTTTTTGCACCCCGGCGATGAGCGAGGACACCGTCTATTATCGTTTGGAGGATTGCCGCCAGCAGGCACTGTCTTATAATGCCTCTTCGCGGAGTCAGCAGGAGCTGCAACAAGCCGCTAAATATAATCGTCAGGCGGCGTTGGCTGCTATGTTTCCGCGCGTAAGTGCTAACGGCGGCTATATGTGGACATCGAGTAATATGCACCTGGTGGGAAATGAGTTAGCGTTCTCATTCGGTCAGTCCACCATCCTGCCGGACGGGACTCCTTCATTTGCGTGGAAAAGCGGCGCAGAGGGCATCCTGCCGGACGCTGCGGGACAGGTCATTGCCGATGTTCACAAGTATCTGTACGACGCCACGACGATTGATCTGACGCATGTGTTAGTGGCGCAAGTGGGTGTGACGCAACCGATCTACGTCGGCGGCCGGTTGACCCAACTGTACAAGATTGCCAAATCGAACGAGCGCATCGCCATGCTGAAATCCGAAGCGCATCACGACGAGACGATTTACAAAGCCGACGAGGCCTATTGGCGCGTAGTGACGGTGGGTAAGAAGAAAGAGCTGGCAGATCAATATCATAAGCTTCTTTGTCAGTTGGAGAGCGATGTCAAAGAGGCGGTAGCAGAGGGCTTGGCCACGCAATCCGACCTGCTAAAAGTAACTACCAAACGCGGCGAAGCGGATGTAAAGAAACTGCAAGCGGAGAACGGTCTGACGCTGTCGAACATGGCGTTGGCGCAAGTATGCGGACTGCCGCTGTCCACGCGGTTCAAGTTAGACGAACATGAGTTGGAAGAGACGTCCCTGCCCTCCGATGCGCCGAACACCGAAGCCGCCGTCTCCAACCGCAGCGAGATGCAGTTAATGCAAGAGGCGGAGAAGATTGCCAAATCGACGGCAATGATCGCTGCAGCAGGTTTGCAACCGAATATCGTGGCACAAGCCAACTACCTCTACTCCAACCCGAATGCGGAGAACGGTATCAAAAGTGACTGGAAAGGCAAAGGATGGTTCTCCGCCGGCGTAGTGGTGAATGTACCGATCGTTCATGCCGATGATATCCTGCGATACAAAGCCGCCAAGCATGCAGCCAAAGCCGTTGCGCTGAAGACCGAAGAGACGCGTGAGTTACTGACCCTGCAGACCACGCAGGCGAACCAGAAGATGATGGAGGCACAACAGAAAATCGCCTTGGCGCGACTGACAGAGAACAATGCCGCTGAAGTACTGCGTATGGCACAAGAGTCTTACGAAGCCGGCATGATTACCTCCAGCGAACTGATGCAGGCGCAGACCGCATGGTTAGCCGCAGCAACGGATCTGATTGACGCGCAAGCGGAAGCCAAGACGACGGAGACACAACTCCGCAAATACTTCGGCAGTCTGAAATGACAAAAATGTTTAATGTGTTGATATGAAAAAAGAGAAAGAAGGAAGTCTGTTATTAGGACTGATCGCCCTTTTAGCAGTCGTCGTAATTGTGGCATTAGTGGGACTCTTAGCCCTGCGACCGGAGAAGACGCTGATTCAAGGTGAGGCAGAAGCCGCTGAGTATCGTGTTTCCGGAAAAGTGCCCGGACGTGTGGAGATGTATCTCTTTGACGAGGGGGAGCAGGTGAAGAAAGGTGATACCTTGGTCATCATTTACTCGCCGGAGGTAGAAGCGAAGAAAGCACAGGCGTTAGCTGCACGCGAGATGGCAGAGGCGGTGAACGAGAAAGCCCACAACGGTGCGCAACGGGAACAGATCGCCGGTGCTTATGAGCTGTACCAGAAAGCCAAAGCCGGTGAAGAGATCTACCGCAAGAGTTATGAACGCGTGCAAAGGCTGTTTGACAAAGGTGTCGTCAGCGCGCAGAAACGCGATGAGGTAGAGGCGCAATACAAGGCCTCCGTCGCAACCGTTCGCGCCGCTAAGAGCCAGTATGACATGGCCCTTGCTGGAGCTCGCAAGGAGGATAAAGCCGCTGCGGAAGCACAAGTGGCACGCGTGGATGGCATCCTCAAAGAAGTGGCTGCAGCTGAAGCCGAACGATACCTCCTCTCCCCGTGCGACGGAGAAGTGAGTGAGAAATTTCCGAAAGTCGGAGAGCTGGTCGGTCAAGGCAGTCCGGTGATGTCCATCGTGGATCTGACAGACGTATGGTTCACTTTTGCCGTACGCGAAGATATGCTGAGCAACTTCGCCATGGGCAGCACCGTTATGGTAAAGATTCCGGCTTTAGGAGACGATAAATATCCGGTTGTAGTAACCCATCTGAAAGCCATGGGCACCTATGCCACTTGGCGTTCCACCCAACAAAACGGCGGATACGACGTACGTACCTTTGACGTCAAATGTCGCCCGATAGCTGACATACCGGGCTTGAGACCGGGAATGACTGCGTTGGTTGTAGAGTGAAAGAGATTTTCCGAAATATTTGGGCGGTAATAAAACGCGAACTGAAACAGATGTTCGCGCGCCCTCTATATATGTTCGCGTCCGTGGGCGTGATGATGCTTTCTACCTTTTTCTTCCTGACCCTGATGCGCAGCGGGTCAGCGGAGAACATGCCGGTAGCGGTAGTGGATAAAGATCAGAGTTCCATCTCACGGCGGTTGATCCATGAGATGCAGGCTACTCCATCCATCGATATCCAACTCGTCACGAACTCCTATCCGGAGGCGCGAGAGGCGATGCAGCAAGGTAAGATCTACGGCATCTTCGTCATCCGCGAAGGCTTCTACCGAGACTTGGTGGCATTCAAACGTCCGGAGTTGGACTTCTATATCACCAACGCCTATACCGTCGGCGGCAACACAGCTTACAAGCAGATGCTGACCATGGTCAACCTGACTTCGGGCGCCTTCCAACGGGAGGTCCTGAGAAAAAAAGGTCTGCCGGACGACGTGATCATGCATCGTATCCAGCCACTGACCATCGAAGGACACATGATCGCCAACCCCTGGGGAAACTACTCCGTCTATCTGGTCAGTACCATTCTGCCGGGGATATTGGGATTGATATGCATGATGGTGACGATCTTCGCCATCGGTTTTGAGCTGAAGATGAAGACCTCGCACGCGTGGCTGCATACCGCCGGAGATAATTTCGCCGTAGCCCTTTTAGGCAAACTCACGCCTTACAGCGTGATCTACGGCGTCTTGGGTATCGGATGTTATATCATTCTCTACCGATTTGCGGGCTTTCCGATATACGGCAACCCGGCCCGTCTGATGTTCGGTCTGTTGCTCTTCACGTTCTCCATGGAAGCCCTTGGCGTATTGATGATCAGCTTGCTGCCAACGCTCCGTGATGCCCTTTCAATAGGCGCTTTATACGCGATGTTAGGCTTCTCGCTCTCGGGTTTCACGTACCCTCAGATGAGCATGCTGGCACCAGTTAGAGCGTTGAGTTACATAGAGCCGCTACGGCATTATTACCTGATTTATGTGAATGAAGCGCTGATGGGTGCTCCGGCGATCAACAGCCTGCCTAACGCACTGGCTCTGACGGGATTCATGGTCGCTGCTTTCCTCGTCACGCCGAGACTACATAATGCGTTGATTTATCAGAATTATCCATTGAAATAAATATGTCCACCTTCGTTTTTCCACATGAGCTGAAGCGGATCTTTACAGACCCAGGCGTGGTGGTGATCTTCATCGTCGCTACCTTAGCGTACCCACTTCTGTACAAGGCTATCTACTGGAACGAACAGATCACCAATGTGCCGGTAGCGGTTGTGGACCTGAGTCAGTCGGCGGAGAGCCGTACTTTCCTGCATCACTGGAACGCCTCTCCTGACATCCAGCTTACTTATACCTGCAACTCCATCGCCGAAGCGGAACAACTATTGCGTGAGCAGAAAGTACACGGGATTGTCTATTTCCCGCGGGATTTTGCGTCGCAACTGGCAGACCCGCTCGGGCAAGCACATATATCGCTGTATTGCGACATGTCGTCCTTCCTGTACATGAAGGCGATCTATCTCAGTTGCAACCAAGTGATGCTGGAGTCGATGCGGAATATCCAGATAGACCGCTACGAGAGTATGGGTTACGGCCGTGAGTTCTCCTGGGCGTTAGTGCAAGACGCGCCATATACCGAGACCGCGCTTTACAACCCCACCGGAGGATACGGATCCTTTCTTATTCCTGCGGTACTCGTGTTGATTCTGCATCAGACCCTGCTTTTCGGTATCTGTATGCTTGCCGGAACGGCGCGAGACGACGACGAAGTGCTCTATCGCGTGTTAGGCAAAGGACGTGTTGCAGGTGTATTGCGACTGATTCTCGGACGCGCAGCCGCCTATTTTACCATTTATTATGCGTTGGCGGCTATTCTCTTAGGGCTACTACCCCGCCTATTTGACATCCCTCATATCGGCGACATCGGAGATATACTGCGGTTTATCGTGCCTTATATTCTGGCATGCATCTTCTTCTCCATGACCGTAAGCGTCTTTATCAGGAACAGGGAATCGGGACTTGTCCTGCTGATCTCCACCTCGTTGATTTTCCTGTTTATGGCAGGTATCTCCTGGCCTAAAGAGATGATGCCGGCGGCATGGCGGTATTTGTCGTATTTCATTCCTTATACTTGGGGTGCGCACGGATTTATCCATATCAACTCCATGGGTGCCACATTATGGTCCACTCGCAACGAGTATATCTCTCTGTGGATTCTCTCCGGAGGGTATTTCTTAGCTACTTGCGTGATCACCTATTTTGCCGGTATTCGCAAGGAAAAAGAGCAAACGGAGGCTGTTTTGGCACAATAATCTTGGCAAAAATAGCAGAAAATGCATTTTTTTTGAAAAAAAGTGCAAAAAAATTTGGTCATGTCAAAAAAAAGCAGTACCTTT
>CALZRN010000115.1 GCA_945828585.1 uncultured Bacteroidales bacterium | reverse complement strand
CCAACCTCCCCTCAAGGGAGGGGAATGGAATACCTGAAAGCCATCTTGTCCTGCTCAACGACCGGGGAGAAGAGGTGTCGCCACTGGAGATCTTGAGAGAGTGTGAACCGCATCGCGTGTTTGCCTTCGACGGACAGATGGGAGCCGGGAAGACGACCTTCATCAAATCGCTATGCGAGGCGATGGGAACAGAAGACATAGTGAATAGTCCGACTTTTGCGATTGTCAATGTCTATGATGTGGAACAACCGTACAAGGGTGAGGTGTACCATTTCGATTGCTATCGGTTGAAGGACATCCGCGAGGCGATGGATTTCGGAGCAGAAGAGTACCTCTATTCCGGCAACTATTGTTTCATCGAGTGGCCGGACATTATCGAGCGCTTGCTTCCGGAAGACACTATTTATATCCGGATCAAGCCGATGGAAAACGGAGATCGGCAATTAGTGATTGAAAGGAGTTAAGTATGGAAGTTGTATTATTGATTTTAGCAGGTCTGTGTATCGTTGTAGGCATCATCGGGTGTATTGTTCCCGGTCTGCCGGGTACACCTATCGCGTACGCGGGACTATGGATCGCGCAAGCCACGGAGCGTGTGGATTTCTCCTGGCAGATGCTTCTGATTTGGGGCATAGTGACGGTTGTCGTTTCGATTTTGGATTATGTCGTCCCTGCATGGGGAACCAAACAATTTGGAGGCACTAAATACGGGGTATGGGGTAGCACAATCGGTGTTTTTGCCGGACTTTTTTTCGGGGCTGCAGGAGTCATTATCGGTCCCTTGGTAGGCGCCATAATAGGTGAAATAATGGGCGGAAAAGAGTTCGCTCAAGCCCTTAGAGCCGGTTGGGGAAGTTTCATCGGTCTGCTGTTTGGAACCATCATCAAACTCATCTGCTGCGGGCTGATGGCAAGCGCGTTGATACAAGCTATCTGGTAAATTGGAAATATATGATAGAGGTTAAAAATATTTGGAAGACTTTCGGCGAATTGGAAGTGCTGAAGGGTGTAAATCTGAAGGTAGAAAAGGGTGAGATTGTAGCTATCATCGGCAAGTCCGGAGCGGGCAAGACTACCCTACTCCAGATTATCGGTACGTTAGACAAACCGACGAAAGGTCAAGTGCTGATGGAAGGCACGGATGTGTTTGCACTTAATGATACCAAGTTGGCTGCCTTTAGAAACAAACATATCGGTTTTATCTTCCAGTTCCACCAGTTACTACCGGAGTTCACGGCTCTTGAGAACGTGTGCATCCCCGCTATGATTGCTCGCGAGAAAGAGAAGGAATACAAGCCTCGCGCAGAGAAATTACTGTCTGATCTAGGTCTCCAAGACCGAATGAACCATAAGCCCAATGAGCTCTCCGGAGGCGAGAAACAGCGGGTAGCCGCAGCGCGGGCGTTGATGATGAGTCCGGATATCATCCTGGCAGATGAGCCCACAGGAAGTCTGGACGAGAAGAATAAAAAGGAGTTGAGCGACTTATTGTTGCAACTCAGAAAAGAATATGGTCAGACGATCTTGCTGGTGACCCATGACAAAGAGTTAGCGGCAATAGCGGACCGAGTTATTGAAATCAAAGACGGAGTGATAAGCCTACCTCACTAAAGGGAAGGAACTACATATTATGAGAAAGATAATTTATATACTGCTTTGTATTCTTGCACTCACGTCATGCCACCACGGAAGATCCTATTTCCCGAAGGACCTAAAGCCGCAAGAGCTTGATATTGTGCGTTTTGACAATGCGCTGATGAATGTGCATGAGGCTACGGTAGCACAAGATATCCGGGTGCTGTATGACGAGTACCCGGTATTCATGCCGTTGTGGGTGGAAGATATTTTGGGTATTCCCAGTGCCGACACCGCCTATCTGGAGAAAGCCTTGCCGGAGTTTCTGAATGATACCGTTTATGGCTTCAAGGCCACGAACGCCCGTGAACAAACGGTTTTTGCAGACATCAGCGACATACAAATCGCTATTTCTCAAGCTTTTACGCGCATCCAGTATCTCTATCCCGAGACGGAGATCCCTACCCTGTATCTGTTTATCTCAGGATTTAATGCTCCTATTTATTTCGGAGACGAACTGATCGGCATCGGGGCAGATATGTACCTTGGAAGCGACTATGAGTACTACAACCGTGTGGTCTATGACTACCAGAAACAGACCATGCGGAAAGAATGCATCCCGGTGGATGTGATAAGCGCTTTTCTGTTCCGTACCCTACCCTACACTTCCACTAAAAGCCGGCTCTTGGACCAGATGATCTACCGCGGCAAAGTGATGTATCTGACTGCGCAGATCTTCGACAAACTGCCGGGATATGAAGTCATGGGATGGACGAAAGAGCAATGGGATTGGTGCGTGAAGAACGAAGAAGCCATCTGGCATCTGGTGATGGATAAACGCGATCTGTTTAAGACCGAAAGCCTCATTCTGACAGGCTATCTGAACGATGGTCCGTTCACTTCGGAGGTGTCCCAGGATGCGCCGGGAAGACTCGGTATATGGCTCGGATGGCGGATTGCGGAGAGTTATATGGAGCATAATGAATCCGTCAGCCTGCAAGAACTGATGGCAGAAACAGATGCGCAGAAGATTTTGGAGAAGAGTTATTATAAACCATAACAGGAAATGAATAAATGAACAGATCTGATTTCCCGATATTGAAAGAATTGGTACACAAACGCCCGTTGGTGTACCTCGATAATGCGGCGACGAGCCAGAAGCCACAGGCGGTAATCGACGCTATTACAGAAGCTTACACCCATTGGAACAGTAATATCCACCGGGGTGTGCATCATCTGAGTCAAGTGGCTACGTCTCACCACGAAGAGGCGCGTCAAGCCGTTGCGAATTTCATAGGCGCAACGTCTTCGGACGAGATCATTTTCACCAAAGGCACCACCGATAGCCTCAATGCGTTGGCTTTCTCCTTTGGAGAGACATTTATTCAGGAAGGCGACGAGATCATTGTCTCAGCCGTGGAACATCACTCGAATATTGTCCCCTGGCAAATGCTCTGCGAGCGCAAGAAAGCGGAACTTCGGCATATACCTTTGCGGGGAGACCTGACGCTTGATTTGGAGGCGTTTAAGGGGCTTCTGAACGAAAAAACAAAACTGGTCTCCGTGGCGCATGTGAGCAACGTATTAGGCATCATCAATCCCGTGGAAGAGATCATCCGTATGTCGCATGAGAAAGGTATTCCCGTCTGTATCGATGGTGCGCAGAGTGTGCCGCACATGCCGGTAAATGTCCAGACGCTCGACTGCGATTTCTTAGCCTTCTCAGGGCATAAGATGTACGGCCCGACGGGTATAGGTGTTCTCTACGGTAAGCGGGAATGGCTGGAGAAACTGACGCCTCACGAGGGTGGGGGAGAGATGATCAACCATGTGCGATGGAGCGGAACGACTTATAATGAGTTGCCCTATAAGTTCGAGGCCGGTACCCCGAATTTCGTGGGTTCATACGCTCTGCATAAAGCTATCGAGTACATGCAAACGATTGGTTTTGAGGCGATTGAGGCACATGAACGCGAACTGACCGAATACTGCGAATCGCAATTAGCCGCTATCGAGGGAGTACATATCTATGCCGCCGGACAACCGAAAGCCGGAGTCATCAGCTTTAATGTATTTGACAGTCAAAAGTCGAAAGTCGAAAGTCGAAAGCCAACTGAGGGTTTGATTCATCCGTTTGACATCGGTACCCTGCTGGACCAGCAGGGCGTAGCGGTTCGTACAGGACACCATTGTGCGGAGCCGCTGATTGACGAATTAGGCATACCGGGAACGGTAAGAGTGTCGTTCGGCTTGTATAACGACAAAGCGGATATCGATGCCTTCATCGCAGCCCTGAGAAAAGCAATAATAATCTTAAGTTAACCCATAATCAACGATAACCATGAGACATTTCTTTTACATGGCGGCCGTCATTTGTGCCGCAGGAATCTTAAGTAGTTGCAGCCCAAAGTCTGCGGAACCTCTGCGCGCAGGGTCTGTCATTCGCGACACCATCCAAGGTACGCCTTGCTGCGTCTATCTGCCTCAGAATTACGAATCAAGAGTAGCCAAGAACAAAGAGGTTTTCCCTGTCCTCTATCTCCAACACGGTATGTACGGCATCGAGGATGACTGGACGACGCAAGGAAGGCTGGTGGAAATCATGGACTCTTTGCTGCAATCCGGCGAAGTAAAAGAGATGGTGGTCATCATGCCCGATAACTGTCCGCATCGCCCCACTTCAGACGAAGAGCGGACTAATGCGATGTCCGGAGAGTGGGAGAGTCATTTTGCGGCATTCATGGCGGAGTCGGAAGCCAAATACAGCATCAGCAAGGACCCTTCTTTGCGGGCGATAGCAGGCCTCTCGATGGGCGGTTTCCACACGATGCATATTTCGCATTTCCTGCATGGCGAGTTTGCGTATATAGGCCTTTTCTCGCCGGCTATCCGTCCGACGGCAAGTCATTTGGTGTATGACAATTGGGAGAACGAAGTGCGTACACTCCTGGCGGACGAACCGCTCTATTGGATTGGCATCGGAAAGGAGGATTTTCTCTATGAAAATGTGTCAGAGTACCGCCGTTGGTTGGAAGCCAACCACCTCGAATACACCTATTACGAATCCGCCGGAGGCCACACCTGGGACAACTGGCAGGACTATATTTGCCGCTTTTTGAAGAAGCTTTTTCACTAAAAAATCCAATATAAAAGTAAAAAATGATGTACGTTCTTGCGTATGTCATTTTTTTTGTGTAATTTTGCAGCGCAAAATCATAATTTCACTCCCTCGCCGCGCATTGCGTTTGGTGTATGAGTGGCTCGATTTGCACCAAGACGAACTATTGGCAAACTGGGAGCGATTAGGTAAATCCGAAGCCCCAATGAAGATTACACCTTTGCAATAAGAAAGGAGGAAAATATGAATCCTATTTTGAAAGTAACAAGTGCTGACTATATCCACAATTATGTTTTGCGCCTATCGTTTAATGATGGTGCAAGTAAATTGGTGGATTTCTGGCCTTTAGCGCAAAAAGGTATTTGCAAAAAGCTGCAAAATATGGATTATTTCCGTCAGTTTAAGCTCGATCCTTTTTCAGTAGATTGGTCAAACGAAATA
>CALZRN010000114.1 GCA_945828585.1 uncultured Bacteroidales bacterium | reverse complement strand
CATGAAAACGAAGATGACCGTCACGCACGCAAAAACCACGTACATGATACGCGTGGAGATGGGTTGATTACGGAGCGATATTTTGAATTTTTCTGCCATACGCACGTTTTGCGACGCAAAGATACTAAAAAATTTGCATATGTGCAAAAAAATCTGTACCTTTGCACGTTTTTTTGAAAAATAACACAAAAAATGGTACAAATTTTTACAGCTTTTCTCTTAGGATTGCTCACCATACTGGACCCTTGCACGCTGATGACCAGTATCACCGCCATCAGCTATATCGACAAGGAGATCAATAACCGCCGCAAAGTGCTGACGAACGGACTGATGTTCGTTTCCGGCAAATTAGCGACATACGTATTACTGAGTATTCCGTTACTCCTGGGCGCGCAGACCGAAGGCATTCAAGCTATCTTGAGTCATTGGGGCGAACCGATTTTGGCAGGATTCATGCTCATCTGCGGTATCGTGTTACTCTTCATCGGTCACCATCACCACGAGCACGACCACGGCATCAGCAAATGGCTCAAAGAGACGGATAGCAAGGAGAGTTGGCTGTGGTCCTTCATCCTCGGTATCTTCTTTGCCATCGCTTTCTGCCCCCATCGTCTCGTCTATTTCCTGACGATGATCGATATCACGCTGACTTTGCCGACCACGTGGAGTTGGCTCATGCCGGTAGTATTTAGCCTTGGAACAGGTCTGCCGATCATGCTCATTGCATGGCTGGTAAGTTACAGCGCGGTCAGCATCGGAAACCTGACCAGCAAGATGAGTTCTTTCGAGAAATGGTTTCGGCACATCTGCGCCGTACTGTTTATCATCTTAGGATGCTATCTGGCTGTACATTGCGTTATCGAGGCACACGAACACGAAGGATGCTGTCACCATGAGCACGCCGTACTTTCGTTTTAAGCAATTCACCATCTTTCACGACCGTTGTGCCATGAAAGTGGGCACCGACGGCGTGTTATTAGGGTGTTGGGCAATAACCCCACCCTATCCCTCCCCACAAGGGAGGGGAATAAGGATTCTCGATATCGGCACGGGTTCCGGGCTGATAGCTCGGATGTTGATGCAGCGTTTTCCTGAAGCGGAAGTAGAAGGTATAGACATCGACGAGGCAGCCGTAGAACAAGCCAAGGAGAACATGCGAGCCTACCCCTGCCCCCTCCCTAAAGGGAAGGGAACCGGTTCTATTTATTTATCACGATTGCAAGAATGGGATCCCGGCTACGAGTACGACCTCATTGTAAGTAATCCGCCTTATTTCCAGAATAGTTTGAAGAATCCAGACAAAGGGCGGGAATTAGCGCGACACACGGATAGTTTGAGTTACGAAGAGTTGCTGGCTCATAGCGAGCGGTTATTGACCATATATGGTCAATTGGCCATCATCTTACCTGCCGACGCAGAGCAAGAGATCTGCACTCTCGCGGCCCGACACTCCTTATACCTCACGCACGTTACGCGCGTATATAGTAAGGAGTCAAAACCACCCCGTCGGGTCTTATTACAATTCGAGAAATCGGAATCACAGGATCACGGAATCACGGAATCACGCCCGCTCGAAGACACACTCGTTCTCGAAGACGACAAAGGCGGCCGTTCCGCGGCGTACCAGGAATTAGCAAAGGACTTCTACCTCTAAGGCAGAAGTCCTTTTGGTATCAGCCATACATGGCTGATTACTTAGCTACGTTGACTGCGCGTACCTCGCGGATGACGGTCACCTTAACCTGACCGGGGTACGTCATCTCATCCTGGATACGTTTCGCCAGATCGAACGAGAGCAGCTCGGTATCCTTGTCGGAGATCTTGTCGGCACCAACGATGACGCGCAGCTCGCGGCCGGCCTGCAGAGCGTACGTCTTCACCACGCCCGGGAACGACATAGCAAGGTTCTCGAGGTCGTTAAGACGCTTCACATAACTCTCCACGATCTCTCTACGAGCACCCGGACGGGCACCTGAGATAGCATCGCAAGCTTGTACAATCGGCGCAATCAGGGTCTTCATCTCGCACTCATCGTGGTGCGCACCGACCGCATTGCAGATATCCGGTTTCTCGCCGTACTTCTCGCACAACTTCATACCGAGTTCTGCGTGCGGCAGCTCGACATCTTCGTCTGCCACTTTTCCTATATCATGCAGCAGTCCGGCACGTTTGGCAGCCTTCACATTGAGCCCTAACTCACCTGCCATCGCAGCACAGAGGTTCGCTGTCTCGCGGCTGTGTTGCAGCAGGTTCTGACCATACGAAGAGCGGTATTTCATCTTTCCTACCAGACGAATCAACTCCGGATGGAGACCATGGATACCCAAGTCGATGGTCGTACGTTTACCGGTCTCGATGATCTCTTCTTCTACCTGTTTGGTTACTTTCGCAACCACTTCCTCGATGCGCGCAGGGTGAATACGTCCGTCTTGTACCAGCTGGTGCAACGACAGACGCGCTATCTCGCGGCGCACGGGATCAAAAGCAGAGAGAGTGATTGCTCCCGGAGTGTCATCTACGACAATCTCCACACCCGTAGCAGCCTCCAGCGCGCGGATATTTCGTCCCTCACGGCCGATGATACGTGCCTTGACGTCGTCATTCTCTATATGGAAAACCGAAACGGTGCTTTCTGCCGCCGTCTCCGAAGCCACACGTTGAATGGTCTGGATGATGATTTTCTTTGCCTCTTTGTTCGCCTCCAGACGGGCATTGTCCATAATCTCGTTGATGTACGACATAGCCGCAGTCTTTGCCTCGTCCTTGAGGGCCTCTACCAACTGCTTCTTCGCCTCCTCAGCGCTCATTCCGGAAAGCTGCTCCAGCTGCTTCTCTGCCTCGTGGTGCATCTTCTCGATCTCCTGCTGACGGTAGTCCAAAGCCTGCTGGCGTTGCTCTGCCGCTTGCACTTTCTGATTTGCTTCGTTGAGACTTCTTTGGATCTCTCCCTGACGCTGGTTCAACTGCTGCTCACGTTGCTGCAAACGCTGTTCTTGTTGTTGTATGCGTTTGTCCTGCTCACGCACGGCATTGTCATGCTCCAGCTTGAGTGCGATAAATTTCTCCTTAGCCTCAACAATCTTGTTTTTCTTCACTACCTCCGCTTCCTCGGCTGCCTTCTTTACTATTCCGGCGCCAACAATGCGAGCAATGAAATAGTAGCCGCCGGCTCCCACAAGAAGTCCTGCAACTACACAAATGATAATTAGGATTGCTGTGTTCATTGTTTATTGTTTATCGTTGTTATTAATAGTGGTTAATATTTTCTTATTGAGTTCCTGCAACTCTTTCTCTACCGGCTCCAGGCTCTTCTCCCGTGCATCGGATTGCAGCGAGACCGCCATTTCCAAAGCCGTGTACATCCATAACTGCTCTGCCGATGCGTTAGGACGCAGTTTCAGGTAATACTGATAGCGGTTATTCAACAAATCTGCCGCATACCGGTAGTTCGGTTCCTGCTCACGCGGGACATCCAAGCCCACCGAGTGTGCATCCAACTGCAGGTTTATATGTTGCTTGTCCGATATCAAAATCTCAAATTTCCAATCTCAAATATCCAATCAGCGCTTTAGCGCTTCCATCGCTCTGTCTATCTGCGCTATAAGAGCACTAAGACGCTTATACGCTTCTTCACTTCCTTCTGCCGAACTCATGGCATTTGCCGTAGCTATCCGGCGATTTTGTTGCTGCAGAGCCGCTAACTCGCTATGCGTCCGGATCAACTCTTCACGCTGCTTCTCTATATCCTCACGAAGTCGCACATTCTCCTCCCGGAGCGCCTCATAACGCTCCAAGAGAAGTTGTACGTTTTGCGAGAGGTCGGAAAGAGCTTTCATCAATCCATCATTAAAAGGAGTATCCTACACCCAGACCAATCACGCCCTTGAACTGGCAACGCTCGCTCAGGTTACCGTTCTTGTCGGCAATCAGCGTTCCCGGGTAGTATTTCAAACTAGTCTGAAGCGTTACCTGCAGACATTTGAGGAACTGATAACTCAGCGCACAATCCCAGTCCACATCAAACATACCGAACGAACGGTTCATATTCGAGTATTTGAAATAGTGGTCTGCCTCATTGTAGAGTGGATCCATCTCACGGTTGGCTGCACGTGTTGCGACGTCCTGATAGGAAGCCAACTCTTTACCACGACCTGCGTACGGGGTGAAGAGCGCCAACGAGGTGCTCAGTTTCAAATCTTTGTAAGTATAAGCGATAGCACCCTTGAAACTCAAACCGAACTCAGCACGTGCGTTGCGGTCGTACAGTTTTTGGGTTCCCTCTGCGTCGTAATAAGAAACACCGTTACGATCCTTCAGTCTCGAAGCAAAATCATTGTGCTCTCCCAGGATTGCTGTGTAGATATCCTGTGTCCAATCCGCCTCGTCATTTCCATCTGCCACCCAAGCCTCTTTGGTATATTTCTCATTCCAAGACTTGCCGGTATAAGCCGTTGTGATACGACCTGCTATCGGAGAGAGATAAACGGAGAAGTCTGCACCCTTATAACTCTTCTTCCAGTCGATACCGACAGAGATATCGGTATAAGAAGGAGCCAGCCATTTGGAGATTGCAGGGTTATAACCCGTTACGTATTCGCGGCCTAACGCATATTGACTCTGGAAACCTCCGAGTACGGTCAGATACCAGTTCTCTTTGAACTCCCAACCGAACTTGGTCGCCAATTTGATGTTATCGCTCGACTTCTGGAAGGCATCCTCTTCCTGATCAATCCACGTCATTCCGAAATCCGTGTCAAAATTGGTCTCCCACGCAATCGCGTTCTTATGATACAAGAGGTGCAACTTGCCATATACAATGCCGTTGACATTGTTCTTACCACCGGCAGCCCAGTTTACCAAACCGGTTGCAGCGGCATTCAAACCCACTGTACCATCGAACTTCCAAGCCTTCTCGCCGTCCTCTAACTTCTGAAGATCCGCTCCTGCCTTTGCAGCAGCATCAGCATTCGTAGTGACTTTTGCTTTGTCCACTGTTTGGGCATTCATCGTCAGCGCGGCAATGAGGCAAAGCGCTACAGATAAATTTGATTTTTTCATTTATAAAAATTGTTTGTTATACGTTAGTATTTCAAAATCGGGCACAAAGGTACAAAAAAATTCTCAAATACGCAAATAAAAAGGAGAAAAAATGCATATAAGTCCTCGAAAGGAGTAGAAATCTCGCACTTATCACGCAGTTACGACGCACTTATCTCGCACTTATCACGCACTAAAATTTAATGTATTAACTCATTGGTAT
>CALZRN010000113.1 GCA_945828585.1 uncultured Bacteroidales bacterium | reverse complement strand
TAAGTAGTTGATGTAAGATTATAAAATTGCGATATTTTTCTCAAATTGTTCTCTTTCTCCTTTATAAAGGTTTCGCATACGGGTACGACTATTGTAGATTGTAGATAGCGAATGGCGCAAGAAGTTTGCAATCTGTTTGCTATCCGTAATACCCAAACGGATGAGCGCTAAAACGCGTAAATCAGTATTTAGTCGTTCACCATCTTTGATACGTATATCTGCCTCAGGAACCAATAGAGACTTTACGTCATTTACAAAATTAGGAAAAAGTTCCAAGAAGGCCTCATCGAAATCCGCATAAAAGGCATTGAGTTGGTCTTGCGTGAAACGTTGTGAATCAACAATATCCGTTAGTTGTTCAAACTGCTGTTTATGCGCTAATAATTTAAGTTGCTTACGATAATTATCAAAACGATCAATCAGAAGCGATGTTGTCTCCATATACCGTCCTACATAGGCATCCTTGATACGATTACTCTCTCTTAGTTCTGCATTGTTATTCTCCAAACGCTCGTTAAGAATGGATAATTGCTTGCCTTTTTGGGTCACATAGAGGAAGAAGATAATTAAAACTATCAACAATACCAAACTACTAATTATTCCTGTCAACATCCAGTATTGTCTGCGATGCACTTGCTGCAAATATGCTTGTTCTACTACCGGGAATACAGTATTCATTTCTATCGACCGCACACGTTCACTTGCCTCCAAAGCGTCTTCCATGGCGCACTGCATATAGCGGTAAGCATGGTCAATGTTTCCCTCTTCGTAGAGAAGGATAGCCAGTTCGCGTAGCGCGATATACTCTCTGCTAGAGTTTCGTAGGTCCGCAAGAGCGGAAATGAGCAGATAGTGCTTCTCTTGTTGCTTATCTCCTATCTTATGATATATTTGTGCGCGCGTAATAGCGAATAGAAGTTCTTCATCCTGCCCTGTTATCGGATGTTGTGCCTCGTAGGAGTCCATCACATGGAGTGCGGAATCATATAGTTCAGCAACCCGCAAATAGTCTGCGCGCACGAGTTCGTGGAAAAATGAGCCCTCCGGATCAACCGACATCATCAGTAGACGGTTCTGCTGAGTGATTGCTGTATAATATTGCTTCTCTTTAGCCGATATGGAGAAATCACCCATTAAGCCATATAAGGTACAACGCAAATGCCTGTAATAAGGCTCTAACACGGGATCAAGGGGATGCATGAGTGCTGAGTCCATATAGATAATGGCTTCGTGATACATGCCGCTACGCAGCATAACCTCCGAATAGTTGAGAAGCGATACTTGCTTCTCAAAAGGAGTGGACGCTATCCGTATACGTTCTTCTGTATAATAGAGCTGACTATCCAAGTCGTAGGACCTATATGCCTCCACCAACCGTCCGCACTCTTCGAAATAGGCGCTATCCGTTATACAATGCCGGAGCTTGGCTTTGATCGAGTCTATCCGGTGCTCGCGAAGGGCATGATAATGAGAACGACTCTCGATACATGCATCCAACTCATGTAATAATTGAGATTCTCGATCCCTTGCGTAGTTGCACGATGACAGGATGCTCATTACCAAGCATGTGCAGAAAAATAACCGTGTCAATGATTGGTGCCGCATAAGGATTTTATATGCATTTTTAGGGTCTTTGGGGTAGTGTTTTTCTAAATATCAGGATTAATTGTAAATTACTCTTCCTTGGCGAAGCGGTAGATGTCGCGTTTGTAATCTCTCTCGTGATACACCAACGAATCGCTTGAGGAACGCTGAAGAATATATATCCTCGCTATAGACATATCCTTTACGTCCATAGTAGAGTACTCACGCAGCTCTTTGCCTTTCTTATTCCACCGGAACCATCCGTTGCCATGATAGCGCAAATCCTCTTCCTGCACATCGTCTGCCTCATTCCATTCCTTACCCCAGAACATCTCCGTTTCTTCGTCATAATCGTCGTAATAGACCTTATGCCATTGGGGATTGGCTGTGTTTATCCATCGGCCTACGATGAGCGGATCGGCAGAGGGGATGTCGCACTCATAGAACGCCCCGTCAGTAGGATGCTCGTTGAGTACGACATTTTCCTGCGGTTGAGCTTCCCGATGGGATCTATACCAAACTACCGCAGCGGCAATGGCGGCTGCAGCAAGCACGGAGGAAAGAATGATGATGGTTCGTTTGGATAACTGCATTAGGCATTAGGTTATTTCAAGGCAATCACTTGCGCTTGTTGGTTATTCATACCCGGCATGGTGCGTCCTATACCGGCGTTGATATAAGTCGGGTCACAGACGATGTATTTGCGCTGCTTATAGGTCAGATAATCTCCTTTGCCGTCTTCATTAAAGGCGACAGCCGCGGCCAAGTGACCGGGATAATAGAGCAGCACGACATCCAGTTTGACGAGATCCCGCACCAGACGCGAGAAAAGGATCGCTCTATCCTCGCAATCGCAATAGGGATAATATAGCGTCTCTTGGGCAAAGAAAGCACGGTCATGACCCCATACTTTGTCATCATACTCATATTCAAAGGCCGTCTGTACCCAGTTCAGCAAGATCCCCACCGCCTCTCGCTCTGACATGCCTTCGATGGTTTTCTTGAGCGGCGGATAGAGCATGTTTTTGACAGACTTATCCAGCGGCGTGTTCGCATACGCAGCCCAACGGGTAGTCGGATTGCCGCTGAAACAGGCCTGCGGATAGGTGTTAAAGAAATCGATCAGATTCTTGTTCACACTCGCAGCCGTCGTTACGCCTTTTTTAGACGTCATCGTCCGTTTGGGCGTAGGATCACTACCGAGAGTCGGCAATTGCGCCATTTGTAACGAAAGCGCACGTTCCTTGCCGTATTTCGTTTGGGTGATCTGCAGTTGCTGCGGCTGATCTTTGCTCAGCAGATAGAATTTCGCTCCGTCCAACTTATAGTAAGAATAGTCGAAAATATCATAATTGCTGGCGATCAGCATGTAGAGTTTTCCGTTAGCCATGCCCATACGAATCCGATAGCCGGACTGCGTCAGAATAAACGCTTGGGCGAGAACCGCTTCATTCGTCTTACCATACTGCTTCTCGCACGCCTTTTGCAGCATCTGCAAGTACGCCCAGTCGCATAACTGATTCGCCTTCCGTGCATTAAGCGCCGTACTAATCGTGATGTCATATGTCGGTTGGGACAACTGCCCCCATGCATCCGCAATGGTGGACTCATTGAGTGCCGCTAAATGCAACTTGTCATCGACGGGAAAACCAATCGTTGTGATGGTTCCGAAATACGCGATGGACACTTTCTTGAAGGGTTCCTCTTTAGGCTTCACCGGAGCAATCGGTTCCGGCGCCGGCTGCGGTGCAGGCACGACTACCACTTTCGGTTTGACAGGAATCTCCACCGGCTTGGTTTCGATAGTCGGTTTGGGAGTCGGCACGGGCTGTATGTCCTCCTTTGGGGTACGTTTTTCTTCCTCCGTTGGTGTTGGCTGCGGGGCTGGTTGGGATGGTTCAGGAGTTGCTTGCTCTTCCACAAACACCACGGGTTTCACCTCGGGTTCTGTCTGGGGCTTCTCCGCTTCGTGTATAGGGAATATCTCCCATGCCTTACGCAGATGCTCCGCATATTCCTCATTGATCCGCTTGCGGAACGCATCAAACTCCGCCTGCTGGTCGGTTTTGAACTGGCTGAATTGGTCGATTTGCTGCTGTTTGAACTTGTCAAACGCATCCTGCTGCGCTGCTAATGGCAGTACCGCTGCAAAGAGGAGTCCTAAAAAAATACTCTTTCGCATAGATTTGGTTATATTTTCTTTCATTCTCTTATTGTCGAATCAATAGAAAGTTTTAATGAATATAAGAGCGTTATCCTTATTTTAGTCGCTCGAAAATCGAAATTCATATCGACTTTCGGATGCAAAATTACTGTAAATTTTTGATATACGCAAATAAAATCGCCGAATTTTTACAAATTTGCACAAAAACGCCACCCGGAGGGCATGGCGTAATATGCAAAAATTTACAAAATTACCAGAAACTAATTATCATCGTGCATCCCCCACGATAAGAAGGATAATCCATGTCAGTAGCGGCGAAACAAAGAACGATAGTAACGCCCAGCCCAGCGGATCACGGTGTCTGTTCACCGCCATTCGATATGCTATATGGATGCGGATAAAATAGACGAACAAGAGCGCCAACAGAACGCAGAAGACGATTAACGAAATGACTGCCAGCGTGGACATTCCGGCGAAAAGACCTACCGCGAGATCCTGAAAAGTAGTGATTATTTCTTCCATGATTGTAATTTTATGATAAACACAACACTTTTTTCTTTGGTCACATCTGTGATTTACGCATAGCTATTGAAGTTTTAATGGTTTCCGCCTGCAAAGGTACTGCTTTTTTGCGACATATGCAAGGAAAATCGGAGATTTTTAGAAGAAAGTCGAAAGTAGAAAGTCGAAAGACAAAAAAAGCGACCCCTAAGGGTCGCAATGTCCATCTCCTATCCCCCTCCCCTTCAGGGGAGGGGTTCGGGGTGGGGCTTTTGGGCTTTGGGGTAGGCTTTAGCTATGCTTCTGATCCCACTCTTGACCGCAGACGCGCCAGTACCACTGTTTCATGGTCTTTGCGCCGCCCGGCTCGTTCTTCTGCGCGAGGAAGGTCTGCTGGTCGGTCGTGATCTTCGAGAGATCGTGACTGCGCTCCTGGATCATCGCAGCGACGCCGATAAAGCGGTTGCGGATCTGGTGCTCACGCTGCGTCAGCGGAGAACTGCGTTTCACCGGTGTACGGAGATAGATGCGGTTGCACTGGTTCGAGGTCGTTGCAGCGGTACGGTGCGTCGCGAGCAACATCTTCTCGCAGCTGTGCTGACCGCTCTTAGTGGGTTTGGACAATGCGCCGGATACATGATCAATTCCGGCTGAAAAAGTTACACTTGCCATGTCGTTGCTTGGGCTGAGACTGCGCACGACTACGTGATTGGAAATCACTTGTAAAGTGCCTTCGTCTCGCCCTGCGCTTCTTCGGTCTGCGCGCGCTACGTTAGCGCACATCCCGAGGTTTACGCAGGTCCTCCGCCCGAAGGAGGGGTTAAGGGTTAGTTTGATGGTTTAATAATAGGTTTGATCTTTTATTTAATCGAAAATGCGGCGGTTTCGGCGCTTGATGCGCCTTTACGTGACTCCGGTTCGTCTGCCCGATGAGCGAGCTCCTCGTTCAGCCGCTCCGTAGCCCCGCTTTGTCCGGCACTTGATAGTGCCGTACTACCGCCTTACAAAAATG
>CALZRN010000112.1 GCA_945828585.1 uncultured Bacteroidales bacterium | reverse complement strand
TTTAAAATCACGGGATATATACATAGTATATATATACTTACTCATCTGTAACTTCGATTCCGTATTAAAATAGATAACATTGTGTGTTGCATATAAGAAAACAATCAAAAAAAGTGTAAAAAATGCAGAAATATTTGCGTATGTCAAAATTTTTTGTTACCTTTGCGGCGGTTTTGTATGTAGTACATACATATGCCCGAATGGAAACATTGTAGTTCTCAAATAGGCAATAGGAATTACGCGTGTAAGGCAAACGAGAGTTGCAATTATCGAATGGCAAAAATATAAATTAACCATAATAAACAATCAGTATGAAAAAACTTTTTCTCTTTTTCTTTGCCTCGTTGCTGAGCATCTCTATGTTCGCACAGAACGATGGTTCTACAAAGGCAAGAGCTATCCCGTACGTTTGGGGTGAGGGTCTCAAAGTCACTTCCGAAGCGGGTGTCGGTAAATGGTACGTGGTGGATTTGTTCGACAAATTCGATCCGGTAACCGGTAAATCTACCGTAGGTAATGCAGATGCCAACATCGTAGTTGCTAACCCATTGGCAGAGCAGGCTAACGTTGATGTTACCGCTTATGTGGGCGACAACGAGATGAGTCGTCATTTCTCTTTGGCTCCGGGCGAGTTCAAGACTATGAACATTGGTGCCGGCTTCCTCGTTCGTTCGGGTATCCGGTACGTGTACATGTTCATCGTAATGGACGTAACTATTTCTGTTGAGCAAGCTGAGAAGATCGAGGTTGTAGTAGAAGACGCTCCGTCTAACTCTACTCCGTTCGTTCCCGTTGATTTCAACTGGACTGATTTCCCTGCAAAAACCGCAGGAACGGTCATCCCGGCAAACAAAGAGACTTGGGTGAAGATTGATTTTGAATCAACAGAGAGTTCTCTTGATAACGGTTATACCTACAAATTCTATGTAGAAAAAAATGATGCTACTCCTATAACTATCCAAGCTGGTCTTTCCTATGATTGTCCCGCTACCAGCATCCAGGAACAATCTCAAGAACTGAGATCAGCAGCGACTGCTAAAGTATTAGACGCTGCTAAACTGGATATTTTGCCGGGTAAGGTTTATCTCCGTCTTAAAGCACCTCAAGAGCTTCGTCTGTACGCTGAGCAAGTAGAACTTCAAACTCCTTCTCAGACGGATCCCGTGCTCTTTGAGAAAAAGGATGCGGTAGAGGTTAAACTTTATGATGGTACCTCGAACACCGTATATTCGCTCAACCACGGACAATTGGTTTATAAAGTCGGTTACAACACCCTGAAAGCTGCACCGAACTATTACAGACAAATTGAAGTAACCAATAATGGATCAGAGGGGATAACCATCGTGGGTAAGGCTACCAAAACCTTCATTAATGGCAAAGCGTACAGCGCTGTCAACAAGACCGTTACGATACCTGCTGGTCAGACTTATTATAAGAAGATTGACAAAACCATGCAGAGCGCTGTGGGTTCTGGCGAAGCCGACTCAATCTGGGCGATCGGTCCTGCTGCCAACGTTACCTTCAAATTGACTCAGGTTCCTGAGGATCCGGAGTTCTGCCAGATTGCTACCGCATTCGTTTGGAATAATTGGAACAATCAATCCGCGAATAGCTATGAATGGTATGAGATCGATATTACTGCAGCTAAAGCAGCAAAAGCAGACATCGTGCTGACTATGGAGACCGTTAACGCAAATGAGGAGGCAAATATCACTGTAGATATGGCAGCAGTTTGTCAGGCAGGTGAGCCTTTGCAGAACTACAGTGGCAAATCCAAGAGCACGACGAAAACACTTACTTATTCGCTCTATCAGAATAATTCCAACAACACTATATACGCTCGCGTACGCACGGACAAAGATATTAGGGTGAAAGCCGAATTGCTGACCACCAAGATTTGGGATAATAATGCATGGTCGGGTGATGGTAACCCGCCTACTATACAAGAGTCTGCTCGTATCGAGGACGACTTGATTATTGCTAATGATCAAACCATCAAAGCGTTGGGTATTACCATCGATGGTGGCACCATTACCATTAAGAATGGCGGTAAACTGATTGTTGGCAAAGAAGGTATTAAGGGCTCTCAGGCCGTTGATCAGATTGTTATTGAAGAAGGTGGTAATTTGATGATTGATCCGGAAGCTACTACGAATAACAAGCCGTTCGTCACCGCTTACAAATCATTGGATCTAAGCGAAGAAACGAATCCGAATGCCGTGCATGCTGGTAGCTACAAACACGAATTCATTGCTCTACCGGTTGAGAACCGTGAGAACACTCCTGTAGGTCTCTACTATTCTAACTGGACGTACAATGTAGGATGGGGTCCTGTGGATGGTTTCCGTCACGCATTCGTTGGCTATGATGTTACAAAATCAACTGCAAATACGTATTGTGGTTACTTTGCTGGACAGTTGGCTCCGACAAAAAACCAAACTTTGGATATGCCGGGTGAGGGTTGGCACGCATTCGGTAACTCTTGGTTAGTTCCGCTTGATGTTATTAATACGATTAACAATATGGGTGGTAGTGCAGAGCAAGCAATCCATCTGTACGTAAAGACTCCGAAATCGATTGCAGGCGTTGATTATTCAATTAACCATGGAGAGGCAACCAAGCAGTATGTTCCGGTTACAGCTGCTATCATCGAACAAGAACCTACTTTGGCTCATGTTCAACCGATGGAAGGTTTCTTCCTCTACACCGCCAGCGCTACAAGTGCTACACTGCATTACAACACCTTATTTGATGCATACAAAGCACCGAAACGTGTGGCAGGGAATACCGGTAATAAGGTGGCTGCGGTACTCCGTGGTGGTCAAGTTAGCGACTTCGTTTACTTGATTGAGAGCGAAGATGCGAATGCACACAAGATGATCGGAAACGGTTTGGCTATCTACGCTGAAGATGGTCTTGCTCAGATTGCTAACGAAAACTTGATTGGTTCGATTCTGACGATCCAGACTAATAATGCTACTGAGTACACCCTGAGCTTCACCTGGGTAAAGGGCGAGATCATGTATCTCAAAGACCTCGTAAATGGCAACATCATCGCCATGACTGAGAACACCCGCTACACCTTCTCGGCAGAGCCGAACACCATCAGCGAGCGCTTCCAAGTAATTGGTCGCAACGAAGCTCCGACGGCAATCGAGAACAATGCAGCTATCGACGGCGCTAACAAACGCATCGAGAATGGCAAGATCGTGATCATCAAGAATGGTGTGAAGTATGACGTTCTCGGTACGCAACTCTAATTAACATGTATCACCCTATTAATAATTTCGCAATATGAAAAAGAATTATAATATCCCCGCGACTGAAGTGATTGCATTAGTAAGCGGAATGATTATGCAAGCGGTAAGTCCTACGACTACTAACCCAAATCCTAATCCGGAACAGAGTATTCCGGGAACTGATGTTTAATAGAAATTGATTTTTCAAGTGATAGTAACTGCACTCGATCGGGTGCAGTTACTATTATGACGAAACTATGCGCAAATACTTACTATATATTATATTGTTCGCCCACGCCTGTACGTACACGTACGCGCAATCGTTCTGCCATCTCGTACAAGAGGTGGGTACATCCTATACCGATACCATCCCTTCGCCAGGTACCTATTATTACTCGGCTTATACAGAAAGTCTGCCGGTGGACATATATTTCATCTCTGCAGATACTTCTTGTGCCAACCCGCCGGAATTTTGGTTTGACTTAACTTGTACGCCCGGCGTGTATGACGACCCGAATATAAGGGAAATCATTCAGGATACCGCTAAATATGGCATTTCCGTTCCACATAGGCTTTATTGTGAGACTTCGTGGGTCGATACCTTAAATGCTTATGTGCATCATCTCAAATTGAGCAAATCTTATCGCAATAGGCTCAAGTTGGTTGGCGTTGATTACAATATCCCCGCTTACGTCAAAGTTGTTACATATAGTGCCGGCATCGCTAATATTGAACAGGATACTACCAGCATGGCTTGCTATAATGATGCAAGACATGTCCGCATCTCGGATATCACGCGTGTCATGGCTAATGACTCACTCAATACCTATGTCTTTCCGTACAAAGATTGGATGGCGCAGGCCGATAGCGTGGCGATCGGTTGGGATGGTAACGAACCCGTTCGTGTATGGATTGAAGGAAATGAATGTGATTTTATCACAGATGTGCTCCATGCTTGGGACTATTACGATATTCCCGCTCACGGAGAATACCATCTCTCGTGCGAAGCTATGGAAAATGCGCTAAGAGGCGGTACGCAAGACACTACCGGATTCTTCTATGCAAAGATCTTTTCTGCCGATGAGGGATATCTGTCCACTCGTCCTTTAGTGCCTGAAACACAAGGCGCTACCTTGCTGCACTTCGATAGTGTACATCACGTCGCTGCCGACGAAAACAACTTTTTCTGTTTCCCCCTTAGTTGGGAGAGCGTGAAATGGGAAGCTCAGACCCGAAAGAAAGTCACTCTCTATCTGCATACTTCGCCGGAACAAGCTCCAGTTGATAGTTTCTCTTTTGATTTAGAGAACGACGCGCGACGCGTACTCTTTTGGTCCAAACCCGAGATGGCACTCATCAAACCGCACGCGGTCGGGCAATTGCTCTTTGTGCGTTTCAGTAGTTCGGCAGATCTGACGTTCACTCCGCTTGCCTTGTCGGAGTTGTCACCATGTGTGAATAAATCCACAAGAATGCGTTCTGGAGTAACTTATGCTTGCTCCAAAAATCATATATTCAGTTTGTATTATTCAGATTGGGAAGGCTACCCGATGGACATTCAATGGGAGGCTCCTTCTGCTACGGAACTACAGAATATCTTCATCGCCGATACATGCGAGTTCCAACTTAGATGGAATGTTGCTTCCACTAAACGGCGTTGTGTTTATTACCACCAGACGCCTCGTGGTGGACAGACGTGGAGTGTCGATAGCGCGACAATTGCCGGCTGGAAAGCGCGAGTCACTCCAGAAGGGTATTTCTATTTGCGAATGACCGGAGGCGGCACGATTACGCTGACCAACAACAAACCCGAAGAAGAAGAGCCGGAAGATATTCCTACCGGACGTCCGATTGTGAAGCTGGAAACCGAGTGTCGCAAAATCCTTCATCACGGAAAAATATACATTCTCCGCGGCGGAAAAGCGTACACTATCACCGGTCAAACGGCAAAAATAGAGTAAAAATGCATTCATACTGTGGCACGACGCGACCGAGTGCACAACCCATAACGTCATAGGTGTGGTTATCATCCTCTCATTTGGGTTGCTTGGCTGCGTTGGTGCAAGCCAATAATGTTAAGGTAATTTCTAATAATTACTAGTTTTCAAGTGGAAGCCACTCCGCAATCATTAG
>CALZRN010000111.1 GCA_945828585.1 uncultured Bacteroidales bacterium | reverse complement strand
AAATCGTTAACGCTTAAAAGGAAAGGACTCAGATTATGGCACATAAGAAAGGTGTAGGTAGTTCTAAGAACGGCCGTGAATCAGAAAGCAAACGTCTTGGCGTGAAGATCTTTGGTGGTCAATTCGCAAAGGCAGGTAACATCATCGTACGTCAGCGTGGTACGGTTCACAACCCGGGTGAAAACATGGGAATGGGAAGCGACCACACGTTGTTCGCTCTTTGCGACGGTATCGTAACCTTCCGCAAGAAACGCGACAACAAATCGTACGTATCCATCCAACCGGTAGAGTAAAGTCGAAAGTAGAAAGTCGAAAGAACGCGGCAAAACCGCTCAAAGACAAAAGTTGAAAGTTAATGCTTACACTTAAACAGATTTACGACGACAAGGCAAAAGTCATTGCCGGTTTACAAAAGAAGCACTTCGCTGGAGCCGTAGAGGCGATAGACGAGGTGCTTCGTCTGGATGGAGAACGCAAGGCTGCTCAGCAGCAGAAAGATGCGGCTGCAGCAGAGATGAATAAGATCTCGAAGTCCATCGGTATGCTCATGGCGCAAGGCAAACGCGGAGAGGCAGAGGAAGCGAAAGCGCAGACAGGCACCCTCAAAGCGCAGATTGCCGAGTACGACGCGAAGATGGCGGAGGCAGAGGAGGCGCAGACCAAGTTGCTGCTGACCATCCCGAACGTACCGTACGACATCGTGCCGGAAGGCGCAAGTGCCGAGGACAACCTCGCCGTGCGTATCGGCAACTGGCCCAACCAGCCGATGATCGACGCGATTGAGAAGGACGGCGCTGTAGCGCTGAAGGACTGGAACAGCGAGGTAGATGAGGCTATCGCCGCTGAGCGTATCGCCAAGAGCGAGAAGTTGCCTCACTGGGAGCTCGCGAAGAAATATAACCTGATTGACTTCGACTTAGGCGTGAAGATCTCCGGTGCCGGATTCCCGGTATATATCGGTCAGGGAGCCCGTTTGCAACGCGCGCTCATCAATTTCTTCCTCGCCGAGACGAACAAAGCCGGTTATACGGAGATCATGCCGCCGACGGTGGTGAACGCCGCTTCGGGTTACGGCACGGGGCAGCTGCCCGACAAAGAGGGACAGATGTACCACTGCGAAGTAGATGACCTCTACCTCATTCCTACCGCCGAAGTACCGGTGACGAACCTCTACCGCGACGTGATCATCGACGAGGCGCAACTGCCGATCAAGAACTGCGCCTACACGGAGTGTTTCCGTCGCGAGGCAGGCTCATACGGCAAGGATGTACGGGGTCTGAACCGTCTCCATGAGTTCTCGAAGATCGAGATCGTGCGTATAGACACGCCCGAGCACTCGGACGCGAGTCATAAGGAGATGCTCGCGCACGTAGAAGGTCTCTTACAGAAGCTTGAGTTACCGTATCGTATCCTTCGTCTGAGCGGCGGAGATATGTCTTTCACGGCGGCTCTATGCTATGATTTTGAAGTATATAGCGAAGCCCAGCACCGCTGGCTGGAGGTATCCAGTACGTCTAATTTCGACACTTACCAGGCGAACCGACTGAAATGCCGTTACCGCCGTCAGGAGGATAAGAAAGTGACACTGTGCCACACGCTCAACGGTTCGGCGCTCGCTCTCCCGCGCATCGTCGCTGCGCTTCTGGAGAATAACCAGACGGAGGAAGGTATCCGCATCCCTGCGGCTTTACAACCCTACTTCGGCGACACGATGATCCGATAATTAACATTGTTTAACCCTTTAATTGAGGTTTTTACCAACATGGCAGAAAATCTTTCTCTCCAGAACTTCGACTGGGATGCCTATGAAGCACAAAAGCAAGGCAAACAAAACGAAGAAGAAATCCAGAAGTACAACGAAACCCTTTCCGCTATCAAGGACAACGAGGTAGTAGAGGGAACCGTTATCAGTATCAACAAACGCGAGGTAGTTGTCAACGTAGGCTACAAGTCTGACGGTATCGTACCGGCAGCTGAGTTCCGCTACAACCCGGAGCTGAAGGTAGGCGACAAAGTAGAGGTTTACATTCAGAGCCAGGAGGACAAGAAGGGTCAGCTCGTGCTCTCTCACAAAGAGGCTCGCACGGCTCGTGCTTGGGACCGCGTTAACGAGGCTTACAACGCAGGTGAGATCGTTACCGGTTACATCAAATGGCGTTCGAAAGGCGGCATGATCGTGGACGTACTCGGCATGGAAGCATTCCTCCCGGGCAGCCAGATCGACGTGAAACCCGTTCGCGACTACGATATTCTCGTAGGTAAGACGATGGAGTTCAAGATTGTCAAACTGAATCCTGAGTTCCGTAACGTCGTTGTTTCTCACAAAGCTCTCATCGAGGCAGAGATCGAGGCTCAGAAGGCAGAGATCATCGGCAAGCTCGAGAAGGGTCAGGTACTCGAGGGTACCGTTAAGAACATCACCAACTACGGTGTCTTCATCGACCTGGGTGGTGTTGACGGTCTGATCCACATTACCGACCTGAGCTGGGGCCGCGTCAACGACCCGCACGAGTTGCTCCAACTCGACCAGAAGATCAACGTCGTTATCCTTGACTTCGACGATGATAAGAAGCGTATCGCTCTCGGTCTGAAGCAGCTGACTCCGCATCCGTGGGACGCTCTGGACGCTAACCTGAAGGTAGGCGACAAGGTTCACGGTAAGGTAGTCGTAATGGCTGACTACGGAGCATTCGTAGAGATCGCAGAGGGCGTTGAGGGTCTTGTTCACGTCAGCGAGATGAGCTGGAGCCAGCACCTCCGTTCGGCTAACGACTTCCTGAAAGTCGGCGACGAGGTAGATGCTATCATCCTGACTCTCGACCGCGCTGAGCGTAAGATGAGCCTCGGTATCAAGCAACTCAAGGCTGATCCGTGGGCTAACGTAGAGACCAAGTACGCAGTAGGTACGCGTCATTTCGCTAAGGTTCGCAACTTCACCAACTTCGGTGTCTTCGTAGAGATCGAGGAAGGCGTTGACGGTCTGATCCACATCAGCGACCTGAGCTGGACCAAGAAGATCAAACACCCGAATGAGTTCACTCAGATCGGTGCACAGATCGAGGTCGTTGTACTCGACATCGACGTAGCTAACCGTCGTCTGAGCCTGGGCCACAAGCAGCTCGAGGAGAATCCTTGGGAAGAGCTCGAGGCTAAGTTCGGTGTGGACAAGCAAGTTGAGGGTAAGGTAGTTGAGTTGACCGACAAGGGCGCTGTTGTATCGCTCGAGGAAGGCGTAGAGGCATTCTGCACGACCCGCCACCTCCAGAAAGAGGACAAGAGCCCGGTAGCAGTAGGCGACGAACTGCCGTTCCGCGTGATCGAGTTCAACCGCGACGCTAAACGCATCCTCGTAAGCCACCTCCGTACATGGGAGGAGCGCAAAGAGGCTCCGGCTAAGGCAGCAAAGAAAGCCGCTAAAGAGGAACCGCAGGTAGAGATGCCGAAGGTAGAGAAGACCACTCTCGGTGACCTGAGCGCTCTGGCAGAACTCAAGGCTTCCATGGAAGCTGAGGAGAAGCCGGCAAAAAAAGCAGCTGCTAAGAAAACCCAAAAAGAGGAGTAATCATTCCTTGGGGATTTAATGTGAGGAGTAGTCATTCGACTGCTCCTCTTCTTTTATTTCTTTGAAAACGATTCTTCCCTTTTCTTTTTGATTTGCCTCCTATTTCTACCTATTTTCGTATAAAAATGCATTTGTCTCTTGCATATATCGCAAAAAATCAGTACCTTTGCAGCCGAAAGTTGCAAAGGTTACAAAATATGGCATATGATAAGTATGACAAATTGGAATGGACGCTGATTTTCGTAAGCGAGTTCGGTAAGCGTTTCGGGCTGTCACTCAAGCAGGCATTTAACTACTTGAGCCGCTACCAAGGTATCGCGTTTGTGGACAGCCATTATGATTACGTGCACACGCAATCCTTTTCATCTATGGTCAACGATATGGCGGAGTATTGCCATAAAAACGGAGGAGCACTTGTATGATTCTGTATCACGGCACTAACAAAGCGTTCGACACGATTGATCTGACCAAGTCCAAGCCTAACAAGGATTTCGGTCAGGGTTTCTATTTGTCGCGTGAGTACAGCCAAGCCATGGAGATGGCGAAGATCAAATTTGACCAGATCAAAACCGGCTTCCCGACCGTACTGACCTACGAGGTGGACGAGCAGCAGATGAACCAACTTAAAGTGCTCCGTTTCGATGCCTATACTTTCGAATGGGCGCAGTTCATCCTTATGAATCGCCGCAACGACACCGACAAACCCATGCATGATTACGATATTGTTTACGGACCGATTGCGAACGATAAAGTCGGTGTACAATTATGGAAGTTTGAAAACCAGATGATTGATTTGGAGACGTTTACGAGAAACCTGCATCGAATGGAAGGTATCACATTCCAGTATTTCTTCGGTACCGAACGCGCCATCAAACTATTGAAAAAACTATGAGCGAGATAGATCAAATGAAACTGGACATGGTGACGAAATTAGCTTCGTTACTCATGGAAGAACAACCGGAACTGACGATGGAGCAAGCACTATCTATCGTGCTCAATTCAGATACATACCAACGCCTGTTGGAGGATAATACCACACTTTATTACCAAAGTCCCCGATATGTCTTCTCCTTCCTTCAAACGGAGTTGCAGACAGGCAAAGTTGGATAAATACCGTCCCCTCTCCAAGACGTTAAAGAAGGAGAAAGATAAGCGCAAAGCGTTGCGCAACATATTGATTAAAAGAAGCGTTTGCTTTCACTCTTGAAACAGAAAAATTAGGAACTTTTCATAGGCAAGAGGATTGCAATAGGCTTCGCGCATTTGCGTGAAGTTACTATGTGCATACTTGCCTAAAGGTTTTCCTAATTACCTCTGTTTTAGGTGTGCGGCATAGCAGCCTCACGCTTTTGTTTGTATTAAATGCCTTATAGAGGTTGTAATGGCTATAATAAGTATCATTATGAAAAAAATTATGTATTCTGCAATTATGGCGATTTTTACTGTATTATGTATGTCAGCATGTTCTGAAAAGAATAACACAGCAACATTGCATATTATTAACAGTAGTTCAAAAAAATGGAACATTAGCATTCAAGCCGAAGGGTTAAACACATCTTTCCGATTATATGGGAATGATGAACGGAAATGTATTGTTTCCCCAGGTCCATATTACCTTAAAGCAGAAAAAGATAATAACTCTCTCTACGACATGGGATTAGAACAACAAATTGGTGAAATCAAAAAGGGACAAACTGTAGTATTTGAACTTACTTATTGATTAACATAAATATCAAGATACATATGAAAAGAGTATTATTTCTATTGCTCATCGCTTTTGCTGCGATTGGAAGCAACGCAAAAGAAAAAATCAAAATTGACAAAATGAAAGATGGATATAGAATTATCCAAACAGAAAGAACTGCACATGTTTTTCCTTTCACAAAAACTATGACAGACGCTGCAATTTCATTAGATCTGTGGAAACTAAGTGATTGGGAAAACTATAGCATTTGTGTTTATCTTTTTACTG
>CALZRN010000110.1 GCA_945828585.1 uncultured Bacteroidales bacterium | reverse complement strand
AAATAAAAGCAGTACCTTTGCAAAATTTTTTAGAGCTAACCCCTGCAACTAAATTCGCGTATCGTAGATGCAGATTGTACCAAAATAATCCAATACAATCGCAAATCAACCACTACATTTGCAGAAAAAAACGCTGGAGTAACCCGCTAACAAACTTTTGCAGGTATAGTAGAAAGCATCCGACGAACCCGACAATGGACTTCCGGTTGATGCCAATTGTAAAACCCCATAAAAACAAACAACAATGGGAAATCTATTTTTTGAAAACCTCCGTCAAGGAGATGAGGCAAGGCAGTTAGGGAAACTCATAGCTGCGTATTTGGCAACAAGCAAGGATGATCTTGCAAAATCTTTTCGTTCAACGTACCATCAGCAAACGAATGTAACTGATGCTCCTGCTGACATAAGTCAGCAAACAAGGAGGCGTCCTAAAGCAACCGAACTGATTCAGAAGGATCGCAACTACATCACATTCAAAATGTGTGGTATAACAGAAGGACATCTACAGATGCTACGGCTAAAACTTATCAATGTTGGATGGATTGCGCGTGATACACAGCCGGACGATTTCTACAAACTCTTCTCCGGCAAGTTCAACAACGCTAAAATCACTTGGACGAACAAAGCCGGTAAAGGTATGTTGCGATTTCTCTTCTTGCAAATGTACAAACAGCAAATGATAGCTGTCCCGTACGGTTATTATTTGACTACTATCCTCGAAGCGCATTTCGTTGATCCAGACGGAATGTACCTATCCAAACTCAACAAAAGTAAGGATAGCAGAACGCATCTTCCGGTTATCAAAGAGTGTATGGATATTCTCCAATTGGAAGTTGAAATAGACTAAATCTTCGGTACTAATTTCGGTACTGGATGAAAAAAAATCAAAAAATAATCATTTCGCAAAATGTACTATATATCAATGAGTTACTATTCGAAACAGACACTATCTTTTGACTTTTCAAACCCATTTCTCGACCTACTACCGAAATTAGTACCGAAAAATGAAGCACTTTCAGCGAAGGTTGTAGGCTGGACACCGACAATCAATGGTGGTTGCGGAATTTCCCTAGCTTAAAAACAACAATGGAAAAACAACACTTTCTCTGCATGGACGTAGATTATGAAGGCCAGGCAGAAGTAATCAAAGAAGGCGAAAGTCGCAAAGGTATCTTAACGTTCGTAAATGCTGACAAATTCCGATTTGTCGAGCAGGGAGCAAGCAAACCGGCTGCATCGAAAGCGCCGACCAAGCGCAGCGACCTCCAATGGCATCCGCTCGCAGGTTCGCTACACGGCAAGGTTTCTGTCAATGCCAACGGTGCAATGCTAATCCTGTACGCAAGACATGAAGAGTACCTAACCGACGCATGCCAACTCGCTGACCTTCTCGTTTCCGAGGTGGAGCAGATAGGCGAAGCATTGACTGACATTAACATGGAGGAGGAGGTAGCAAAATGCGGCAAGTAATTTCTGTATTGATAGGTGGCGGTCCTTGTTCAAAGGACTGCCCCTTCTACGCCGAAGATGGATGGGTGCGAGGAATCAACGGAATTCCGCTCAAAACGCACTGCCGAGGTACAATGCAAGACATCATCATCGATTGCGACAAGTTCAATTCGCAAACGATCGAGAAACTCGAAGTGTCCGACGAACAATGGCAAGCCATGCAGAAAGCCATCGGAAAGAAAGCCAAGAAAGAGCGCAAGCCTTATCCGGAAGACCACAACGAAATCCATGAAGTCGGCTGGAACTGGAGGCACCAAGACAAATGGAACGCTAACAAAAGTAACATCAAATAAACAACAAAATGGAACCACGTATTTCGTATCAACAATCTGTAACCAAAGGTCAACCCATGCCGTTGACCAAAACCATCTGGGATAGGTTAATCGACTCTCCCGAAGTAAAGAATATCTGCGACCGTATTGCAGCACTCGACCCAACCGCCGAGGACTACAACGACCGCAAGCAAGCACTCAAAAGACGCTTGCCAATCATCATTCCGCACGCTGCGTCGTTCGCCAATGGCAAGCGCGTTAGTGCGGATGCGGTTCCGTCTGGTCTCGCCATGTTGGACGTTGATCATGTGGACAATCCGCGTGAGTGGTTTGAGGCCATCGACAAACAACTGCTTTCCGACAATCGCATTTATTTGGTAGCGATTACCGCAAGCGGTAAAGGTCTGCGCATCATCGGAGAACGTGCAGAAGGCGAGAGCATTGAGGCAGCGCAGTTGCGTATGGCAAACGCGCTCGGCATTACCGAATACGATGCAGTGACCAAGGACCTTGCGCGTGCTTCCTATGTTGTGCCGCGTGATTATATCCTCTGGATATATGAAGCCGGACTATTGGAAATGCCGGAGAATGAGACTTTGTTCATTGCGTCCGGATTATATCCGGACAAAGCGCTGCCTCCTGCGTCGAGTCTTTCAGCAGGACCCTCGTCTGGGTCTATCAGCGATAGCGGTCTATCAGAGAGCGAAGCGAACGGTCTGCAATACAGAGGCATCCCCTATGCCGACATTGTGCAGCAACTCATGCTCTCCATCGGAGCCGCTGATGGTGCAGTCCAAGGAGAACGCAACACCGTTTTCTTCACCCTCGCCACCTACATGCGCTATATCTGTGATTTCAATGCTGAGTTGCTTCTGCAAATTCTTCCAGACTTCGGTCTATCTGAAGCAGAGCGCCGCCAAGCAATCACATCGGCTATCGGTCGTCCACGCAAATCGCAGATTCCGATGATTCTCCAAGGCGCAATCGCAGTATGTGAACGGGAAATAGCAAATGACAAATCACAAAACACGAATGATAAATCCACCGATTTAGCCATGCCGGAACTGCCACGTTTGTTGCGTCTCGTCTGCCGTCGTTTGCCTGTGGAGTATCGTCCTGCGATGATCATTGCCTCGCTTCCTGTACTCGGCACACTCGCCACAGGCATCCGTTTCGAGTATCTGGATAAGCAAGAGCAGTCCCTCTCGTTCTTCTCGTGTATCACCGCACCAGCTGCATCGGGTAAATCCTTCATCCGCAAACCGCTTGACCTTATGCTCACACCCATAAATGAATCTGACGCAATCGAGCGTGAGAAAGAGCAAGCCTATCGCGAAAAACTCCGTGCATCCAAGAACAGCAAGAACCAACCCGAAGACCCGCACGCTTGCCCCAGAAATAACGGTGTTGCTATCAGTATCGCCAAACTGCTCCAGTTGCTGACCTACGCAGAAGGCAAACACCTCATCGCCATCGGTGAAGAAATGGACACATTGGTCAAAACCGAACGCGCCGGTGTCTGGTCTCAGAAGAGCGATATCTACAGATTAGCCTTCGACAATGGGGTCTATGGACAGGCCTATATGAGTGATGCTTCGTTTAACGCACATGTCAAGGTGTATTACAACCTATTATTAACCGGCACGCCCAACTCGCTCAAACGCTTCTTCAAAGACCCGGAAGATGGGCTCATCACACGTGTATGTTTTGCACAGTTGCCCGATACCTCTTTCACGGAGATACCCGCTTTTGCCTCATACACCGAAGCAGAGAAAGCCGAGATCATCCGCTGGTCAAGACAGCTCGATGCAGAGAAAGGCACTATCGTTTGTCCCGAAGTCGGCAAAGTCATTGCGGCTTGGCTGGAGCGTAAACGCCAACAAGCCATCGATGCGGATAGCCATTCCATGGACACCCTGCGTCGTCGTGCGGCTGTCATCGGTTTTCGTGCGGGTATGCTCTGCTACTTATTGGAGAACCACAAATATACCAAGACCGTCGGAAGCTTTGCCGAGTGGGTAGCGGAATATATCTTCCGTAACCAGATGGAGATTTGGGGTGACCAAGTGGAGCAGACCTATAAAAGAAGTATGGAATCTCAAACCGAACGAGGTGCAGCGGCTTCCTTGCTTTCGCTCTTGCCGGACGAGTTTACCGCCTCTGACCTCATCAAACTCCGTGCACGCAAAGGTCAGTCCGTCAAGCCCTCGGCTATCAGTATGGTACTCAATCGCTGGCGTACCAATAACCGCATTGAGAAAGCCACCGAAACTACATGGCGAAAACTTTGATCTCCGTTAGGTGCGACGGACTTTAGTCCGGAGAAAGCGAGTGCTTCGGTGCTCGCTTTCATTTGTCTTTGCTTCCACGACTTTCATCAGCCTAAAAGCGGACTAAGACTAAGACTCATGACTCTGTTTTTTATTATATATATAAAAAACGAGTCTTATGAGTCAGTCAGTCCGCCTTAATTCTCGCGCGCGCGAAAACATTCACTCAATCACAAATTCACACAAAAAAATATCTTCTTTGAACGATTTGCACCGAAAAATTTGTATATGTCAAAATTTTTTTGTACCTTTGCAGCCGCAAAGCTGCAAATGCTTATGCCACCCCAACCGATGGTGTAAAATCGGTCAAGTATTGATATATTAACAGCGTTTATTGCGCTTTGTTCTTGGCACATCTGAATCCGCTAAATTCAAGAACTTTCCGTCAAGGCATGGCAACAATGAATGACTGTCTATGTATGCATATACATTCATCCATTATGGGTGAATTATATCTATACATAGGCGGGCTTCGTGTTGCTATCCTACGGAAGATGGCTTTTAGCGGAGCCTAGATGTGCGGGATAGTTACAAGTTGTCCCGCTTTTTATATGCCATAGACGAGCGCAGGCGCTCTAAATAACGACTATGGCAAACACTAATCTTGCAAATGCAAAAACAGCAAAGAACGACGAGTTCTACACGCAGTATCATGATATCCAAACGGAAATAAACGCCTATTTGGATTATAACCCAGATGTCTTCCGTGGCAAAACGGTATTGCTTCCTTGTGATGATCCGGAATGGAGCAATTTTACGAAATTCTTTGCGCAGAACTTTGAACTTTTAGGTTTGAAGAAACTTATCAGCACAAGTTATGCACCTGAAAGCAAGAAATACAAAAACTACCAACCGACACTTTTTGAAACCTCTCAGCCATATTTTGATGACGATAAGAGCAAAACACACGGGAAAATCTTCGTACTCGACCATGACGCCAATGCAAACGGCAGAATCGATCACGACGATTTGCAATGGCAATACTTGGACAGCGATGGCGATTTCCGTAGCAATGAGATTTGCAAACTACGTGATGAAGCGGATATTATTGTAACCAATCCGCCTTTCTCGCTTTTCAGAGAGTTTGTGTCATGGATAATGGATGCCGGTAAACAATTCCTTATCATTGGTAATATGAATGCCATAACATATAGAGATATATTCGCATTGATAAAGAATAATCTTGCTTGGCTTGGAGCTACCGGGTTTGTTAGTGATATGGTATTTGGAGTGCCAGAGGGTACTATAGTAAAGGAAAGTGATAAAGCGAAAGCAGAGCGTTTGGGATATATCGGAAACTATACGCGTTTAGGTAATTCTTGTTGGTTTACTAATATTGACCATGGCAGACGCCACCAACCAATTAAGTTGATGACACAGACTGAGATTTTCAAGCATAGCAAACATAAGGATATTGTAGAACGGAAATCATT
>CALZRN010000109.1 GCA_945828585.1 uncultured Bacteroidales bacterium | reverse complement strand
CAAATAAATACAAGCTATACCTGCTGAACATGGTTAAAAAGAAAGTCGACTCCCCCAAAAATAGCTTGTATCTTTTTTGCAAAAATTCAAGCAAATAAATACAAGCTGTATCTGCTGGGCTTGACTAAAAAGAAAGGGCATAAGAAAAAAAGAACCAAAAAAAGAATTAAAAAGAAAAAGCAGCAGCTATTACGCTATCATAGTATGAACAGGGTATGGTCTAATAGCTGCTGCAATTTTAAAATGATGGAAAAGATAACATTTATGGAGTTTTGGCAGCTGCTGCGACCTTCTGAGACGTTTGATACCAGAGCGCGGTTCGAGAGCTGCTTAGCTAAATGGAACCGATGGGATGAGGCTAAGCGAACGCGAATAGCGCAGCAGATAGCTGCAAAGAAGAAAAATGACGAGTTTGTACATCCTAATCCATATTTCGCAATGGATGATGCGGCACAGCAGGATGAACTCCGGCAAGCACGATCCAAGCCGCGCTCCCAGACCCTCTCCTTCAACGACTATTACACCCGCTACGGGACAACGGAGGAACGAGACGGTTGGAAAATGACCAACCCCACCGGAAACTGTGTCATCTATGTCAAATCATAGTTCCCGCCTCGCAGTGTCCTGTGCGCGCGAGTTTCGCGAGCGCGATTGCAAGAATTCGTTTATTGCGTCGGGATGGTATCCCGACATTAGACCCTTTAATTTTTAATTTTTAATTTCCCATGGATTATCCTTTATACGATGTACCTTACCTCGTCCGAGACCCAAACGACTTCCGGATGTCCGCAAAACGGCATGCCATCGAACTTCGCAACCAAGCCGTAGTCGATGATTATTTCCTCTCTCGGGCAAACGGTGCTTCGGCGCATGAGGCACGAGAGGAGGTGGCTACGAAGCATGGCTTCACCCCGAAGCGAGTACAAACGATCATTGTTTGGTTCTTTAATGAAGCAAAAAAACGAAAAAAGTACGATTTTTTGATAAAATTCGCTCCTTTGGAGGAACACTAAAATGAATATCGTATTATCTTTGCACCGTCTTTCATTTGAGAGGCGGTGTTTTTTACAATCATCCACCTTCCTTTCTCGAATCCATCACGTGATTAAATCGAAACAAACAGCGACTCCCAAGCGTATCTCGAGCGTCTCTTGGCTGCCGCGTGTCCTGTTCGCCGCGGTATTCCGCGGCATCAACTTTCGTCCTTTGTTCCGGATATTATCCGGCTATTATTAACCATCAAAAACCCCTTAACTATGGCACGTTACAAACCCATCATCATGGTGGACCACTACCGAGGAAAGATCTGTTCCCATTCGGACACCTATTTCCAAAAACGTGGTGACACCTTGTGTACCGGACGGATCTGCAACCCACGCGACCTCTCCAAGAAACCCTATTCACCGGAGGAGATCGCAACCCACCAGAAGTTCTCTTCCGTCATCGCGGCTATCAAGGCACTCCCTCCCGAGCTACTGACCGCGTACGAAACGGCATTTGCGTCTCAAAAACCGAAACGCTACGCCACTCTCCGCGGTTTCATCTTCGCTCAGGAGTACGCCAAGCTCGGCGCCTAATCCCCTCCCCCCCGCCCTCTTTGTCGGGTGCTCGGCACCTAATCTGCCGCGTGTCCTGTTCGCGTTCGGCATTCCCCCTCGCCCGTGCCTCGTATGTCGTTCCCCGCGATTATATCCTTTGGATCTATGCCGATGGTCTCTTTTCTTCGTCTATTGCGTTCGGATTGAATCCGGACAACGGCTCCCAAGAGCCGCATCCATCCGCTGGTTCAACTCTCGCGGCTATTCCCGCGAGCCCTCTCCCCCGCCCTCTTTGTCGGGTGCTCGGCGCGTTAGAGCCGAGGGTATGTTCATTCCGTCCGCATTGGATGCGGACATTATATTAACTATCAAAACCAAACCTTAATTATTATGGCTAGTGTAACTTTTTCCGCCGGTATTGACCACGTTTCCGGCGCATTGTCCAAACCCACTAAGAGCGGTCAGCACAGCTGCGAGAAGATGTTGCTCGCGACCCACCGTACCGCTGCAACGACCTCCAACAAGTGCAACCGCATCTATCTCCGTACTCCGGTGAAACGCAGCTCACCGCTGACCCAGCGCGAGCACCAGATCCGCAACCGCTTCATCGGCGTTGCTGCGATGATCCAAGAGCGCAGTCATGACCTCTCGAAGATCACGACTGACCAGCAGACCTTCCTCGCGCAGAAGAACGAACCGGGCGGCGCAAAGACCATGAAACAATGGTATTGGCGCGTCTGCGGTGAAGAGTGGGATCAGAAGCACGCGTAGGCGCGTGCTCTCCCCACCGGGTGCACTACGTTAGCGCCCGTTGGGGACCCCAGAAGGAAGAATTAAAAATTAAAAATTAAGAATTAAGAATTAAGAATTATGAGTAAGCAGCAGATTTACAAAATCATCGTTACTGTAACCACAGCTATCGTGACGTGCGTGGCGATTGCGTTGGGGCTGAGTTCGTGCAACGTAACACGAACAATTACCACCCGCAGCGAAGCATGGCAGAAGGGCGACACCAGCGTGGTCATTCAGACCAAAACGGTGGAGACTTACGACGCGTCGAAGAAAGGACTCTATTAGCGAAGAAGGCGGCATTACTGCCGCTTTCTTTGTAAAGTTGCAGTGCAGTACCATCGGCGATGCTGAGCTTAACGACCCTGATTTCAGTAGTGTTTTGATTTCCTAATTCAAAGCAGGTTTTTTACTAACTTGAATAGCCGGTACGGCATATAGCGGAACGGCATATCTATCCACGTCGGCGTAGTGACCACCGAACGGCAGTGGCTGAAAGCAAGGAACGAATCTTTACCGTGGTAGCACGACATACCGGAGTTGCCAACGCCGCCGAACGGAATATGATTGTTCACTATGTGCATAATCGTGTCATTGATACATGTGCCGCCCGCAGAGGTATGTTGCAGCATATAATCGCCATCCGTCCCGAAATAGTATAGCGCCAACGGTTTTTCGCGATGAACCACAAATGACGCTGCCTCCGCAATGCCGGAAAAGGTCATTACGGGGAATATAGGTCCGAATATCTCCTCTTGCATCACAGGCGCATCCGCTGACACATCGGTCAATATAGTCGGTGAGAAGAACCTCTCCTGGGCATCCATTTTGCCGCCGTAGTAGATTTTGCCGTCTTGCAGATAACCGCTCAACCGCGCAAATGCCTTATCGCTCACGATACGCACAAAATGCTTGGCTTCTTGCTGATTTTGCCCCAATAAGTGGTCAAAGGCTTTTGCCAACAGCGCAAGGAACTCGTCTTTAACGTCTTCATGCACAAGCAGATAGTCGGGCGCAATACAGGTCTGACCGGCGTTAAGCAGTTTACCCCATGCCACTCGCTTGGCGGCTACTTTTAGGTTGGCAGTCTTATCTATAATACAGGGACTCTTTCCGCCCAACTCCAATACAACGGGGGTTAAATGTTTGGCTGCCGCCTCCATCACTTTCTTACCTAAATCCGGGCTGCCGGTAAAGAATATCATATCCCACCGCGCCTCGAGAAGCATCTGATTAACCTCTCGGTGTCCTTCCACAATGGCGATATATTCCTCAGGGAAAGTGGCTTGGATCATCTGTACTAACACTGCCGACACATTAGGAACGTACGGCGAGGGCTTGAGCATTGCGGTGCAACCTGCCGATATGGCCCCCACCAAAGGGTTGAGGAGCAGTTGCACAGGGTAGTTCCACGGGGCAATAATAAGTGCATTTCCCAAGGGTTCTTTCACCACCTTGCTCCTTCCGGGCATGATTGCTACAGGGGAACACTTCCGTTCCGGCTTTGCCCACCGAGAGAGGTGACGCAGATGGGCACGTATCTCGCCATATACAATGCTGATTTCGGTCAGATAAGCCTCTTCGTAAGACTTATGCAAATCCTGCCAAAGGGCGTCGGTCAGCGGCTTTTCATACTGCTTGATTGCTCCTTGCAGCGCACGAAGCATATCCTTGCGAAAACGCAAATCTAAGGTCTTACCAGACTGAAAGTAAGCCCGTTGTGTGTCGTGAATGCGTGTGATAGTTGCTTGCATAGTGGTTATTTTCTTCCTGTGAAATGATCCATTGCACTGAATATCCCGAACACCGTACCGAAGAGAAAATCAAAGACGCACGTCGGCAATATGCCTTGCATAAAACGCACAAAATGAAATCCCCACGGTAGACCGCAGAAATCTTGGTTGCGCTCTATGGCGCGGATGATTTTCTTGCTTGTTTTCTCAGGATCGAGAATGGGGAATATAGGGGACTGAACACCCTCAAACATACCCGTGTTGATATAATAAGGCGCGATCGTGGTGATATGCACGTTTTTCTTCATCTGTTGCAGTTCGATACGCACCGAATCACTCCACCCTATCACTGCCCACTTGCTCGCAGCATAGACCGACATCTTCGGATTGCTAATCATGCCTGCCTCCGATGCAATGTTGCATATATGCCCTTCGTTCGCGTCCAACATAGGTTGCAACGCTTGGAGAGACAGTACCATCGGAGCGATTGTGTTCACGCCGAAAGTCAAACGAACGTCAGCTATCGTGTTCTTGTTGAAGGTTTGGTTGCCACGCACTATGCCCGCACAGTTTATCAGCACGCCAACGCGCTCAAACCGTTGCAGCACATCTTGATAGGTCTTTACCACCAACTCGTCATTGGTCACATCTACCTCATAAGTCTGTACCGAACCATATTGGCGCAAATCGGCTGCAGCAACCTCCAACGATTTAGGATTCATATCCCAGATAATCAGGTTGGCTGCACCTTTCTCCAAACAGATTCTGCCCATGATTTTACCTATCCCCGAAGCACCGCCGGTGATGAGGACATTCTTTCCTTTAATCTTTGTCATACCTTAATAACAATTTATACTCTTTAATCATTTATAAGACTAACGTGCTGCAAAGTTATACTTTTTATTTCGAATAAACGTTCAGTAATAACAAAAAAGTACTTTTTTGAACTATATTATGCAGCAACCCATAAGGAATTCTATGTGCGGGCAACGGTGAGGGAAGGCGGTCGCTCCTACCCTGTACGTCGCTACCCTTCGTGCCTATCGGCAGCGCGACCGGCAAGGGATCGGGCGTTCTATGTTCCGCGCTTACTCCTCGGTGTGGGAACACCTCGGGCGCGAAACTCGGAGTGCCATTCAAGGCACTCCTTCACCCACAACGCATGCAGACCTGCACTGCATTGCGGTAGAGGAGGTAGCCGCCACTTTGAGAACCTCTGAGATTCGTCTTGGGGGTTCTTTCTTTGTATAGCATGTCCGGCGATGAAAGCGGTAAGCCGACCCCATCCTATAAAGAAATTTTGCGGAGCAAAGACAAAGCCGTGAGCGAAGCGAACACCTTATTAAAGGGGGAAAGAAAAAATCGTTAAAACAGATGTGAGTGAAACGAACTCCTTGTTGAAGAAAATCAACTAAAATATAAGTAAAAAACCAAAAAATGCGCAAAATGAGCAAAAAAAGCATTTTTTTTGCATTTTATGGCTCGAAAATTTGGAAGATTGCAAGAATTATTGTACCTTTGCACCGCTCATTCGAAAAC
>CALZRN010000108.1 GCA_945828585.1 uncultured Bacteroidales bacterium | reverse complement strand
TACTTTTTTTTGCCTATTTAAAATTATAAATCGTTGATAATATGTGATTTGGCTATTAAATATACGTACTTTTATGTTGTACAACATATCCGTACGTTTGCTCAGGTGCGGGAAAAACACTAATTTTGTAACCGATTTCGATTATCATAACACACCATGGCAAACGAATTTCCTTATAAAGCATCCTCGGATCGGTATTCACAAATGCCGGCGATTTATAATCGTTGTGGCAAGAGCGGAGTCCTACTGCCGAAAGTCAGTTTGGGTTTCTGGCATAATTTCGGCGACGATGCGCCTTTTGAACGCAGTCGTGCTATCTGTCGTTATGCCTTTGATCATGGCGTGACGCATTTTGATTTTGCAAATAACTACGGTGTGCCGGCAGGCAGTGCGGAAGCCAATTTCGGAAGGCTGATGGACGAAGATTTCCGTCCGTACCGGGATGAACTCTTTATCTCTACCAAAGCCGGTTACGGCATGTGGGACGGTCCTTATGGAGAGTGGGGGAGCCGCAAGTATCTGATGTCCAGTCTCGATCAGTCGCTCAAACGGATGAGGCTCGATTATGTGGACTTGTTCTACTCGCACCGCTATGACCCGAATACGCCGATTGAGGAGACGCTTCAGACGCTTGTAGATGCCGTTAAGATGGGTAAAGCGCTGTATGTCGGTATCTCCAACTGGCCGCTCGAACCCCTCAAAGCCGGTGCTCAATACCTCAAGGAGCACGATGTGCCGCTGCTGATCTATCAGGGAAGACTGAACATGTTAGACCGTGAGCCGATAACAGAGGGTATCCTCGATTTCTGCCATGAGCAAGGCATCGGTTTTATTGCCTATTCGCCTCTGGCGCAAGGTCTGCTGACCGACCGCTATCTGAATGGTATTCCTGCCGATAGCCGTATGGCGAAGGAGCATTTCCTCAAATCCGAACGCCGTACGCCGGAGCTCTTGGAGTACCTCCATCAGCTCGAAGCGAAGGCACAAGCCTCCAACCGCTCTATCGCGCAAGAGGCGTTGAATTGGGTGCTGGAACAGAACGGCGTCACTTCCGTCCTCGTCGGCGCCAGCTCCGTAGAACAACTGAAAAACAATTTACAAACAATACAATAACCATGAGAAAAATTACCTTTTTATTTATTGCGCTCGTGTGCGCTACGATGACAGCTTGGGCCATTGATTGGAGTGGCATAGGTTGGATAGGTTCCACAGATGCAACCTACAATAACCAATTTAAAGTAAGCGGGAAAGACGTTGTGAATATTCAAAATCCCTTTGGAACGGGAATAGGAATATATATTACTTTTCCTACAGATGTAAATTTGGAATGTACGGCACCTGCGGAGGCTTCATACCAAAAACAAGGAGCGGCAATTCTATTTTTCCTTTCAATGTTTGACAAAAAAGAGACAAACGTTTCGGTTTCCTACAATGGTGGAAGCGTTGATTTTGTTATTTACAATGACAAAGGTGTAGATCCTGCACCTTCCAAGCCAAGTCCGGAGTTGTCTCTCAATGCAACTTCTATAACATTAGAGAAGGATGTTACAGCAGAGACTTTCCAGATTGTTCCGACAAAGACTGTCGGCAGTGGAGCGATTAGTTATTCTTCCAATGCAGAAGGAGTGGCAACTGTTTCCAATACCGGTTTAGTGACGGCTGTTGGTCCCGGTACGGCTACTATTACTGTTAGTGTAGCAGAGAATGAAGATTTCGCTGCAGACAGCAAGACTTTAACCGTGGAGGTGATTGATTGGACATCGATTGGTTGGTTGGAAAATAGCAATGACTCCTATAAACTGCATATTAGCCCTGCAATGGGTGGAACTCAACGTATCAACAACGGCAATTTGTGGATAGAATTCCCCGACGCCCTAATAGGTGATATATCTATTGAACCCAATGGTGGCGAAGGTGCGTGGAGAACTTTTGCTCCCTCTAATTTTACCGGCTATAGAACGCAGTTTACAGCAGTATGGAGAGGAAATACCTATACCTTCACAGTTTATCGTAATTTCACTGGCGTGAACTTGGCTAAAGGTATGCCATCGACGGCGGGGCGTGACGCTTCCAATGCATGGAAGTCGAATGATGGAAATAAAGGCACGCGGTGGGGATCTGAAGGCGCAAAACATTATTCGAAAGAAGGCGATCTTGCGGAGGATTGGTGGTCGGTTGATTTAGGCGCAATGTACGAGATAAACGCTATAAAGACTTTGTATGAGGGTGCAACTCCGAAGAATTATAGTTTCTATACATCTCCCAACAACGATTCATGGATAGAGATTGATAGTTATAATGCAGTTCCACAACATGTCGGAAATGCAGATGCGGACTACAATGAATATACTTATAGCCCGGGGAAGGTGGGACGCTATGTGAAGATTTTTGCAAGAGAAGCAGTTCAAGCTGATTTCGGGTATGGTATTTCTATCTGGGAATTTGAGGTGTATGGTCAACCGGCAGAGAATGTAGATATAAATGCACCTGTATTGGCAAGTGCTGCGGTTAGTGGAACACCTACTACATCTGAAATCAAGATAGCCGTCAGTGCTTCAGATACCGAAGATGGAGAAATTTCTCTCTACCGCGTACGGGAAAGCACTCTAAAGATGGATAGAAACTTTACTGCTGTTGATGGCAAGTTGACGTTTAGCGGCTTGGTTGATGATACTGATTATAGTTTCACGATTACTGCATTGGATAATATTGGTAATCAGTCGAACGCAATTGTCGTTAATGCCAGCACAGCACAAGACCCAGCCAACCCTGCAACGATGGCGCCGGAACCTCCTGTGCGTTCGACAGACGATGTTCGTGCAATCTATTCGGATGCCTATGCGGATATTTTGATGCATGATTTCCAGATCGGTGGTCAATGGGGCTCTACAGAAGGTACCCGCAGAGTGAAAAACGGCAACAATTATTTATTGTATGATATCTCTTCGAATAACTGGATTGCATTGGGCGTTGATGGAGCTGGGAAAGAGGCGATTGTGGCAAAAGATGGCTATCACGGAGACGCTAAGACGGGTTTGAACGCAAGTGAAATGGAACAATTGCATATAGACTTGTGGTCGAATGTGGCACTGGCACATATCAATGTTTACCTTGAAAACACGAAGATTACTACTGTCGCTCATGATGGAACAGGTTGGAATCAGTATAATATTGAACTTCCCTCTCCAATGCCGGATGCAGCAGGAAATCTCCGTTTTATGAAACTGGACGGTATTAATGATGATGGCCGCGCTAAGATAGCTATTGACAATATTTATTTCTTTAAGGCTCCATCTGGATCCAAAACGGTAGAAGTATCCACAAATAATGCGTTGTGGGGATCTGTTACGGCAACTGCAGGTGGTGACCCTGTTCCTTCTATTGTACCAATTAACACAGAAGTGACATTTACCGCTACCCCAACAAGTGATGCTTATGATTTTGCATATTGGTTGATAGGGGAAGAGAAAGTATATACCAATCCTTATCCACTTGTTATCACTGCTAATACAAATGCAGAAGCTATTTTTGAACCGCATCGTACTACTTATTGCCGCTCTGTAATTACTGCAGATAATGGAGCTACAATTTACATGACGGCCAAGAAAACCGGCGCAGTACAAGAAGGCACTGGCTATCCGCAGTATCGCCTTGAGTTCGAAGGTATGGCTGGTTATGCAATTACAGGACCGGGTAACTTCGATGTGTGGATAGGTCATGTGAATGGATCTTCTGGAAATACTCAATTTGCAAATGGCGCATGGACGTTTGTTGACAACACCTCTTTATATCCGTATGGAATGTTATATGCAGAATTCTATGCTGAGGATTGGCGTGAGATTACGTTCCCGAACCATTACTTCTTCTTTGCTCCCGGAGGTGTGGCTACTTTGAATACTAATTTCCCGACAGCTTCGCTTATTAACTGGAATAATTCTTGTATCGACGAGACCGCTCCAGTTTTGGCGGCTCCGGCGGCTGAGGCTTTGAACGAGAGTTCTATTCGTTTGAGTATATCTGCAACGGATGATTATTCCAATACCATTTGGTACCATATTACTTGTGCAGCAGCAAGTATCGACGAGACTATCACGGACGCGTCGGGCGTAACTATAACTAAGGAATACACCGGGCTGACATCAGGTACTCTCTATGAGTTTACTGTTACTGCAGCAGATGGTAGCGACCCGGCAACTGCAAATGTTAGTGCTGCTCAAGACTGCTCAGCAACTCCGGTGGGCGATACTGAGGATCCGGTAATCACGAGTTTTACTGCAACAGCTTCGTATGGCTATGTTGATCTCGCAATGACTGCAACGGATGATATGGCGGGAGATTTGACATATACTATCACATACGGCACTAACAATGTGGATGTTGTTGGCGCAGCAGGTAGTGAAACAACAAAGCGCATATTCGTATTGCCGAACACATCGTTGTCGTTCAGCGTGGTAGCAACTGATGCGGCATCTCATACGTCCGCTGCAGCAGTTGCAGATGCTACGACTTTAACCATCCCGGCATCTCATATTCCGACACATGAAGCAGTGTCTGTACTATCTGTGTTCAGCAATACTTATGATCCCGCAGTAGCTGCTGGCTTTAATAGAACTAATTGGGGAAGTGCTCCTGTAGCGATAGAGGATGATTATATCCTTTATACAATGAGTGCTAACACCATCATTTGGGGAAATAGCGATGGAAATGCAGGTTATGGCAATATTGATGGCTTAAGCGGTCATACTTATGCTGATAAACCGGGATTGGACGTGTCTGGAATGAAATATATCCACTTTGATATCTTCTGTGATGCGGCTAATCAGTTGAATACGGTAAATATCAATGATCAACCTGTATCTATTCCAACAGCCCGTACTATTGCAGGTGAATGGGTGTCGTTTGATGTAGATATTACAGGCGTGGCGCTGGCAGACCGGCAAAATGTACGCTGGCTCAAGTTCCATCCGTTCAATACGGTAAATTGTATTGCGGCCATCGACAACGTCTATTTCTGGAAAGAGCCGGAGATGATCCGTGATGATAGCTGGATGGCACCGGGCGAGTTGGGTACCATCTGTATCCCGAACGGTGCTGTGGCAACAGGCGGCGATATCTATGAGTTGGTAGGAAAGAACGAAGTGGGCAAGATTGTCTTTGCAACCGTTCCGAACAATGAAATGGAGCCGGGTAAACCTTACCTCTTCGAGGCTAAGAGCAACGCGATGCGTTTCTACTACACCTCTGCAACTCCTGCCGGCGAGCCGAATAACAGCGGCGCTATGAAGGGTACGTTCAATGAAGTGACCTTGACGGGCGATCAACTCAATAACGTATATTACTTCGCAGGACATGCCCTCTGGAGCTGCGTAGATCTGACATCTACCGGTCTGCATGTATCCGCTAACCGCGCATGGGTAGTGATCGACGAGGATATGCCTTCGGCAAATACTTCATCGCCGATGCCGGGAAGACGTATCATGACGATGAACGTGAATAGCAAGACTACTCCGACGGCTATTGACCAAGTCAACTCTTCGGATGCTGTACGGAAGGTCATCCTCGATGGTACGCTATATATCCTCCGCGGAGAGAAACTCTATGACGCAACCGGACGGTTGGTAAAATAACATGTTTAATGATTTAATTTCTGAAGTTACGAACTATAATCAAAAAATGATATTTTTATGATAAATTAGCGTAAAAAG
>CALZRN010000107.1 GCA_945828585.1 uncultured Bacteroidales bacterium | reverse complement strand
ACTCTAATTAGACTCAAATAAGACCCTCACCATAGGATCACCATAAGATGACCATAGGATCACCATAGGATGAAACACCTATTTTGTCATTTTTGCAACTTTTACTATATATACATAGTATATATACTTTTTGTTTTGATTTTTTATTTGTGTATGTCATTTTTTTTTCGTAACTTTGCACCCGATTTGTGTTTATGAACATAGAGGATCTGGAAATACTCTTTAGCCAACACCCGGAGATAGGACTGATCCGACGGGAGTTAGGACGAGGCAAGGACACACATGTGCTTGTCTCCGGCTTGCATGCTTCTGCACGCGCGCTCGCGCTTGTTGCGCTCAACGCGCCCCTTTTCATCATCTTAGATAACGCCGAAGCAGCACAATACCTCTACGCAGACCTCAAGAACATTAAAAACACCTCCGGCAATCAAAACACAGAGGTTTTCTTCTTCCCCCACAGCCAGAAACGGCGCGCAGTAGATGAGGCTGCCCAGATCCAACGTACCGAGACCCTCACGGCGCTCACAACGACCGGCAACCTAATCGTCGTCACATACCCCGAAGCCATCGCAGAAACTGTTCCGGCAAAAGAGGAACTCTCTGCAGTTAGCGTACAATACCGCGTCGGACAAGAAATACAACAATCTACCCTCAGTTCCCAACTCTTAGAGTTAGGTTTTGAGCGCGTGGATTTTGTCTTCCAACCCGGTCAATACGCCGTGCGTGGTTCCATCGTGGACATCTATAGTTACAGCCACGACACGCCTTTCCGCCTGGATTTCTTCGGCGATGAGATAGATAGTATCCGCGAGTTCGACATCGAAGACCAACTCTCGAAGAACCGTGTCAACCTCTGTGAGATAGTAGGAAAAGGTCAAAAAGATGAAGTTTCAGACACAAAAGCCTCCATCGTTGATTACCTGCCCACCGAGACCATCTGGGTCTCGAATGACTTCTCCGTCGTTCGCTACAAACTCGAAGGTCTGGGAAATTTAGAGAGACTAGAGAGACTAGGGCATCTAGAGCATCTGCCAACCCTCGAACTCTCCGAGAAGAGCACCTTCCCGACCCATTCGAAGATTGCCTTCGACACCCTGCCGCAGCCAATCTTCCATAAGCAGTTTGATCTCCTCACAGAGGACATCCAAAAGCATATCGAAGAAGGTTACAAGATCTACATCCTCGCCGAGCAGCAGAAACAACTCGACCGCTTAAAAGCCATCTTCGAATCTGTCAGTCCGGAGGCAGTCTCATTCCAAGGCATCAACGCCGCCCTCCACGAAGGGTTCGTAGATCGCGGACTGAAAATCTGCTGCTACACCGACCACCAGATCTTCGAGCGTTTCCACCGTGTACAGATGACCAGCGAGAATGCCCGACGCGGCAAAGCCATCATCACACTCCGTGAGATCAACCAACTACAGATAGGCGACTACGTCGTACACTCCGACCACGGTATAGCGAAATTCGGCGGACTCGTCACCACTCCTGTGAACGGCAAACCGCAGGAGATGATCAAACTGAACTACCGCGACGGAGCAAACGTCTTTGTCAGCATCCATAACCTCCATCGTATCAGCAAATACAAAGGCCGTGAAGGCTCCGAACCCACCATCGCCCGCTTAGGTTCCGGTGCGTGGGAGAGGCTCAAAGAGCGGACCAAGGACAAAGTCAAAGACATTGCGCGCGCCCTCATCCGCCTCTACGCGACCCGTAAGCAGCAGAAAGGATTCGCGTGCGCGCCCGATGGATACATGCAACATGAGTTGGAGGCCTCTTTCCTCTACGAGGACACACCCGATCAGGCAAAAGCAACCGCCGATGTAAAGCGCGACCTCGAGAGCCCGATGCCCATGGACCGACTCGTCTGCGGAGATGTGGGATTCGGCAAGACCGAAGTAGCCATGCGCGCTGCCTTCAAAGTAGCGACGGAAGGCAAACAAGTAGCTGTACTCGTACCGACCACCGTCCTTGCCCTCCAGCACTATAACACCTTCACGGAGCGAATGAAGAATTTCCCCGTGCGCATCGAATATGTGAGCCGGCTCAAGTCCGCCAAGGAGATCAAAGAACTCTTAGTGGATCTCAAAGCAGGTAAGATAGACATTCTCATCGGAACCCACAAACTTATCGGCAAATCCGTGGAGTGGCACGACTTAGGCCTACTCATCATCGATGAGGAGCAGAAGTTCGGTGTGGCAGCTAAAGAGAAACTCAAATCACTTCGTGCGAACATCGACGTCCTCACCCTCACGGCAACACCTATACCGAGAACGCTCCAATTCTCCTTACTCGGTGCACGCGACCTGAGCGTTATGACTACGCCGCCGCCAAACCGCTATCCCGTTCAGACAGAGTTAATCACCGTCGATGACGAAGATATTATCAAAGAGGCTATCGACTTGGAGATGGGACGTAACGGACAGATCTTCATCGTCAATAACCGCATTGAGATGCTTCCCCGCATCGAGCGGAAGATACAGAAACTCTGCCCCGAAGCACGAATCATCACCGCCCACGGACAACTGCCTACAGGAGAAATGGAAGAGAGGCTCGAAGCGTTCATCAACTACGACTACGACATCCTCCTCTCGACAACCATCATCGAGTCCGGAGTAGATATACCGAACGTAAACACCATCCTTATCTTCTCTGCCAACCACTACGGCCTCGCGGACTTGCACCAACTACGAGGACGTGTCGGACGTTCGAACCGCAAAGCCTACTGCTACCTCATCGCGCCGGAGAAAGAACTGCTCACAGATGATGCACGCAGAAGACTCGAAGCCCTGAGCACCTTCGCTGAACTCGGAGCAGGATTCAACCTCGCGATGCAAGATCTTGACATCCGAGGAGCAGGAAACATGCTCGGCTCCGAACAATCAGGTTTCATTGCCGACCTCGGTTACGAGACTTACCAGCGTATCCTCAACGAAGCGATCGAAGAACTCCGCGAAGAAGAAGGATTAGGAGGTGATAGGTTGAATGGATTAGAGGATCCCGCTAACCCGCTAACCACTAACCCGCTAACCCGTCTTTGGTGCTCCGACGCACAGGTGGAGACCGACATCGCCGTTTGTTTCCCGACAGATTACATCGAGAACATCTCCGAGCGTATCACCCTCTACCGCGAGTTGGATAACTTACACAGCGAAGACCAACTCTTGGACTACCGCAAGCGCCTCATAGACCGTTTCGGCGTCCTGCCGCAACCCGCAGAAGAACTCTTAGACGTCGTGCGGCTGAGATGGCTCTGCTGCCGACTCGGTATAGAGAAGATACTCCTCAAAGGTGAACACATGACCATGTACCTTGTCCAGCACAAAGATGCGTTCTGGCAATCACAAGTGTTCGGAAACATGATCCAGTATGCCACTACACGCGCCGAGCGGTGCTCCCTGCACGAAGAGCGGGATAAGAAAGGTATCAAAACCGGCAGAAGGTATATCACCATCACCAACGTCAAGACAATTAATGGAGCGATTACATTACTTTCAAAAATAGAAAAAGGAGAAATTTGAAATCATAAATATGAAATTTATAGGCATCATCCCTGCCCGCTACGCTTCCACGCGTTTCCCGGGCAAACCATTAGCAGAGATCTGCGGCAAGACGGTCATCCGCCGCGTCTATGAGCAAGCCTGCAAAGCCCTCGACACCGTCGTGGTAGCTACCGACGACGAGCGGATATACGAGGCCGTAGAAACCTTCGGCGGTAAAGTGGTCATGACACGCCCTGACCATAAATGCGGTACCGACCGTTGTTTGGAGGCGTACCAAGCCATCACAACACCCGCTTGGCGCGAGCAGAACGACAAGGACACCGTCATCATTAACATCCAAGGTGACGAACCCTTCATCCAGCCCGAACAGATAGAAGCGCTCATGGCTTGTTTTGACCGCCCGGATACAGACATAGCGACACTCGTACAACCCTTTGCGGAGGATAAGAACGCTATCGAAAACCCTAACTCGCCCAAAGTGAATTGGGACATAGAGACCCAAGAAGCGAAGATGTTCTCCCGCAAAGTGATTGCTGCTTCGGACGGCAAGTACTACAAACACATCGGTATATACGCTTACCGCGCAGATGTACTCAGCAAAATAACCACGCTGCCGCAAAGCCCATTAGAGATTGCAGAACGTCTCGAACAACTCCGATGGCTCGAGAACGGCTACAAGATCCGTGTCGGCGTGACCACACAATCCACCATCGGCATCGATACGCCCGAAGACCTCGAGAAAGCCATCGAGTGGTACAAATATAACGGAAATTAACGTAATTACGTAATTACGGAATTACGGAATCACGAAATATACAACCTTATAAAACACAACAATTATGAGTAAAGAACAATGCCCTACTCCGCACATCGGTGCGCAGTACGGAGAGATTGCAAAAACAATGATCATGGCCGGTGACCCGCTGCGTGCCAAACTGATGGCGGAGCGCTATCTGGAGAACCCGGTACAAGTGAACAATGTACGAGGAATGCTCGCATTCACCGGCACATACAAAGGAAAGAAAGTGACCGTCATGGGTCACGGAATGGGTATTCCGTCCATCGGTATTTATGCGTATGAGCTCTTCAATTTCTACGACGTAGAGACCATCATCCGCGTAGGCTCATGCGGCGCCCGCCAGATGTACCTGAACCTCGGCGACCTGGTAATCGCGCAAGGCAGCTGCACCGACAGCAACTGGGAGCAGCAATACAACCTCCCGGGTCATTATGCTCCGATTGCTGACTTTGAACTCTGCCGGAAAGCCGTAGAAGCCGCAGAGAAACGCGGCTACAAGTACCATGTCGGAAACGTTTTCTCCGCAGATATATTCTACTGCGAAGACGAACGCAAGGCGAACTGGACAAAGATGGGTGTTTTGGCGGACGAGATGGAAGCCCCCTCGCTGTATATGAATGCCGCACGTGCAGGTAAGAAAGCCCTCGTCATTTGCACCGTCAGCGACCACATTCTCACCGGAGAAGCAACCACGGCAGAACAACGACAGAACTCTTTTACAAACATGATGGATGTCGCTTTTGACATTATTAGCGAATGAAAAAAACAATATTTATAATCCTTGTATCAGCGCTTCTGCTCCCGGGTCTCACAGCTCGGGCGCAGGAGGATGCCGATACTCCCCAAGAGGTCAAGGCAAAGAAATCCCGCTCCGCGTCAAGAGTCTTCACGGGTTTCTCCGGAGGAATGATGCTGCACGGCGGTTACCTCTTTGCCCAAGACCCTACACAAGTATTCAGCAACACAGGCCTGGGTAGCCTGGACTACGTGAAGAAATTACCGAAGGATGGCTTTTGTATGGGACTGGGCGGTACGCTTCGCGCACATTTTATCAATCATATTCACCTGGGCGCAGAGGGATTTGTGAGCACCATGCCGCTTATGAAAACCGGTTCGAACGTACGAACCGGATGGGGCGGTGTGATGTGCGACTTCTACACCGACTGGGGTAAAGTGCGACCCTTAATCGGTCTGACAGTAGGCGGCGGTTCGATGAAGCGTCTCTTCGTGCCGGACGCACCTACTGTCACCAGCGCAGATAGCGAGACGAGCTATAACGCCTCCTACACCAAGACACCGTTCTTCCTGCTCGATCCCTATATCGGCATGGAGATCGGACTCACAGGCCATATTGCACTTATTATTCGCATCGACTACATGCTCCCCTTTGGCACCAGCAAGAGCAAGCTGACGCCTAACGTCGATTGGGGAAATTTTATGTCACCACGCGCTACGAACTAATAAATCAGGAAAAAGTTG
>CALZRN010000106.1 GCA_945828585.1 uncultured Bacteroidales bacterium | reverse complement strand
ACGGCTCCAATATACTCGCAAGCCAGTTTGTAGGCTATAGTAGCATTCGGGCGCATGTACTTGCAGATATACTGCTGCGTATCCGAGCACAATACCAAAACAGGCAAGTCGCCGGTCATGTATTGTTTGGATATATCCTGAATACTATGTAAATGCTGTATTTCCATCGTCTTTGCAACTTTCGGCTGATGTAGCCATTTTTCTCGTGCTTAGCAGCACTCGATTAAAAAGTGCTGCAAAGTTACTGAAAATATTTGAAATACACAAGGATTTCAGCAGGAAAATGCAAATTCATTTGTATTTTGTGCTGCAAAGCCTTGTTATTTGCACAAATGTGCGGATGTAATTTCGAGGTGGGACGGCTATGCCGTGTCGGTGCCCTCGACGTTACACCAAATATTTAACTTTTTTGACATACGCAAGAGAGAAGGCGATTTTGTGCTTTTTTTGTCTCTCGGTCATCTCTCGCTCTTCTCTCGGTCATCGCTCGGTCATGGGGGTAACCGTGGAGCTAAGCGTTTTATCAACTCGGGGTTCTTTTTGCAATGCTCCCAAGAGACAATACAAAACGGCAAAGAGAACCAATACTTCACATCTGCTTTGATGTATGAGCTGGAGCCTGTATTAGCAGAGACAAAAGCACGCAAAAAATTAGAACAGGATCATCATGGGACCATGTCCCGAGAAGAACCTAAGAAAAGTACAATCAGAACAATAACTACTAAAAAATCGGCACGCGTTAGAGTGTCGATTTTTGTATCTGAACGCCGATCAATCGGTCGTACCGCGCGCCGAAAGGACGCCAATAGACATAGACGGCGTATTCATTCTCCGTCTGCCAATAACTACCATCCACTCGCTGGGTGGTAGTTTTTTGTCCTTTGGGCACAAACCAGTACTGGTAGTCATACCCACCCTGTTTCACCAACGCCGTGAGCCAATAAACTTTGGCTTCCGCGTCGTACTGCATCCGGTTACGGAGGCTTAATTCGTTCCCGAATATATCACCGCCGACATACAGCATGCCGTCAAACCACGGCTTCTCCGCCGGCAACGTCCAATAGACCCACATGTACTCCGCCTCCGTATCACTGTCGCTCGTGCGCTCGGCGTTCACTACAAAGCGGCCGTCGCTGTCAAACTCATGGATATATTGCCCTTTCGTGATCTCGTTCGGGAAGAGCAAGGCGTGATAATCGCCCATCTCATGATACACGCGGTCGATGCCGTAACCCGCATAGAAACAGGAGAAAGCATCGAAATGGTGGTACTCGTTTCCCGCCTCGAAGATGAGGGCTTTGTTATTGATGTACCTGAGACGATTAGGCTCCACGAAGGTCGGCTGCGTCATCGTTACCGCATTGTCCAGCCGGTTGTTCTGCATCACCATGACCTTGAATTCCGACGGCTGAAAGCTGACAGCTGAATGCTGAAGGCTAACATCCACATCCACCTGCTGGTAACGTCCATTGAACTCGATATCCGTATTCGCCCGCACTTTCGTGTCGATCTTCACCATCGGCTCCACCACGCAGAAATCCACCTCCGCCACGCGGTTGTCGGGATTGCCGTCTTCGTAGATCGTCAGGCGGTAGTTGCCACTCTTGGTAAGCGCCATGTCCTCGTTCGGAAAATCAAACCAATAATGCGTATATTCGCGGCTGGTATTGATTGAGTGCTCATAATCGGTAATGTCCCGCGTCGTAAATCCCCGCAGATACTCGCTACTCAATAAATCACCATTCATCATTACTACCGTATAGGTGTAGAAATGCACGTCGTGGCTCATCTCGTCGAAGGATATATGCAGGGTGTTGTCCGGATCCATCCCGTCCACTACTCCGTTCTCCAGCAGCAACACTTTTCGCTCCACGCGCAACGTGCGCACATGTTCATTAAAGACACGCGTGTGCGTCTGCGCTAAGAGGCTTAGCGAGAGGACACAAAAGAATAATATAAATACGATTTTTCTCATTTTCGGTGCAAAGGTACAAAATTTATAGCAATTATACAAAAAAAATGCCAAAAAATTTGCACAATTCAATTTTTTGTTGTACCTTTGCACCCGCTTTTGACAAAATGTCGCTCGCACGACCGCCACTTTGGCTCAGTTGGTAGAGCAACGCATTCGTAATGCGTAGGTCCCCGGTTCGAGTCCGGGAAGTGGCTCACAAGAAACCTCATCCTTTCGGGTGAGGTTTTATAGTTGGCGAATTTCGACATCTTCGATTTCGAACTACCTCCGCCACATCATTGGTATGTTTCCTAACGTATAAAAAGCGAAAAAAAACGCGCGAGCGCTTGCCCCCTTTTTTTTCTTTTGCCCCGGAGCGTCCTCCCTCTCGTATAACCTTCTTCCATCTCGTTGAACCCTCCAGACGCTTCTACATCCGAGAGGCTATAAAAGAAACTCAAAGCCCAAAACGGTACTACTTCAGTAGTAAATCAGTAGTAAATAAGTCTAATTACGAGATCAGAATTATGGAAATCTTTATTACTGAACAATGTGAAGCCCACCCCAAACCAGCACCTTTGGTGCCAAACTTCCAAAAAATCTTTGATTTTCCTTGCACATGTCAAACTTTTGTTGTACCTTTGCAGCCAAATTTGGATGATTATGGGCAAAAAGAAGAATTTACCTGTTTTGGAAAACATCACCATCACCGGTGTAGCAGCGGAAGGAAAAGCGTTAGCGAAGATTACGAATGACGAATTACGAATGACGAATGACGAAGGCTCACGCGACACAGGCATGGTTATTTTCGTGCCGAACTGCGTGCCGGGCGACGTGGTGGACCTGCAGGTGACAAAGAAGAAACACAGCTTCATGGAAGCGCGAGTGATACGTATCGTGAAGCCGTCGGAGGTGCGATGCGAAGCGAAGTGCAAGCATTTCGGCGTGTGCGGCGGTTGCAAATGGCAGATCCTGCCGTACGAGGAGCAACTCAGATACAAGCAGCAGCAGATCGTCGATAACCTGACGAGGATCGGCAAGGTAGAACTGCCGGAGATCAGTCCTATCTTGGGCTCCAAGCATATATACGAGTACCGCAACAAACTCGAGTTCACATGCGCAGACCGAAAATGGCTGACTTCCAACGAGTTGGAAGAATTAAAAATTAAAAATGAAGAATTAAAAATGGAGCCCGGTTTGGGGTTTCATATACCGGGGGCGTTCGACAAGGTGCTGGATATCGAGGAATGTCACCTCATGCCGGAGATCAACAACCGTATCCGCAACTCTGTACGCGAGTACGCACGCGAGCACGGGTTGACTTTCTATAATGAACACACGCACGAGGGACTGCTACGAACGCTGATTATGAGGAACAACCACAAAGGGGAGGTGATGCTCGTTGTCTCCTTCGGAGAACACCTCACCCCGACCCTCTCCAAGAGAGAGGAAGCGTTAGCTCTCTTGGAGTACCTGCATCAGGAGTTTCCGGAGATTGTCTCGCTGCTATACGTCGAGAACACGAAATATAACGACACCATCGGTGACCTCGAGGTACACGTGTATTTCGGTCAGGATCATATCTACGAGGAGATGGAGGGTCTGCGGTTCAAAGTAGGTCCGAAATCCTTCTACCAGACGAATACGGAGCAGGCGTACGAGCTATACAAAGTAGCCCGGGAGATGGCGTTCGAGGAATTAAAAATTAAAAATGAAAAATTAAAAATTAAAAATGAAGAAATAGAAAAACCTTTGATTTATGACCTCTATACCGGTACGGGGACTATCGCCAATTTCGTAGCGAAGCATGCTCGCCAAGTGATCGGCATCGAGTACGTCCCGGAAGCCATCGAGGACGCGAAAGTGAACTCGAAGATCAACGGCATCGACAACACTCTCTTCTTCGCAGGGGACATGAAGGATATTTTGAATGATGCTTTTGTGGCTCAATACGGCCGTCCTGACGTCATCATCACCGACCCGCCCCGGGCAGGCATGCACGAGGATGTGATCGATGTGATTATGAAGGCGGAACCCAAACGGATCGTCTATGTGAGCTGCAACCCGGCGACGCAGGCACGGGACCTGCAACTGCTGGATACCAAGTATCGCGTGACGAAAGTGCAGCCGGTAGATATGTTCCCCCATACGCAGCATGTAGAGAACGTCGTGCAGCTGGTGCTGAAAAAAGACCGGCCTACGGCCTGACAGACCGCTACGCTGACAGAACGCTGCGCTGACAGAATACAGACTGAGTATGATTCATCTGATCATTTTATTACATATCTATTTTGTCTCGTTTACGGACAAGCCTCAGAAGAGTGCTCCTGCGCTGTCGCCCAGGGCGGTAGCGCAACGGGCTCAATGGGGTATCCCGACAGACGAGAGAGATTATCCCGTTTGTTCGTTATATAAAGACAGTCTGAGGAAGATGGGCGTACGGATCCACCATGAGAGCCGGTGGTTCAATGGGGTGACCTGCGAGATGAAGGAGTCATTAGCGGAAGAGGTAGTGCGCTTGCGCTTCGTCGATGGCATTGAGATGACTCGAGACAGTACGAATATGCCCAAGCCAAACGCCCCCGGCAGGCAGAAATGGGAAACCGAAGAGTACTTTGCCGCCGAAGAGTCCGATCCGCTCATGAGCGACAAGCAGCAGGAGGTGTATAATCTTCCGCCGCTGCACCAGGCAGGTTACCACGGACAAGGCATCCTGATGGCGGTCTGCGACGGAGGATTTCATAAGGCCGACACCCTCTCGTGTTTCCGTGACAGTCTGCTATTAGGCCATTACGATTTCACGGACGACAAGGACGATTTCTTTGGTTCGACGGGTCATCACGGGACGTGTTGTCTGAGCACTATCACGGGCATCAGAGAGGGTTATCACGGCGCTGCGACGAGGGCGAGATACTATCTCATGCGGTCAGAGGAATACGCGACGGAAAGCCCCAAAGAGATGGATAACCTCGTAGCGGCGTTAGAGAAAGCGGATTCGTTAGGCGTGAATATCTTCTCCGTGTCGTTAGGTTACAGCCAATTTGACAACGACGAATGGACTTTGGACAAGAGCGCTTTGGACGGCCGTACGACGCGTGCGAGCATGGCGGCGACGATAGCGGCAAGGAAAGGGATGTTGGTCTGCGTTGCTGCCGGTAATGACGGCGACAAGGCCTGGCAGACCATCTCTGTGCCCGCCGACGCCGACAGCATCCTCACCGTGGGCGCCGTAGATACCTTACGGACGATAGGTTCGTTCTCCAGCCATGGTCCTTCTGCGGACGGCAGGGTGAAGCCGGACGTCTGCGCCGTAGGCGTCCAGGCGGCGGTGATCAACCCCTCGGGAGCAATCTTCAACGGTAACGGAACGAGTTTTGCGACGCCTTTATTGGCGGGTCTCGCGGCATGTCTCTGGTCGGCTTATCCGACGGAGAACGCGATGCAGATCCGCGAGCGCATCATCCGTTCGGCAGACCGCTACTCCACGCCGGATATGCAGCAATACGGTTACGGCATCCCCGACGCGTGGGTCGCTTATACCATGGATCTGACGGCGGTAGAGACGATCTACGAAGAAGAGGCACCGCGTAAGATCCTTCGAGGCGAGCAGATCCTGATTCTTCGCCACGGACATGTATATAACTTAGCAGGGCAGCGTGTCGAGTAATGGGCACGAAAAAAGGCAGGCTAACTACATCGCACCGCTACAACCTCCTACCCTTGCTCCGGTCAAGGCCTGGGGGAGTTCAGAGGGAGCTGGTCGTATAGCACCTGCCTATGTTTGAATTTCAAAACCGGCTGCAAAGGTACAACAAAAAATCGACATACGCAAATTTTTTTGCAAAAAAATATCGTTTAA
>CALZRN010000105.1 GCA_945828585.1 uncultured Bacteroidales bacterium | reverse complement strand
ATTGATGAGAATAGTTTTCTTATATCGAACTCACGTTATTTATAGCGCTTTAGATGAATTAGCTACAAAAAGGTTCCTTATTATGGTTCATCTCCTTTTTTTTTATTTATACATAACGGCATGATATGCCGCATAATGAACATTGCTTTTATTACAAAAGACTATGGCGGAAGGCGTGGAAATGGCATAAAAAAGTGCGACCCTTTCGACTCGCACCGGATCAAGGTATTATGTAAAAGTTTGCTACATCGTAGCCGTCAAGAAGGTAGCGTTGCCGAAGATGTAGAGAACATTTTCGGATGCAGGAACGAGGAGGGTCTCGCCTTGCTTGACATGAATGCCGTTGATATGCGCTTCACCCCACAGGCAAACGACCACCACAAAGGCATCCGTATGTAGGTCAATCTCGGCTGCCACTTGCACCACAACACGATTGACCGTGAAATAAGGACAATGAATGAGTTCTGAGTTGGGTTTGGTAGAATCATAGGACGTGCGGTACTCGGGCCATACCTGATAATCGATCGCCTCTTTGGCTTCGGCGATGTGCAGCTCGCGCGGGTTACCATGCGCATCCTTGCGTCCGAAGTCATAGACGCGGTAGGTGATATCCGAAGTCTGTTGGATCTCTACAAGAAAATTACCCGCTCCGATGGCATGTAATCGTCCGGCAGGGAGGAAATAGAGGTCTCCTTGGTGGGACTCATGCGTAGCGATGACATCTTGTAAGCCCCTCCCGACCTCCCCATGAGGGGAGGAAGTAGAGACAAGGCGTTCGTAGTCATCAGGGGTGATGGATTTGCTGAGACCGGAATAAATTTTGGCTCCCACGTCAGCCTTGACGACGTACCACATTTCTGTTTTGCCCGGGCATTTATGTCTTTTCTGCGCCATTTTGTCATCGGGATGCACTTGTACGGACAAATCCTGACGCGAATCAATGAACTTGACGAGCAGTGGGAACTGATTGCCGAACCTCTTATAAATGCGTTCGCCTACAAGGAGTCCTTTGTATTTGTCAATGAGCTGAGCGAGGTTGAGACCTAAATCCACATCACCGATGATGCCGCGTTCAACTGCTATGGACTCATGTCCCGGTACGGCACTGATTTCCCACGATTCGCCGATATTCGGCTGCGCGGTATATATGCCCTTGAAGGGCGCAATCTGATAGCCACCCCAGATGGTGGTCTTTAGGTACGGAGCAAACTTATATGGTTTCATAGCCTTTCAATTATTTCAATACACATACGAGAGTTATGGTAGGGGCATTTCCAGAAGCCGGCTTTGTCGTGGGTGCGATCGGGTGTGCCATCAGGCAATATGGTCCAGAACCACTCACCATTCTCACGGTCCATCAAATGGGTTTGGATATAGTGAAATGCTGTTTCTGCCAATTCAAGATTGATATTACTTTCTATAGGTTTTTCCTCTTGATATAGTTTCCATTGGTCTATATATCCAACCACCGCCTCAGCATAACACCACCATTCTTTTTCATCCATAATGTCGTCTTCCGCTGCTTGCGCCAATGAATGAATAATCGGCAGGGTTTGATTTAGCAGTTCTTCATCACCCAATACCTCCAATGCCTCATGTAGCAGCCATGCCGCTTCTATATCATGTCCGGGAGAAGTATGGGTGTTGGATGGTTGCCATTTCTCGTCAAAAAAGAGCATCAAGTGACCGGTTGCGGGATCAAAGATGCGGTTGGCAAAGATGTCGATGAGTGTGCGGAGTTGCTTTGTAATCCTTTCCTTTGTACCTTGTACATCGTCCCTTTGTACATTCTTTAAGACGCGATAAAGATTCGTGTAAGCTTCGAGCACATGGAGATGGGTGTTCATGGTGAAGACGCCGTTCTCGTCTTTTTCGGAGAGACGCATGTCAGCTATCGGCTGCCAGTCGCGGGTGAGCGCCTCCACATAGCCATTTTTACATTTACTCATTTTCTCATTATCCCATTTGTAGGCATGTGCTTCCAAATCCTCGAAGAGACGAATAGCGGCATTGAGTGCTTCCTGATTGTTGGTCAAACGGACATACTCCGCCAGACCATAGATAGCAAAAGCGATAGCGTAGGTCTGCTTCTTGGTGTCAAGCGGGGTACCATCGGCATTGAGCGACCAATAGACACCACCTTGTTCGCGATCCATAAACCGCTGCATGAGGTAGTCATAGGCTCTTGCTGCCAGTATGCGGTAAGGAGTATTATTCAGCACACGCGCAGCCGCGGCGAATGTCCATAGTATACGCGCATTGAGAACAGCTCCTTTCTCTGCATCCGGATGCAGTACATTATATCCGTCTATACGTCCGTAGAATCCACCCTGCCGGTAGTCCACCATCCGTTCCTGCCAGAAACTCAGGATATTGGTTTCAAGCAAAACTCTTGCTTCTGATTTACTAATCATTTTGTCTTTGAATTTTTAGTTGGGCATCAATCTCTGCCATCTTTGCCGTAGTGAGCGGATAGGACGATACCACAAGTACTGCGATGATACTCACAGCTGCCGGAATGAAGGACATCAGGCATCGGAGGCAGAGAAGCGCAGAATCCGGCTGTGTGAAGGCTTCTCCTGTTTGTGGGTTTGAAATATAGCCGCAGGCGGCGAGAAGCCACAGAGCCGCTGAACCGCCGATTGCACCGCCAAACTTCTGCGCCATGGAGGACGAGGAAAAGATTAGTCCTGTGGAGGCTGTTTTGTATTCCTGCTCGGCATAGTCGGACACATCGGCATACATCGACCATACCAGAGGAGACATCACTCCCGTGAGCATCGAGATAAGTATCTGAGCGAGGAGCATGAGCCAGAAGCCGGTCTGCGAAACAGGAATAAAGAAGAACAACACCGAGAGTACACACAATGCGATATTGATAGCAATAAAGGTTGTTTTCTTGCCGAACCGCGCAGCGATAGGCACGCAGAGTGCGACACCTATCATATTAGAGACCTCGCCTACAGCAAGGAACAAGCCGGCATAAAACAAGAACGACCATCGACCGATAGCCAGTTGCGCTCCGGCAGGTATGATGTCGGCGAAATAGTACGCTACCGTAGCACCGCGGACGGTGCAGAAGAGATTAAAGCAAAGGGCTGCACCGATGAGTATCCACCAGGGCTTGTTGCTCAATAGTGCCTTGAAATCCGAACCGATAGAGACTGTAGAGACTGTTTTCAGTTCTTCACGTGTGAGCGCAAAACAACAGATGAAGAGCACGAAGCAGGCAGACGCAATGACCCCCATCGCCCAGAACCAGCCCTGAGGCGTATTATAGCCGCCAAGGGCGTTGCAGAGCGGTTCCCATAGAAAGAGGGCGAGGAACGAACCGCCGTAAGCAAAGAACATACGGAAGGACGAATAGACTGTTTTCTCTTGTGAGTCTTCCGTCATCACACCCAGCATAGCACCGTACGGCACGTTGATACCCGTATAAACGGTCATCATCAGGATATAGGTTACATACGCCCAAATAAGCTTGGCGGTGTACCCCCAATCGGGTGTAGTAAAGAGCAAGATGCCAGCGATAGAGAAAAGCGGTGCCACAAAAAGCAGATAAGGCCTATACTTGCCCCACCGCGTCTGCGTACGATCGGCTATAATCCCCATCATCGGATCGGAGACTGCGTCCCAGATACGCGTGACAAGGAGGATGATTCCGGCATCCTTGAGCGAGAGCCCGAAGATGTTACTGTAGAAGAACGGCAGGTAATAGGAAAAGACTTTCCAGAACATCGACGAGGACATATCGCCGAAACCGTAGCCTACGTGGCGAAGCCACTTGTTATTTACCATTTTGTCATTTACCATTTCTTTATTCACTTCGTTCATACGATCTGCTTTGCCGTATGGGTCATTTATTTAGACATTGAGGCATTTTTTGCGACGAGGGCATTGATTTTCTCCACGGAAGCAGAGGTCGTCAAGCCATCCTCCGGGGTATTGAGGCAGTAGTCGAGGAGCCGGTCCACGGTAGTAGTAGCCACATGTAGACGGGTGTCCGCCGAAGCATAGTAGATATACACCTTGCCGTCGCGTTCTATCCAGCCATTGGAGAAGGCTACATTCATCACATCTCCGATGTACTCGCTGCCTTCGGGCACAAGGAACCATCCACCCGGTCGGGCAATGACACGTGTGGGGTCATCAAGGGCGGTCATATACATATAGAGCACATAACGGAGCCCGGAAGCGGTGGCACGCACGCCGTGAGCAAGGTGGAGCCAGCCTTTGGCGGTCTTAATGGGTGCGGGGCCTTCCCCGTTCTTCACTTCATAGACGGTATGATAGGCGCGTGGGTAGATGATGCGTTCGTTGCGCACCTCAGCATGCGTGATATCGGGTGTGAGCGTCCAGCCTATGCCTCCGCCTTTGCCGGTATCGATAAAGCCGTCTTGCGGACGGGTGTAGAGGGCATATTGCCCGTCCACAAACTCCGGGTGCAGCACCACATTACGCTGCTGGCAGAGGGACTTGAGGTCATCGAGCCGCTCCCAGTGAATGAGGTCTTTTGTGCGGGCTATGCCTGCGGCAGCCGTAGCGGCGGAGGTGTCGTAAGGTTTGGTCTCGTCGTGCCGCTCCACGCAGAAGATTCCGTATATCCATCCGTCCTCATGACGCGTGAGGCGCATGTCATAGACATTTGTCGCAGGGGGATTATTGCCATCCGGCATGGTGACGGGTTCCGGCCAGAAACGCCAGTTGTCGATGCCGTTGGGCGATTGCGCTACCGCGAAGAAAGACTTACGGTCGGCTCCTTCCACACGCGCTACTACGGTGTATTTGCCTTCAAAAAGGATGGCTCCTGCATTGAGCACCGCGTTCATCATGATGCGCTGCATCAGGAAGGGATTGTCCTGCTCATTGAAGTCATAGCGCCACTCCAGCGGCGTGTGCTCCGCCGTGAGAATCGGGTACTGGTATTTGGTATATATTCCGTTGCCGCCTTCTAAGGGTTCATTCGGACGGGAGAGCAGCGCCTCATGTGCAGCGCGGAGAGTTTGTATTTTATCTTTATAAGACATACGTATTATTTTCGATTTACAGATGTACGATGTACGATTCTTAGTTGGTTCATAAATATTTTGAAGTCTTCCGCTTCGGGGGTGCCTGGGAGCGGGAGGAAGTAATGGGTAGGAATATCCCAGGCGTTGCGCCAGACGAGGACGTATTCGATGTCCGGGTATTCACGCAGGAGCGGCAGGAGGACGGTAGTGTACCAGTGAGGGCACCGAAGCGCCTCGCAGCCGGTCTCTGTAAAAGCGAAGCGTTTGCCGTGCTCTTTTGCCATTCTTGCCGCAGCGTCTAACTGGCGGTGGGCACGATAGAGATAGTCCTCTGTGCCTTCGGCTCCGCCGTGGTGGTAGCAGTCGGTGCCAATGATGTCCACGTATTCGTCGCCAGGGTACCACTCTGCGGTCTCGCGGTATGCCCCTTCGGGCGTATCTTCATAGCGCGTCAGTTTATCGGGCGAATAGGCGTATAAGATTTGAAAATTTGAAGATTTGGGAATTCGAAGATTCATATCATTGCGTGTCCATTGCCAGAGGGCGATATAGTCCTCCGCCGAGCCGGCTTCGCGTCCCCACCAGAACCAGTTGCCGGACTGCTCATGCCAGAGACGGACGATGAGTTGGTCGGGTTGGGTCTGCAAAGCGGCAACCTGTGCCACGAAAGCCGCGGCGCGTTCTATCCATACCTGCATGGTGTCATGCACATCGGTGTCGGGATTGACAATCTGCACAAGGCATTGCGTAGTGTCCCACGAGTTACCGCCCGTGAGGGGGTTGCGGGCATGCCATGAGAGGGTCAC
>CALZRN010000104.1 GCA_945828585.1 uncultured Bacteroidales bacterium | reverse complement strand
CGGCACATCCATTTCATTGTATTGTATTTAAGTTTAACAAAAGGTCATAAGCTGTGCTTCAGCTGTATTGACGCATACAAAAATGGTCATATTATTGAGAGAGAAAGGTTTTTTTTCTCCAAAAAGGTGTAATTACGTGGAAATGAGGGCGCAAGACTTGCGTATATGCAAAAAAATATGTAACTTTGCAGCGCATTTGAATATGAACATATCAGACCATGAAACGATTGTATTTATTTTTGTTCACAAGTATTAGTTTTGTGTTGGCGGTTCACGCTGCCGTACCGAGTTACACGAACCCTATCCTGCCGTACGATTACTCCGACCCGGATGTGTGCCGTGTAGGGGATACGTATCTGATGACCTCGTCATCCTTCAACAATGTACCGGGATTGCAAATTCTGGCGTCCAAAGACTTAGTGCATTGGGAGATTGTGGATGCCGCCATCCGGTACCGTCTGCCGGGCTATCAGGAGGGCGACAAAGTGGCAGGTAATTTCGTTTGGGCGCCTGCCATCCGCGAGCATGAGGGGCGCATCTGGATCTACTACGGCGACCCGGATAGGGGAATCTACTGCGTGAGGAGCAAAGCTATCAGCTATCAGAATTCAGAAATCAGTTTTCCGCTCGAATGGGAAGAGCCGGTGTTGGTTATGCCGGCAAAGGGCTATATCGACCCTTGCCCGTTATGGGACGAGGACGGACGCGTATGGCTGAGTCACGGCGTTGCGGGTAGCCGCTTCGGGCTGAAATCCGTGCTGATGATGGCGGAACTGACGGCGGACGGTCTGGCGGTCAAGACTCCGAGCCGGATCATCTTCGACGGACACGAGGAGCACCCCACCAGCGAAGGAACGAAACTCTACAAACGCAACGGGTATTACTATATCATGCACCCTGCCGGAGGTGTTGCTACCGGCTGGCAGGTGGTGCAACGGAGCAAGAATATCTACGGCCCTTACGAACTGAAAGTGACGCTCGCGCAGGGCAAGACCTCCGTCAATGCGCCGCACCAGGGAGGATGGGTGGAGACACCCGAAGGAGAGGGATTCTTCATGCATTTCCAGGATGTGGGCGTGGCCGGACGCATCGTGCATCTGCAACCCTTGAAATGGGAGAACGACTGGCCCGTCATGGGCAATAACGGGGAACCCGTTTTGAAGTACAGAGGGACGAAGGACGATGTACAAAGGGAGCCTACTTGGGCGAATTTCCTCAGGCGTGATGAGTTCGACAGCACGGAGTTGGCGCTCGACTGGCAGTGGTCAGGCGGCAGGGTCGAACCGAGGTGGTATTTCTGCGATGCCGCCAACAGCCGCCTGCGTCTCTACTCCGTCCCGCGTGAAGCGGACGAATGGATGCCGAACCTATTGTTGCAGAAGATCCCTGCTGTTGCTTTCACTGCTACAGCGCGCGTGCGGTTCGCACCCAACAAACACAAGAAAATGGTTGGTGCCGAACAAGCCGGAATGATTGTTACGGGACGCAAAGCGTCGTTCAGACTGGAAGTGCCGGTAACGGACGAGTGGTGCTTTCTGCGATTGGAGATGACCGACACCCAACGGGGACAGTTCTACACCAGCCCGGACGGCAGGCATTGGACCAAAGCCGGTGAGCCGTTCCAAGCCGTGGAAGGACACTGGATAGGTGCACAGGTCGGTTTCTTCTGCACCCGCGACGACCGCCCTCACAACGACGCCGGATGGCTGGATGTGGACTGGTTCGAGATTGGCGAAAAACTTGCATATGTCGTAAAAAAGTAGTAACTTTGCACTCGCTTTTGAGATGAAACGATTTTGGTACATATTGTTGATCTTGGCGAGCATCGGCGTTCAGTGGTTTGAGCCGATGGATAAGCCCACTGCGGAGCCGGTTCAAACGTCCGGTTGCGCAGTGCAACCAACCGACCATCACACGCTTGTGGGGATACAAGGCGAACCCTTGACCCTTGCCAACAATGGTTCAAACATAACCGCCTCTGTACCCACTCATTTCAGTGCAAATACCGAGCGCACGCCTTTCGGCAAGAACAGAACCCGAACGGCTTTCTTGCGCAAGATGATTCATCATTACCAACCTGTTTTTATTGTTTTTCGCGGTCAGGAACGGCTTGAGACAAGTCCTTTCTGTTCGTCTGCCGGGAGCACGTACTATGTATACTTCCTCCGGCGCATTTTGTGTTGAAATTCAGTGAAATAACTGAATATTAACAACACAAATTGAAACAATAAAATGGTATCATCATATTTATCGAATCCTATTTTATTAGGACTTTTCTTGGTTGTTGGTTTAGTGCTTTTGGTCAAAGGCGCAGACTGGCTTGTAGATGGCGCATCCAAACTCGCCAAAAGCTTGGGTGTAACCGACCTTGTTATTGGTCTGACCATCGTGGCGTTTGGTACATCTATGCCGGAGTTCGTGGTGAACATGGTCTCCGTAGCGGATGGCGCAACCGACCTTGCCATTACCAACATCCTTGGTTCAAATATCATTAACACACTTGTTATCCTTGGGTGCTCTGCGCTTGTATGCCCGCTGGTGGCACAGCGAAGCACGCTTCGTCTTGACATCCCGTTGAATATCGTGGCGGGTGTTCTGGTGTTGGTCTTTGTGTTTATCTCCTCTCCAATGGAGCCCAAAGGCTTGTCACGCATAGAAGGATTGGCGTTACTGGTTGTTTTCGCTGCTTTCCTTGTCTATACGTTTTACACCGCTAAAGCCGATGCCACGACAACACCCGAATCCACTCCTTTCCCTCTTTGGAAATGCGTGGTTCTTATTCTGGCTGGGCTTGTCGGCTTGGTCGTTGGAGGAGAAATGATCGTTAAGACCGCCGTGGCGATTGCACGTTATTGCGGCGTGGCGGAAGCGGTCATCGGTCTGACCATCGTGGCGCTCGGAACCTCTTTGCCGGAACTGGCAACATCCGTTGTGGCTGCATTCAAGCACAACAACGACATAGCCATCGGCAACGTCGTCGGAAGCAACATCTTCAACGTGTTCTTCATCTTGGGCATAAGTGCAATAATCAAACATCTGCCTGTTTATCCCGGCATCGAGATAGATGCCGCTTTGGTAGCCGTCAGCGCGTTAGCCGTTTGGCTTTTGCTTTGTAACAAGAACCGCTCTATCAACCGTTGGGGCGGAGCTCTTCTCCTGGTATTGTACGCCGGTTATCTGACATATAGGCTTTTAACGTATTAACAATTAAAATTCAATTCATTATGGAAAATCAACCACAAGGGCTGAAAGAATCAGTAGCCCTGCAATCGTATATCACTCGTAAATCCTCCTTCTTCGGTCTGATCAACCGCTTGGTTTATGCTCCGACGGATAGCCGTCTCAACTTCACCTACCGTTATTATGCACCTATTCTGCGCGAGGAACTGAAAGAACTGTTTGCGCTCGGAGGCCAAGTATTGGAAAAGCGGCTGGCTAAGATGAACCGCTTTGAACAAGCCGTTAACGGCAATCTGTTAGTCGAATGTTGCGTGTCTGCAGATAAGGAATTTGCTGCTCTGCAACTAAAACACTTTGAGCAGATAGACTACCAGCCGATAAGCGAGGTGCGTTTCTTGCAAGGTGAATCTGCCATGCAAGCGGCAAAGATCTTTGATCTGTAAACCATTGTATCAACATTTTAAAATTTACTCATTATGAACAGTATAACAATTATTGTCGGCATCGTATTACTTGCCGTCTTTGTAGTGCCGGTTATCTGGCTAAACCACAAAAAGTAACTTAATCACACAAAATTAAACCTCGACCGCCCAAAAACGGCCGAGGTTTGTTGTATTTTTTTTACAAAAAACAGTTTGCGATAAGGGAGCGTTTTTCCGAAGATTGTGGATATTTTGTTCCGAAAGTTGTGGATTTGTCTTCGTACTATAATTGCCGATTATTAAGATTTTAGTACGGTATCTCGTCGGTATCATGTCGGTCTATCGTCAGGTATCTGTCTCGTATGTGTCTCGAACGCGGCAGGTAAGCGCAAAAAGTGACGATTATCAAGATTCAGGTGTTAAGAGCCGCATAAAACAAGTAAAAATGCATAAAGTTCACAAAATTGTGGTCCACAAACTTGTGTACTTCATTTTTTTTTACTATCTTTGCAGCCGAATTGAAAAAATACTATATTTGTATGAAGAAGAGTTTTGTATATGGAATGTTTGTCGAAGGAGACAATTTTACGGATCGCGAGAAAGAGACACGACGGCTGAAAATGGATTTTGAGCATGGCCTGAATGTCATTCTCATTTCTCCTCGCCGAATGGGCAAAACGTCCCTTGTCAAGCGCGTGCAATCACAAGTAAATGAGGATCTGGTCAAGGTGGTGTATATGGACATATACGATTGCCGCAGTGAGTATGATTTCTACAATCGTTTTGCAGAAGCACTCCTCAAACAAACAGCCTCTCAAGCCGATTTGGTATTGCAGAATGTAAAGGATTTTCTGGTGCGCCTTACCCCGAAGATTGCTTTCTCTCCGGATCCCGCAACCGAGTATTCTTTGTCATTAGGAATAACGCCCAAGAATTACAGTCCGGAAGAAATACTTTCATTGCCGGAGATCATCTCTCAAAAAATAGGCAAGCATATTGTCGTCTGCATTGATGAGTTCCAGCAAGTGGGCGAGTTCCCGGACTCTTTGACCGTACAGAAACGCATGCGTGGTGTGTGGCAGTTGCAACGCAATGTGTCTTATTGTTTGTTTGGCAGTAAGAAGCACTTACTGACCGAGATTTTTCATAGCAAACGAATGCCCTTCTATCAATTTGGAGATACTATTTATTTGGATCCTATACCAACAGAAGAATGGGTGCCTTTTATATGCACGCATTTTGCGCAAGAAAAAAAGAAGATAAGTGAACAACAAGCTGCCAAGATATGTGAAATGGTGCATAACTACTCTTCTTATGTGCAGCAACTGGCATGGAATGTATTGCTGAACACGGACGATGAGGTGACGGACGAGATACTGCAACTATCCATGCGTGACTTAATTGCCCACAATACGGCATTGTTCATGCAACAGATTGACGGTTTGACCACATATCAGATGAATTTCCTTCGTGCCGTGGCTCATGGAGTGCATAAAGATTTCACATCGCAGGAGGTTCTTGAAAATTACAATCTCGGTACTAAATCCAATATTACACGCTTAATCAATGTTCTGACTAACAAAGAATTGATTGAACGGCGTATAGATGGTATATATATTGCAGACCCGGTATTGGAGAAATGGCTTGAGTCATAATCACAGTTGACCAACACTACGGGCGGCACATTGTGTCGCCCGTGCTTGTTCTAATTGCCGATTATTAAGATTTTAGTACGGTATCTCGTCGGTATCCTGTCGGTGTCTTATACTGAAATAGGTTTACTCATAAAACGAATAAAAAGTGTCAAATTTTAAGATTTCAGTTTTATGAAGCAGACCCTAAATCATTATTCTCAATCGTTCAAACAACAAGTTTTGGATGATTATTTTCAATCAAGCATGTCGCAAGCTGCATGTTGCCGGAAGTGGAATATTCCGATTACTACACTATCTTCATGGCTCAGTATTTGCAAGAATCAAAAAAAAGTAGTATCTTTGTGCTCAAATTCGATTCACATGGATCCCAAAGACCAAGCTATTGCCGACTTACGCCTTGAAAATGAGCGTCTCCGTCGCGAAGTGGAGTACAACAAACTCCGCGTGGCAGGCTATGAGCGTCTTCTCGAGATTGTCAAACAAGAAGACGGTATAGACCTGTTAAAAAAAGATGGTGCCAAACAGTAAAACGCCTGTCCGAGGAGTATCCATACGAAACTATGGAGACACTCTGCGGGCTGTTTGGCAGGTCTAAGCAGGCTTATTACCAGCACAAAGACAAGCCTTTCAGCGAGTTAGAAATTGAGCGAGAGGTGTTATCCATTGTGGCAACCTACCG
>CALZRN010000103.1 GCA_945828585.1 uncultured Bacteroidales bacterium | reverse complement strand
CCGACCTTCAGGTTATGAGCCTGACGAGCTACCACTGCTCTACTCCGCGATATAACACCACTTTTCTCAAATGGGACTGCAAAATTACTGCTTTTTTTTGACATATGCAAATTTTTGTGCGATTTTTTTGCATATATTAGGATTTTTTTGTAATTTTGCGCCATAAAAATACATTTCTTATGCGAAAACTGCTAATTATCGTTAGTTTTTTGGCTCTCACGGCGCAAGCAGTAGAGCAGGTGTCGTTGGCGAAGCTTCAAGAAGATTGGAGTAGGTATCACAATCAAATGGTGGAGATCACGGATGAGTTGGTGGTCTGCGGCAGTTTCTATGATTCCCTGGTCTTGGCGCCGGAGAGGCTTTTCTGTCCGGAGGAGCGTGCTGTGGGTCTTGCAGACGGGGATAGTACGGCATATTTCCGGATAGAGGAAGAAAACAAGGCGAAGAGTATCGTCGTTCATTGCCGAAACGCGTATTATAAGGTGCGCACGGGCGACAAGATCCGGCGGTTACGCGCCCGGGTGACGAGCGAAAGACATTTGCTAACGGGTAAGACCTTGGGTACACGACATCAGCCCAAAGACCGTCTGGCGGGTCCGAAGAAAGGCGAGTTACGGATTGTGGGGGCGAATGTAGAGAATTATTTCGCAGATTTAGGCGGCTACGCGACGAAGCGTACTACCCCGGCCCAACAGGCGGTGAAGACGCAGAAAGTAGTAAAGGCGATGAAGAAGATGAAGGCGGATATCTATGCCTTATGCGAGATGCAGGTGGGGAACAAAGCGCCGGAGATGTTATTGAAGGCGCTGAACAAAAGGAAAGAGAAGTACGGGTATGTCACTATGCCGCAAGGGGACAAGGACCGAATCGGCGGATGTATTATTTACAATAAGGAACGCGTGCGCACGTACGAGAAGCCGATGTCGGCTTACAGGGACAGCGCGAGTCATTACTACGGGCGGATGTTCGCCGTGGGGTTTGAAGATAAGAAGAGCGGCGAGCGGCTGATTGTGAGCGTGAACCATTTCAAGTCCAAGCGACCTGGGAGAAATCAGTACGATACGAATGAGCGAAGGATGCAGAATGCGGATTCGTTATTGGCGATGCTACCGAAGGCGAAAGAGGTGTTCGGCGACGAGGATGTATTGCTGCTGGGCGACTATAACTGCTACACGCAGGAACAACCGATTCAGACGATTGTCCGCGCTGGGTATCAGGAGTTGCTGCCAATGGGCGGAGAGAAGGATTACTCATATAGTTTTAAGAGCGAGGTGGGATACCTGGACCGCTGTTTCGGCAGTCCGAGTATGGCAGGACAGGTAGTGAAGGTACGGCCGTGGCATGTCAATTGCGATTGGTACTACTCGCACGGAGCGTATAAGATGAAGGACAAGAGTGCGCACCGATACGCAGACCATGACCCGATAATCGTTGATGTAAAACTAGTCCACTAGTCCACTAGTCCACTAGTTTACTAGCCCACTAGTTACAACAAAGGCAGCCGACTTGGCTGCCTTTTGTGACCCCGCTGGGCAAGTCGTAACTTGCACCTGCGGTGCGAGCTTCTGCTCTGTGACCCCGCTGGGGCTCAAACCCAGAACCTTCAGAACCGGAATCTGACACTCTATTCAATTGAGCTACGGGGCCGAATTTTCGGGCTTCAAAACAAGTTTTAAATCCCGAGTTTGTTTTTAATTATCTACGGTTTCCTCCCATGAAGATGAGGATGTAGTATATCAGTGTGGCGAGGGACGAGAGGGCTGCTACGACGTATGTGTAAGCAGCACTATGAAGTGCGTCAGACGCCATTTCGGTGGTTGAGTTATCGGTGATACCTGCTTCTCTAAGCCAGTTCACTGCACGTTGGCTGGCGTTCACCTCTACAGGGAGGGTGATGAGGGAGAAGAGGGTGAGCATCGCGTATAGGATGATACCGAGCAGCATGAGTACTTGTCCGGGACCGGAACCAAGCAGAAGGAGTCCGGCGAGGATGATCCAAGTGACCCATTTGCTGGAGAACGACACCACGGGAACGAGAGCCGAACGGAGTCCGAGGGGGCCGTAGGCCGTAGCGTGTTGCACCGCGTGTCCGCACTCGTGTGCAGCTACTGCGGCTGCCGCCACGTTCGCTCCGTGATACACATCCTCGGAGAGGTTGACGGTCTTGGAGGCAGGGTTGTAGTGGTCGGTCAGTTGACCTTTAATGCAGGTGATCTGTACATCATAGATGCCGTGGTCATGCAGCATTTTCTCTGCCACCTCGCGTCCGGTCATGCGGAGGGGTTCCTGCGAGTAGCGCTTGAACTTCCGATCCAAGGAAGCGGATACAATCCAACTTGCTAAGGCGATGCCTATAAAGAGGATCCAATATATTGCCGGTGATGCCATTATGCTTTTGTTTTTATCTTTTTCTTGCGGCAAATTCTGCACTCGCCATAGATGAAGAGCGAGAAATGCTGCATATTAAAATTCGAGTACTTACGATTCTGTACTAATGTTGTGATCGCTTTGTCAGTAATGTCCGTCACCCTTCCGCATTTCTTACAAACGATTTGCAGTCGGTTCGACGAGCCGGTGATGAGTTCATACTCGGTGGCTGCTTTGCCTCGCTGACGCTCGGTAGCCCGAAAGATCTGCGCGTCCACAAAGGTGTTCAACGAGTTATAGATCGTTCCCACCGATATTCGTTCCGTTTCGCAGGCTCGTTGTAGTTGCTCCGCCGTAAAGGGTTGCGGCAGCGCGCAAGCCAGAGAGAGAACGATGTTTCGCACCTTGGAGGGTCGCTTCTCATGCTCATGCAAAAAGCGTACCAATTTCTCCTGTGCGAGGATATATGCCCGAGCACTTTTCTGCATGGCTCATCAAATAGTCTTGATATATGCCCGGTGGCGCTTGTGGATCTTATGGTCGAACTGCGAGAAGAAATCGATAATCTTCTTGTTATCCTCCAGCATGTTCGTAGTCTCCAGTTTGCGGATACCGTATCGGTTGATGATAGGTATCTGATCTTGCAGAAACAGGGCATTAATACCCATATTCTGGTAGTCCGGCCGTACAGCAATGAGCAGGAAGCTGAAGGATTTCATCTGCTTCGCCTTGAGGGCTTTGAGGAGATGGTACCATCCGAAGGGGAAGAGTTTGCCATCACACTTACGGAGCGCGTCGGAGATATCCGGCATTCCGAGTCCGACTCCGACAATCTCATCCTTCTCATTCACCACGATAGTAACGAAGTCGAAGTTGAGAATCGGGAAGTACATGTTTTTATAGTAGTTCTTCTGGGCGACGGTCATGGGCTGGAAGTTATAGAGCTTCTGGTATGCCTCATCAATCACGTCCATGTACTCGATACCATACTTACGAACGAGTTCGCGGGAGTTCTTGACTTTATCCACGCGCACGTGCGAGCGTTCCTTAACTATATTCGCGATGCGGTCGAGGCGCTCGGGGCATCCTTGCGGCGGATAGACCTGGAGCTCTACCCAGTCTGCCTCTTTGACCAATCCATACGCCTCTATATGACGGACGTAGTACGGGTAGTTATATAGGGAGGCCATGACGGCGGGGTATTCGTAGCCCTCGAGGAGGAGTCCTTCGTGGTCAAAATCCGTAAAGCCGACCGGTCCGTTGAGACCATCCATGCCGCGCTCTTTGCCCCATGCAGCCACCGTGTCAAGGAGAGCTTTGGAGACCTCGATGTCATCGATGAAATCCATCCAGCCGAACCGTACGTGCTTAAATCCCCATTTCTCGTTAGCCTTGCGATTGATGATGCCGGCGATGCGTCCAACGGGTTTGTTATCGCGGTACGCCATCCAGAGCTGGTAGTCGCACACTTCGAGTGCGGGGTTCATCTCCGGGTCAAAGCAATTCATCTCATCGAAGAAGATGGGCGGGCAGTAATACGGGCAGTCGCGGTATAAGTCGTTAGCGAACTGAATAAACTTCTCCAGTTCACGTTTCGTACCTATTTTCCGTATTTCCAAAGCCATTTTGTGGAGCATAGGGGAGTCGAACCCCTGACCTCAACATTGCGAACGTTGCGCTCTACCAACTGAGCTAATACCCCGTGGAGCTAACGGGAGTCGAACCCGTGTCCAAACAAGGAATACTTGTGCTTTCTACACGCTTATCTTGGCCTTGATTTTCGTCCGGCGGCAAGACCCAAGCCACCAACCACCGGCTTATCTGCTAAAGTTTCGGTACCGCATCGCAGCCTGCGATACCTATTCTGTGAATTTCTGCGCCACTGTATCCATTCAGCCCACAGACTCGGCTTGGAGTGACGTCTCGTTCAAGCGCCTTGCGCTCGAATAGGCCGATCTACTATACTTCGATCAGGCAGCGAGAGCATAAGAAGTGTTGCCAGTTATATTTCGAAGCGAGATTAACGAGCATTGCCTCATTGCTCGGCGTGCTTACACAACCATTCTACCTGCTGTCAAAACCAGATAGCCCCTCGCTTGCATTAGCACTACGCGTGACTCGCGGTAGTACCGCTCGATGACGCCTGCGTGCTATGCTACTCTTTTTCGGTCTTCAAAACAAGTTTTAAATCCCGATATTCATATTTCCGTATAGCGTTCGGCACCCCGAACGCAGGAAAAAGTGTGCAAAGGTACTACTTTTTTTTGATATATGCAATAAAAATTCAAAAAAATTTGCGTATTTGCGAATTTTATTGTACCTTTGCACCCGATTTGTACCCGGTGGGGGCGGTTTATGAAACTAAATTTTATAAACATATGTACGTATTTATTACTATTTTGATTGTAATTGCCGCGATTTTGCTTACGCTTCTGGTATTGGTACAGAACAGTAAGGGCGGCGGACTGGCAGCCGGATTTGCAAGTGGAAACCAAGTAATGGGTGCACCTAAGACGGCTGACTTCCTGGAGAAAGCAACGTGGACGTTGATCGCTCTGATCGTAGTATTCAGTATTGCCGCAGTTGGCTTTGGCAAAGGTCAAGAAGAGGCACGCGAAGATCAGTCGGTAATCCAAGTAGAGCAGAGTGCTCCGGCAGCAGAAGTTCCTGCAGCTGAGATTCCTGCAGCTGAGGTTCCTGCAGAGAGCGCAGAGTAAGGAATAATGCGAAAGCATTAGGACAGAAAAGCACAAGGCTTTCTAACCAACAAAAAATACGACTCGCGAAGTGCGAGCCGTATTTTTTGTTATCCCTAAGGGAGCTTATTTGACTGCCTGACCCATTACGTTATAGGTCTTGTTGCCCTTACGGATGAGAAGCATGCCGTTGTTGAGAACTTTCACAGCCTCAGCATCAGCAGCGGTGTTAGAGATAGCGGTGGGTTCGTTACTACCCATCCAGAAGTAGCCACCGAATGTAGCCCAATCTTCCTTATAGGTCTCCTGGAAGTAGATGTCCTTCTCACCAGCGTGCGCAGCGTCCACGGTATATTCGTTATCCATACCATCCGGATACCAAGCTACGATAGTGTCGTCCTCTACCTTAACCACCTTGATCTTCTGGCCTTCAGCGAGCGTGGTATTGAGTACATACTCGCCTTCTGCCTCCGGGTTAGCAGCGAAGAGGAGGTCAGCACTCAGAGCGGCTACGTCCCAGCCGTTTTGACCGATGAGGTAGAAACCGTTAGCGAGCGTCGGCTCAACCGGAGGTTCGGGAGTGTCACCATCGCAAAGCTCAGCTGCAGTAACGGTAAGACCATCGATGGCCCATTCTCCTTCCCAACCAGAGTAAGCCCAGTGGATATTGATGAAGTTATAGGATTCACGAGCCGCTTCGAACGGAACGATAACCGAAACCTCTTCTACGTCTGCCTCTGCGTGCGTGCCGTCACCATAGCGAACTTCGCCGCCGGTAGCACCTTCTGCATTAACCCTCAGGAAGTTGAGTCCAGTCTTAGGATTGCCAGCCTCGTTGTTGTTCTTAATCTTCACAACGATATTGTTGCCTTCGCCCTTTGCTATGGTCAGGAGGATACGACCGCTCGGATCACCGAAGTTCGGATCCTTGAGGTGTCCAGAGGGTTTCTCGCAGTATTTCTCTACTTGCGGCTCTTCATTCGTACCAGTCCAGAAGAAGCCACCGAAGGCAGCCCAGTCTTGCTTATAGGTCTCCTGGAAGTAGATGTCCTTCTCACCAGCGTGCGCAGCGTCCACG
>CALZRN010000102.1 GCA_945828585.1 uncultured Bacteroidales bacterium | reverse complement strand
CCTAAGAGCAGGGGGATGAAAAGTAATTTTATAATTAGTAACCATTTTATTACTAATTTTCTTGTTAGTTTCATTTTTTTGTTGTACCTTTGCAGCGAAAAATAATCCTTTATAGGTGTAATGCACAAAATTGTTTTAGTTGGTCTTTGGGTTTTGGTGGCCGGGATCATTCCTGTATCGGCTGAAACGTTGCGTGTGGTGAGCTACAACGTTGAAAACCTTTTCCATCCAAAGCATGACACGGTTATAATAAATGAGGGAGTGAACGGATTAACGAATGAAGGAAGGAATGGATTAACGAATGAAGGAAGGAACGGATTAACGAATGAACGGATCATCGAGAAAGACGATTATGAGTGGACGCCGGATGGGGAGAGGCGATGGAGCTATACACGGTACTACCGGAAGGTGGAGAATATCGCCCGCGTGCTGACAAATATCGGCGAGTGGGATGGGGTAGATATAGTGGGGTTGCAGGAGGTCGAAAATGCCCTTTGCGTCAAGCGGCTTTGCTATACCTTGCGGCCCGGCGAGTATGATTTTGTGCATTACGAAAGCCCTGATCCGCGAGGGATAGATGTTGCGCTGATTTACAAGAAGAGTAGAGTAGATACCATCGCCACAAGGGCGATAAGAGTGAGCGCTTCGCTCAATGATGGAATGAGCGCGGCAAAGCCGCTCAATGGTGAATTGATTACCAGGGATATTTTATACGTTCAAGCACGAGTGGATAAAAAAGACACTTTGCATTTCTTTGTTTGCCATCTGCCGAGTCAGCGAGGCGGAGCGGCAGAGAGCGAGTGGAAGCGAAAGATAGCCAGAGAAGTGCTGCAAGGTGCCATAGACAGCATTTATGAGGCTTGTCCGAAGGCAAAAATCATCGTCATGGGAGATTTTAACAGCGCGCCGTCCAACTCCCCCATGAAGGGGGTGATATATAAGAGGCCTAATGATAAAATGAGCGCGACTAAAAAGTCGCTCAATGGTGAAAATGGTGTACACGGCACGCACAAATACCAAGGGCGATGGACGTGTCTGGATCATTTTTACACCTCGCCTTCTTTAGACAGCCTCAGCAGAGCGGAGATATACAACGCCGCTTGGATTCAAGAGCCGGATGAGAAATATCTGGACTTGAAACCCAAGCGGACGTATAACGGTTTTCGGTATCAGAAAGACGGCTTTTCAGACCATCTGCCGATTGTGCTTACAGTTTCGCTTTGATGCTAATTTTTGCCCATGCGCCGGGCTGTAGGATACCGCCGTAGTCGTAATAGCGGCTATTCGTCATGTTCGTACAGTCGGCGGAGACACGCAGGTATTTGTTTTGCCAATAGACCGAACCGTCCAAGAGCCAGACGGGCTGATAATCCGCCACTTCGCCTTCGGCATTATTATACTGCCCTTCGCGTTTCTGAAAACGTACGGTCCATGAAGCACCCAGGCCTTTATAGATGCCATGCTCCAGATGGATGGTTAACTTGTGGCTCAAGTAATCCAAGTACCGCGAACCCGCTTCTTTGAGGTCCAGATCCAGGTAGGTATAGGCATAATCGACCGACACGCAACGCAGCCATTCATTCAGCCGGTAAGCGAGTGATAGTTCAAGACCTGTCGCATTCACCTGTTGCTGGTTCTCGGCATGGAAAGGACGCTTGGTATCCGTCGGGACATATACCCAATCGATGATATTCTTTCCCCAACGATAGTACCAATCGGCGGAGAAACTAATAACCCCTCCCCGACCCTCCCCACAAGGGAGGGAATATTTTTCGCCCCATGCTCCTTTGTATCCTATAGACAAAAGCCATGCTTCTTCGGGTTTGAGGTTGCGGTTGCCGAGTTGGTTTCCGGCATTATAATACAGGTCCGTGAATGTCGGCATTCGGAGCGAGCGGTTAGCATTCACATAGATCGTACCGGCTTTCTTAAACTCATAGCCGATGTTCGCTCCGCCGCCTAAATGATGCCCGAATTGCGTGTTGTACGTGCCATTGATGCCGATCGATGCCGACAGTCCGGCGTAATAGAAAGTCTGTTCGGCATAGTAGTTCGTATGAAAGCGATTACCCCCTTTGACAAGATCCAAGACGCGTACATCTGCTAAGGGAAAATCCGCCACATTGGGCACTTGGCCATCCGGATTGATAGTGTCGCCAAGGTTCGTCGAGTGCATGTTTTCATTCCGTACGCTGACGCCAAAAGAAGTCGTTCCTATCTTTGAGGCATAATGCGCAGAGAGTGCCGCTGAGGCTGTTTGTGCGAAATGGAAATTGCCATATAACCGTTGGTCCCGATGCCATTCATAGCGGTCGTAATTAGCTCTATACGCGGCTTGTGCATCTAACCGCCATGCGCCCCACCGGTGCTCATATCTACCGGAAGCAAAAGCCGTTCGGGTAGCGTCCAACTGATCCTGCGAACCAAAACCATACCCCATTCCAAGCCCTGCATCTTTCCATTGTGCGCCGGCCTGGACGTCTAATCCTCTCCAACGCGTCTGGAAGTAGATATTCGCTAACTGAAAATCCGAATTCCTGCACGCCGTAGCTTCTTTTTCCGTTGGCCGGGGTGCATAATACCCTTCCGAACGGCTGTATTCGGCAGAGAGATTGATAACCCCACCCCGACCCTCCCCACAAGGGAGGGAGTTGTGATTCGGGAGTGCGAAAGTAGCCGCAATTTCCGAATTTACTAAGCCATTCATGCCGGCTGTCAGTTTTAGGGCAAGATCATGCTCCCTCCCTTGTGCGGGTGAAGAGCTCTGCTCGATCGGACTGCCGGTGGCCGTCCGTAGAACTCCCTGTGGTGGGGTTGTCTTAGTTACAATATTGATTGCCCCGGAGAAAGCGCCATGAAGATTAGCCGAAGTACCTTGCAGCACTTCGACACGCTCGATCATCTCTGTGGAGACAGGGATATTCAGCGCATAATGCCCCGTGTGAAAATCACTTAGCGGAACCCCGTTCAGCAGCACTAACACCTGATCGAACGTACCGCCGCGCATACTGATATCCGCCTGTGCGCCGTTAGCGCCACGGGTTCGCACATCCACACCCGGCAGGTATTGCAAGATATCCGCTACGGTCTGAATCGGCAGAGCTTCTATCTCGGCCTGCGAGACCTGCGTAATCAACCGGTACGCTTCCGAATTAACCTCAGCTTTGTGAGAAACGACCAACACCTCCTGAAGACTAAGTTGTTGGGCTTCTAATGGAACGGAATCCTTCGGAACACCTTCATCGGCTTCCACAGCAGCGATGCCTGAGAAAAGCAGTAATGCCGAAACAGCTATAGACTTACCGCTTTTAAGCATCTCCAAATCCGTCATATACGCTGCCACACGTCCGATAGTCACCTCCCGGTGAAGCGAACAAAAGGCTGCATAAGCCTTGTGGCTGAACTGACGGAAACGGATTCCTTGTTGTTTAAGAATAGTTTTGAACATAAAAATAAGTTTTAAGCCTTCAGCTATCAGCTTTCAGCAAAAAAGCGTGCAAAATTACTGCTTTTTTTGCATATTTGCAAATATTTTCGTACCTTTGCAGCGCTTTTCAAATGAATAAATGGTAAATGACTAAATCGTAAATGGCTTTATGCCGGAAATCATACTACATTATATTTGGGAACATTGCCTTTGGGCGGGTTTTGAGCAATATACCACGGACGGAAAGAAAGTGGAGATTCTCTCTGTAGGCGAACATAACCGGGATGCAGGACCGGATTATAGCCATGCGCGGATTCGGATAGATGGCAAAGAATGGGTCGGAAATATAGAGATCCATGTCTGCGCAAGCGACTGGACCAAACATCATCACCACCTCGACAAGGCGTACGACAACATTATTCTGCATGTCGTTCGGACGGCGGATAAGCCTGTTTATAACTCCCGCGGAGAGTTAGTACCGCAATGTGAATTGAACTATCCGAGCGATAAGGATTACTTGACCCAACTCTTTGAGTCCGCACAGAAGATGGACTCCGCCATCGGAAGAATAGGTTGTGCCGAACAACTCATTCATGATCCTTCGCTCATTACGGACGGATGGCGAAAGACTTTACTTTATAAGCGTCTGGATTGCAAAAAAGCGTCTATCGACCGGCTCTTGGAAATCACCAAAAACAGCTGGGAACACGCGCTTTACATCTCTTTGGCACGCAATTTCGGTTTTCATACCAATAGTCTGCCCTTCGAGCAATTAGCCATCAACACACCCCTCTCCTATCTGCAGAAACATCGTAACAGCCTCTTCCAACTAACGGCACTCTTAATGGGTCAGGCGAATCTCATTAGAGAGGAAGAGAAAGACTTACAAAAAGAGTATGCTTTTCTGCGTACCAAGTTCGGCCTAACGCCTATGGATCCGACGGTCTGGAAACATGCCCGGATGAGACCGCAGAACAGCCCGGAGTTACGAATCCGGCAGTTTGCGCAACTGCTCTATCAATCGGATAATCTGTTTAGTAAGATTCTGGATACGAACGATATAAAAGATCTTGTCCAACTCTTTGAGTGGACCGATTCGTCTGTTCCTCCGTTAGGGAAGAGTAGTATAGAAATCCTGCTCATCAACACCGTTATTCCTTATAAATACGCGTACGCAAAGCATCGCAATGAGACGTTCGATGCCGTCTCTATCATGGAGAAAATCCCCGCAGAGAATAACACCATCGTACGCCAGTGGAAAGTGTTGGGGCAAGTAATCAAGAATGCCGCCGATACACAAGCCCTGCTGCATCTTTATCAAAACTACTGTCAACACAGCGAGTGCATCAATTGTGAGGTGGGTTATCAAATCTTTAAGGACAGGCAACTGAAACTGTTCTAAACGGAATCAGAAGATTTTGGAAATACAGAGGTATTATGAACAAACGATTTTTATATCTGATAGCCGCTGTTATCTGGGGTATTCCGGGTATCATGATTGCTATCAAAGGCATTCGTGCCTATACCACTATGCCCGGTAATGAGTTATGGTGGCTTATTCTTATTACGGCTTTCGTCTTAACCGGCTTCATTATGATGTTCCGCCGCATCGTGAAACGTTATTGTGCCCTCATTGCCGCAGAACCGGATAAAACAACTGTATGGCACACTTTTCCTCTGCGCGGATGGATACTTATCATCTGCATGTCATGCCTGGGAATAGCGCTAAAATTCATGCCGTTTATTCCTGCCGAGTTCACGGCTTCTTTCTATTCGGGTCTCGGTCCCGCGCTGATTATTGCGGCAATTTTATTTACTAAACATTCTTTCTAAGATGCTAATTTATTTACTCATTTCTAACATTCTTTGAATGGAAGAGATAGCCTTCTCGGCTGTCTCTTTTTCTACATGCATCTCCGGTTGCTCATCCTTAAGACATGCATACAGCTTATCTAAGGTATTCATCCGCATGTATTCACACTCGTTACAACTGCATCCCACACCTTCCGTCACTTCCGGCGGAACAGGAATAAACTCCTTATCCGGACATGCACGCTGCATCTCAAAGAGAATACCGCTTTCTGTAGCAATTATAAACCGTTTCGCATCGGATTGGATAGTGTGCTCTAACAATGCCTTAGTTGAACCTATTACATCGCTCTGAGCCAAAATAGGAGCCTTACACTCCGGGTGCGCCAATACTTCTACACCCGGATTCTCTTTCTTGAGTTGCAACAATGCCTCTAACGAGAAACGACTATGCACATGGCACGCTCCGTTCCAAAGCAACATCTCTCTGCCGGTTACGGAATTAATATAACTACCTAAGTTATGATCCGGACCAAAAATAATCTTGGCGTCCTTAGGCAGCTGATCTACTATCTTCTTGGCGTTGGACGAAGTAACCACTACATCCGTCAATGCCTTCACTTCGGCACTCGTATTCACATAACTCACTACCATGTGATCCGGATGTTGCGCTTTGAATGCCGCCAAATCCTCCGCCTTGCAGCTATCTGCCAACGAGCAACCTGCATTCATATCCGGAACAAGCACTTTCTTCTCCGGACAGAGGATCTTCATCGTCTCACCCATAAAATGCACGCCGCACATTACTAATATATCCGCGTCCACGCGCGTTGCCTGCTGCGCAAGTGCCAAAGAATCACCGATGAAATCGGCACATTCTTGTATTTCCGGACGGGTATAATAATGTGCGAAGATAACCGCATTCTTCTCTGCCGCTAACTTCTTAATTTTATTTATATATTCTTTTTCTTTT
>CALZRN010000101.1 GCA_945828585.1 uncultured Bacteroidales bacterium | reverse complement strand
ATCTTGCAAAAAAATGAGGGTAAAAATGCATTTTTTTCAAAAATATTTGCGTATATCAATTATTTTATGTAATTTTGCAATGCAAAATTGAAAAATATGAGTACAACTACTGCTGCTAATGAAAATTTCGTGCCTCAAATGGGCTATCCTACTATGATCACTCTCTCGGAGTTGGAGAAGAATAGTATGTCGGTGGACGAGTCCGAAAAAAGGATAGGAGAACTAATACATGACTTTTACCATAAGAAGGCATGATTGTAAGAATTGACAACAGCGTCCATGTGCAGATAGTTTGCTTTATCATAATTAAGTCCCGCTGACGCCGACAGCATAAAAACGGTCGTCACTCACTGACGTTAAAAGAGGAACATAAATAGGTGCGAAGCGTTGCGCCACTATTAAGCGTTATAAGCCAACTTGATTCATTGAAACCCTAGACAAGTTACAAAGAATCATTAAAACTTCAAGTTATGGTTTATGCACGCTCACGTATTGCGTGAGTTTTCTGTGCGTAAATTTGAAGTTTTAAGGTAAGTCTAGGACCTCAATGAATCAAATGAAGCGAACGAAAGCGCACGCTTTTTCGTATATACTAACAACCAACTAAAATACCCACACAATGAAAAGAATCAGTTTATTTATCTTTGCACTATGCATTGTTTGTGTCGCGCAAGCCCAAGTAGGCGTCGGTTATTACCGTAGCGGCTATGGTTCTGTACAGAAAGCCCAAGATGTCGGACCTCTTTCACGTGACGGTAATTTTTATTACTACCATGGTAAGTCCATGACCGAAAAGGAAATGGTAGCATTTATCCAAAAGGATTGCGAGCGCGCATACAACTACTACAAAAAGAATCAGAAACTGGAGAAGATAGGTTGGGCTATGTTCGGAACTGGGTTGGGGATAGCAGCTATAGGAGGCGGTATGTGCATTGGTGTAAACCTCACGACATGGAATCGCTCTACCTCGGACGCGGGGTGGTCTTTTATCATCGCAGGAGCCGCTATTACCGGAGGCGTTGGTATTCCCATTATTTGTGTTGGAGCGGTGCGCAAGAAGAACGCCCACAAAGTTTATAACCAATATTGCGGAACCGAGGAAACGGCAAATAATATGGAACTTAAACTAACCTCCGGAAATAACGGTCTTGGTCTGGCTCTTTCATTCTAAAAACAACATATTTATTCACCCTCTAAATTAAAATCATTATGAAAAAGGTTAAACTTACTCTCGCAGCCCTGGCTGCCGTAATCCTTACTTCCTGCGGAACGTACACCTATCAGGAATCCACAGCGCGTTTCGTAGAACCTTCCCGCGCAGGATTTATCTCGCCGGTGGTGGCAGATATGGTGGTGCAGGAAACTGCCATTACCCATGAAGTGGAAGTCTTCGCCAAACTCAAGAAACGCGAGATCAGTCAGATTATGCGGGCTGAAATACAAGGCGTTGAATCGCCATTAGTGCTCAGTTGGAAGAAATATGCGCTGGCGCAGACGCTAAAGAAATACAAGGCAGACGACATTGTTTCGCCTACCTTTGAGATTGCGCCGAGCCGCATGAAGAAAGATGTACTGGTTATTACCGTTACAGGTCATTTGGCTACCTATCAAAACTACCGCAAGGCAACTCAGGCGGATGTAGAACTGATGAAGCCTTTCTTGGAGGAAAAGTGCGAAGTCAAGATGCAGACAGGTCTTATTCTTCAACGTGTTAGATAAACATACAAATACAAACTAATAATAGAAAGCTATGAAACGGATTGTTTTTATACTGCTTGCAGTAATGGGTTTGTGTGGCATTGCGCAGGCGCAAGTCGGTGTCGGTTACTACCGTAGCGGTTATGGTTCTGTACAGAAGGCACAAGATGTCGGACCGCTTACCCGCAATCATAATATCTATTACTACCACGGCAAGCCCATGAAACGTGCCGAGATGGTTCAGCTCCTGAATGATAACTGCAAGGAAGCCTATGACTACTACCGCAAGCAGCAGAAGATAGAGAAAGCCGGTTGGGGCTTGTTCGGTGCAGGTGCGATTATATGCGTAGGTTTAGGTGTGCCGATGATGATTATTGGAGATAATAATATAGATGTAGCAAGAGAAAATTGGTATAATCATCCCGAAAGCAGAGGTGGATATTCCTACTATACTGAGACTCCCGAATATAAGAGTGCTGAGGCAACATGGTGTGCTGGACTGGGATTTGTTTGCATTGGCCCTATTACATCCGTCTTGGTCGGTGTCCCTATGATTATTGCTGGAAATGTGCAGAAGAAAAATGCCCACAAGGTTTATAACACATGGTGTGGCTACAAGGAGTTGGAACAAGAGACCTCTTCACGCGAAAACAACTCCGTGGAACTCCGCCTTCAGTCTTCTTCCAACGGTCTCGGGTTAGCACTTTCGTTCTAACCATTATTTTGTTAATCGGATTAAACACCGAGACGGGGTCTTATATAAATGACGGGCGGCACAATGTGTCGCCCGTCATTTTCTTTCAACTCATCACTATTCTTTCAGCCACCGATCCAGCCAGCCGCGGAACTCACGTTGCCAGAGGATGCCGTTCTGGGGTTTGAGTACCCAGTGGTTCTCGTCCGGGAAGATCAGCAGCTCAGCCGGCACTCCACGCATCTTGGCGGCATCGAAGGCTGCCATGGCTTGGTTGGCGAGAATGCGGTAGTCTTTCTCGCCATGTATGCATAGAATCGGCGTGTCCCATTTATCGACGAACTTGTGAGGGCTGTTGGCAAACGTGCGCTGGGCGATGGCATTGTCCTTTTCCCAATAAGCGCCGCCCATATCCCAGTTGGCAAACCATTTCTCTTCGGTCTCAAGGTATTGCATCTCCAGATTGAAGATGCCGTCGTGGGCGATGAAGGCCTTGAATCGTCCGTCGTGGTGACCTGCAATCCAATACACGCTGAATCCGCCAAAGGACGCACCCACGCATCCCAGATGCTCTTTATCGACATACGGCTCGGTGCAGAACTCGTCGATCGCCGTGAAGTAATCCTTCATACACTGGCCTCCGTAGTCGCCGGAGATCTCTTCGTTCCAGTCCTTGCCGAATCCCGGCAGACCGCGACGGTTGGGTGCTACGATGATGTAGTCGCCCGCACTCATCATCATAAAGTTCCAACGGAACGACCAGAACTGGCTTACGGGGCTTTGCGGGCCGCCTTCGCAGTACAGAATCGTCGGGTACTTTTTGTTCGGATCGAAATGCGGCGGGTAGATGATCCATGTCAGCATGTCTTTGCCGTCGGTCGTCTTCTGCCATCTGGGCACTACTGTCGAGCGCTCGATCTGCTCATAAATATTGTCATTCTCGTGGGTCAACTGCTCTAACGCGCCCTCTTTGCGGATGTCAAGGTGGTAGATCTCGTTCGCCTGTCGCATCGAGTGACCTAAGATATACGCCTGATAGTCGGTCACGTCACCCAGACCGAGGTCGTGCTGGCCCTCCGTGAGTTTGGACGTCCAGCCGTCCAGCGTCACGCGGTAGAGTTGTACGGTAGCCTGTTTGCACGCGGTGAAAACAAGTGAGGTGTCGTCCAGCCAAGCGTATTCATCGACATTGGTGTCCATGGCGCGGCTGAGGAAACGTTTCTCGCCTGTCTCCAGACTCAACGCCATCAGTCGGTTCTCGTCGCTCTCATAGCCGTCGCGCTCCATGGACTGCCAAGCGATCCATTTGCCATCCGGCGAATAAGACGGATTCGTGTCGTAGCCCTTGTTGTCGGAGGTAATATTCTTGTGCGCACGCGTACGTATATCAAATAGGTATATATCGCTGTTGGTGGAGATGGCGTAGTCGAGACCCGTCTTTTTGCGGCAGGTATAAGCGATCTCCTCGTTGTTTGGGTTCCATGCCAGCTGCTCGATTCCTCCGAAAGGCTTCATCGGGCTCTCAAAAGCCGTTCCTTCGAGGATATTGAATCCCTCGCCTAACTTGGCAGATTTCATCCGCTCGCCCTCGCCGTAATACTCCGTCTGCAGCTCATAGACAAAGGGCTGCGGAGCGGTCTCCGTCCATTCGTCCCAGTGTTTGTACATCAGATCCTCGTGCATGTGACCCGTAGCCAAAGGCAGATCCGGATACTTGTCTGCGGTCATCTGAACGGTCTTCACCTGCTTCACAAGAATGATCTTATCGCGCATCGGGGAGAGTAGGAAGCCTTCTATATCCTCTGTACCTTTTACCTCTATATCCTCTTTGTCGCGGCGGATATAGAGTTTGCCGCCTTTGAGGTACGCTAATGCGCCGCTGTTGCCGAACCAGGCAGGCTCAGAACCTACAAATTCGTCAATCACTTCCGGCTTTGAGTCCGCAGGACGTTCTTTCGACTTTTGACTTTCGACTGCAAACGGGTTCACAATCCGGATCCAAGTCGTACTACGGTTCTCTTCTACGGAATAATAGCTCACGGTGTACGCGAGCAGACCAGTCTCAATGTCGCTTTTCACACTACCGATGCGACCCATCGCCCATAATCCTTCCGGCGTCAGACGACAGCCTTCAATCGTAATCTGAGGTTTCGTAATGGGAGCTTTGCCTTCTTCTGTTTTTTGGCAACTTGCGCCAACTAACGCCATCAATGCCATACTGAAAATTGCTAATTTCTTCATTGTTGTTAAGAAAATTTGTGCAAAATTAGTGAAAAATTTCTTTTTATGCAAATAAATGCGATTATTTTTCACTAAATTTTGCATATATGCAATTTTTATTGTAATTTTGTGCCAAAATTTTTTGTACGTATGAAGATTCAGTTCTTAGGCGCTACTCGCGAAGTAACGGGCAGTAAACATCTGATTACTACCGATTCGGGACATACCATTCTTTTGGATTGCGGTATGTACCAAGGTAAAGGAATGGAGACCGATGCAGCCAACCGCGATCTGGGATTTGATCCCAAGAAACTCGATTGTGTCGTACTCTCCCATGCGCATATCGATCATTCGGGACTTATCCCGTATATCTACAAAATGGGTTTCCGAGGGGATATATACTGCACGCCGGCGACGCGCGATCTCTGTGCACTCATGCTTGCCGACACGGCTTTTATTCAAGAGCAGGATGTTCGTACGTATAACAAGAAGATAGACCGCCAACACCCGCATAAGGAGAAGGGCAAGACCTATAAGATCGAACCTCTGTACTCTCAGCGCGACGTGGAGCAGGTGATGCGGCATTTTGTGACGTATAGTTACGACCGCCGTTTCCGAGTTTTCGACGACGTGTTGCTGACTTTCACCAACTCCGGTCACATGCTTGGTGGCGCCATCTGCTCGCTGGAGATCTATGAAGAAAGCCGCTGGAAACGCTTGGCTTACACCGGTGACATCGGCCGTAAACACTGCCATATATTACCTCCGCCGCAACTCTTCCCGCAATGCGATTACCTCATCTGCGAATCGACCTACGGCGACCGTCTGCATGAGGAAGAAGAAGTGACGGAAGAGCAACTCTTAGGCGTGGTAGAGGATACCTGTGTCTATCGCAAAGGCCAACTGCTGATCCCGTCTTTCTCGGTCGGCAGAACCCAGGAGATCGTCTATGTCCTCAACCAGCTTTATAACGACGGCCGTCTGCCGCATATCCCCGTCTATGTGGACTCGCCGATGTCCACCAACGCGACCCAGATCTTCCGTATGTACCCCGAGGAACTGAGTGAAGAGGTGCACGACACACTCCGTTTTGACTCCGATCCGTTTGGTTTCAACACCCTGCGGTACATCACCGATATCCGCGAGTCGAAAGCGCTCAATCACAAGGACGAACCCTGTATCATCATCTCCGCTTCGGGTATGTTGGAAGCCGGGCGCATCAAACACCACGTTGCGAACCACATCTCCGATCCGCGCTGCACGATTCTTATCGTCGGTTATTGCGAACCCACCACGCTTGGCGCACGTATTCAGCAACCGGGCTTACAGTGGATCTCTATCTTCGGTCTCGACCGCAAGATCAAAGCGCAGATCACGAAGATAGAAGGCTTCTCCGGACACGGCGACTACCAAGAGATGATTGATTATCTTACGCGCTCCCTTACGGTGGATCAAGTCCGGCGGACGTTTATTGTTCACGGCGAAGAGGCTGCGGCAGAGACGTATAAAGCCCACCTCGAAGAGGCAGGCTTTAGGCATGTGAACATCCCCGGCAAAGGGGAAATTGTTGAACTGTAGTCGGGTAGGCGAGATTCGAACTCACGACCTCCTGCTCCCAAAGCAGGCATTCTAACCGGGCTG
>CALZRN010000100.1 GCA_945828585.1 uncultured Bacteroidales bacterium | reverse complement strand
GTGATCTTATGGTGATCCTATGGTTTAGGTCTTACTCTGCGCTTAAATTCTTTCGCCGTGAGTCCTGTAACGCGCTGGAGTAGGCTGATGTTTGCGGCAAAACGTCGTGCCAAAGTTTTTTACGAAATTACAACACAAAATTTGCATATATCAAAAAAAAGTTGTACCTTTGCAGCTGCAAAGGTTTAAGACACACAACCAAACAACACAAAACAAATAAATCTTATCAAAAACAAGTATTTATGTCAAGCGTAAACAAAGTAATTCTAATTGGTAACGTAGGCGCAGATCCGGAAGTACGTTACTTGGACCGAGGCGTAGCGATTGCAACCTTTAATTTAGCAACGACCGAGCGCGGTTATGTCATGCAGAACGGCACACAGGTACCGGACGTAACGGAATGGCACTCTATCGTGCTCTGGCGCAACCTTGCCGAGTGGGCACAACAGAACCTCAAGAAGAGCATGAAGGTCTATGTAGAGGGGAAACTCAAAACGCGTTCGTGGGAGAAAGACGGCCAGATCCGCCGCAAGACGGAGGTCGTAGCGGAGAATATCCAGATTCTCTATCGTCCGGAGATCTATAGAAATGGAGTAGAAAGTCAAAAGTCGAAAGTCGAAAGCGATGAGGTGCAGGAGAACTTCAACGACGAGGCTCAAGCCACTCCTGAAGCCCAAGAGCACGGCGGATTCTTCAATGGATTATTCAAGAATTAACGAATTAACGAGTGAACGGGTGAACGAATGAACGGGTGAACGAATGAACGATTAGGGATGACGAATAAAGAGCGATACATAGAATGGTCTGCAGCGCAGGAGTACATGCCTGTCTTTATGCAGCCGTGGTGGATGGATGCCGTCTGCGCGGGCAAGGAGTGGGATGTACTATTAGTCGAAAGTCAAAAGTCGAAAGTCGAAAGTCAAGACGGTGAAGGCGAGATCATCGGCGCCATGCCGTACCTCTTGCGTAAGCGCGCGTGGTTCAAATATATTATCATGCCTCAGCAGACGCAGATAGGCGGTATATGGGTGAGAGAAGATGTCACCGGCGATAAATGGAAGACGGCGGAAGTATGCCGTGCACTCAAGGAGCAGTTGGATGGTCTGGGGCTGGCGTATTACTACCAGCAGTACATGCCCGGCAGCCTCTGCGTCGATGCCATGCGTGGTCTGGGCTTCAAGACCAAAGAGCGTGTGACGTACCGTGTGGATGACCTGAGCGACTTAGATGCCCTCATCGCTTCGTTCAGCAAGAACAAACGCCGTCAGCTGCAAAAAGCCCTCAGCCTGCATGCCGAACGCGGGATGGAGGTAGAGGATTTCTACCGGTTCCACGTCCGTTGCATGGCGGCACGCAAGCGCAAGATCCGCTACAGCCGGGAGTTCCTTCTGGTGCTGGAGCGCAAGGCGCGACGCAATCAACAATGCGAGATCCTGAAGGTCTGCAACGCCGACGGACAGGTCTATGCGGCAGCGTTCCTCGTCTGGGACAAGAGCCTGATGTATTACCTCATCCCAGTCTATGACCCCGCTTTCGGCGACTCGGGCGCAGGAGCTCTGTTAGTCCTCGAAGCGATGAAGTTAGCCCGCGAGAAACAGGTACGTTTTGATTTCGAAGGCTCGATGGAACGCGGCACGGCGAAACACTACAAGCAGTTTGGCTCTACGCCCTATACCTATTTCTCCGTCGAGAAATACTACAACCCCCTCTTCCGTCTCGCTATCTGGTTTCAGAAACTGAGGGAACTAAAGTTCCGTTAAACCGTTAAAACGTTAAACTATTAAAACACCCCTTGCGAATACTTTTTCTCACACCGTGGTATCCGTCTGACAAAGACGCGATGAGCGGTCTCTTCGTGTACAAACACGTAGAGGCGGTTCGTGCGCAGGGATGCGACGTGCGCGTGATCTTCTCAGACACGTGGTGCGACACCCGGCGCCAATGGAAAGCGTTGCGTCGCGAGGGATGGATGCCGGATGTCGTACAGTTGAACGTCATCCAGAAACAGGGGATTTTGGCACTATGGCTGAAAAAGCGTTACGGCATTCCGTACGTGATAGTGGAACATTGGAGCGGTTTTCTACCCGAGAACGGCGCGTACCTGCGCAATAACGGTTCACTCAAACGGAAGATCTACGAGAAGATTGCCTCCGAAGCGTCCGTCATTATGCCCGTCTCCGAACGGTTGAAAGAGGCGATGCAGACCTGCGGAATCCAAAACGCGCGATGGGAGAAGATTCATAATGTCGTCGATGATTTCTTCTTCGAGAAAGAAGAAAGTAGAAAGTCGAAAGTCGAAAGTCAAAAGACTCTCCTCCACGTCTCCTGCTTCGACGAGGCAGCGAAGAACGTGAAAGGGCTGTTACGGGCGGCTAAGATGCTCACGGAAAAACGTCAGGACTGGTGCCTCGTACTCGTCGGTACAGGCGCGGATTATAAAGAGGTACGCGCGTACGCAGCGACGCTCGCCTTCCCCGCAGGCACACTCCGTTGGACCGGCGAGTTGACGCCCCGCGAAGTAGCCGAGGAGATGCACAAGGCAGACGCTTTTGTGCTTCCGTCCAACTACGAGAACGCTCCTGTCGTATTGTCTGAGAGTCTCGCTATGGGCCTGCCGATTATTGCCTCCCGCGTAGGAGGCATCCCTGAGATGGTAGATGAGGAGAGCGGTATTTTAGTGCCTACGCGCGACGAAAAAGCCTTGGCAGAAGCCATGGACGAGATGCTCGACAATCTCGATAAGTATGATAGCGAAAAAATCCGCCTGCAAGGAGAACAATACAGCTTTGAGACCGTAGGGAAACACTTCAAAGCCGTTTACGAAAGCGTCTTGTGATAATTACGAACGAGGGAAACGAACCACAATAGTTGTACCAAGAGATACGCGAAACGCGTCCAAGCCAGCATGGAGATACTCCCCAAGAAGCTGTCTAAAAAGATACCGGTCTCTAAAGCCACCGCCATCATTAAGACGTAAACAACCTCCATCCACAGGGCTGTTTTTTGTTTGCCGAAGACATCCGACAGGAAGCAGATCGTCCCGCATATAGGCGTGAGAATGAGGTAGGGATAAAGCGCCCGGATGATATCCGCCGAACCAATCCATTCCTCGCCGAAGAGGAGCGTCACTATCTGCGGCATGACGATATACAACAACGCCATTCCGACAACCAGTACGCCTCCCATCACTATACCGAAACGCCCTAAGACACGACCTATCGGCTGACGGTTTTGCACGAGGACGGAGACCTTCTGAAAAAGCACCTGGTAGCAGGCTTTCGTCACTAAACTCAGCGGCACAAAAGAAGCCATCATCGCCAGGGAGAGCAACCCCACTTCCTGAAGACCGAAACAGGGCGTTAACAACCATACCGGCAACGCTTGACCGACGGAATTGACTAATGCGCGGGGTAAGTTATACTTGGGGAAATTAGCATACTCGCGCGCTACCTCTCTCATCGGTGCTGCAGGCTCGCAGAAGAGTCCACGCAGGTGTTTCTTCCATGCCATCCCGACACTAATCACAAGGGAGATCAGCGGCGCCAGGACGGTAGCTAAGATCATTCCTCCGCGTAAGTATCCTAAAGCGCCGAATCCGACCTTGGACCCGGCGGAGAAGAGGCTTTGCGAGACCTGATAGCCGCTGATGCGGGCAAAAGCCTGCCGGCAGATATACCAGTAGTTGAGGATATTCCATGCCCCCATCACCGCGATAGAGAGCGGCATGGTCCACCACCACCGCGCCAACTCCGGCGCATTGAAAAGTCCTGCTATAGGCTCCGCGAAAGGCAGAGAGAGACAGAATACCCCTACGACGCACAGGGTGATCATTCCGCTCAAACGCACCAACGCCCGGGCTTTCTCTTCCTCTTTCGGCAAGACGATTGCGTACTGGTACTCCGCCGTAGCGACCAACCCTGCCACTCCCAAGATGCTTGTGAAGAGCGAGAGCAAAGCAAAATCCTCGGGCGCGTACATACGCGTTAAAATAGGATAGACAAGGATACCTAATGCTTGTGCAAAAACATTCGCGGTAAGTAATTTGCCAACGTTCCGCGCAGAGGGCGAATGCCATATTTTTGATAGCTGATTACTCATTTTTCGGGTGCAAAGGTACAAAAATATTTACAAATGCGCAAATTTTTCGAAATTTATTTGCATAAATCGCAAAAAAGTTGTACCTTTGTAGCCGATTTTGATAATCACGACCTAAAAAACACAAGATATGCAAGTTAAGAAATCAGAAAAAGCCAGTTTAGAGAAGGACAAACTCGTCTATGTATTGATGGGTTTGGTTTTCGTTCTGAGCCTCGTTTACGTGGCACTGGAGTGGACTGAGCGAGAGGTCACGAAGTACGAGGTGACCGACACAGAGTTCCTCTTTGAGGAAGAAGTAGAGATCCAACAGACGACTCAGGAGACTCCTCCCCCTCCCCCACCCCCTGCTGTTCAGGAGGTTGAGGTGCTGAACGTCGTGGAGGATAACGTCGAGACCGAGTCGATCGAGGTGAATACCGAGGAGACGGAGCAAGAAGTCGTTATCGCAGCGCCGGTTGAGGCTCCCGTAGAGGAAGAGGAAGAAGAGGTCATCTTCGTCGTAGTAGAGAAGATGCCGGAATTTCCGGGTGGACAGCAAGCCCTCTTCAAATACCTCAGCGAGAACGTGAAGTACCCGGTTATCGCGCAGGAGAACGGTATCCAAGGTCGTGTGATCTGCCAGTTCGTCGTTAACAAAGACGGTTCGATTGTGGAAGTGGAAGTCGTTCGTTCCGGTGGTGATCCTTCGCTGGACAAAGAGGCGGTACGCGTCATCAAGTCCATGCCGAAATGGAAACCCGGTCAGCAACGTGGTAAACCCGTACGCGTGAAATATACCGTACCTGTTAACTTCAAGCTCCAATAACCGGTTTAGAACCGGAGCAAGATGGCCATGCGGCTATGGAACTATCTCAGAGAGATATAACGTATTGTAAGAATGTCGGTGCCAAACGTGCCGACATTCTTCGTAAAGAACTCGGGGTGCAGACCGCGATGGATTTGTTGCGGACTTATCCCTACAAATATATCGACCGCAGTAAGTTCTACCGCATTGCCGAACTCAACGACGAGGACACTTACGTCCAGATCATCGGCGAAGTGACCGAATGGCACACGATCGGAATCGGGAAGGCGCAGCGACTTAGTGCCACGTTCTTCGACGGCACCCATCAATGCGAGCTGGTATGGTTCCAGGGCGCCAAGTATGTCAAACTCGCCAAGGGCGTCAAGTACCTCCTCTTCGGCAAACCCAGCCGCTTCAACCACCTCTATAACTTCGTTCACCCCGACCTCACGCCGTGGTCGAAAGTGACGCCGGAGATGACACAAGGGCTCGAGCCGTACTACAACACGACGGAGGTCATGAAACGCCACGGACTCAATTCCAAAGCTATCCGCTCCATCATCGCGGAGCTCTTACCCGACCTGAAGATGGGTGTACCGGACACGATCGGTGCAGACATCTTGCAGCAATACCGGCTCATGAGCCTCACGGACGCACTCATCAACGTCCATTTCCCGAAAGACACCCTCGCCATGCAGAACGCACGGGCGAGACTCAAGTTCGAAGAGCTCTTTTATATCCAGCTCCAGATTCTCCGTCAGATGAAGCGGCGCGAGCAGAACCCGGGTTTCGCCATGCCGATGGTCGGTACACGTTTTCATGCGCTCTACAAAGCCCTGCCTTTCGACCTCACCAACGCGCAGAAACGCGTCATCCACGAGATACACGATGACCTCAAGTCCGGTCGTCAGATGAACCGCCTCCTGCAAGGCGACGTCGGTTCCGGCAAGACCCTCGTGGCCCTCATGTGCTGCCTGCTCGCCATCGATAACGGCTACCAGGCCTGTATCATGGCGCCGACGGAGATCCTCGCCAACCAGCACTACGAGACCCTCAAAGCCTTCCTGTCGCCGCTTAATGTACAAGGGGACAATGTACAAGGTACAAAGGACAACCATGTTCATGTGGCGTTGCTGACGGGTTCGACGACGGCGAAGAACCGTGTACCGATACATAACGGACTGCTCAACGGCACCATCCACATACTCATCGGTACGCACGCGCTACTAGAGGATAATGTGCAGTGGCAGAACCTCGGCTTCGTCGTCATCGACGAGCAGCACCGTTTCGGTGTCGCCCAGCGTGCAAAACTCTGGACGAAGACCCGGCGCGTCGCCGGAGACGGAAATGCGATGCCGGATTGTCCTCCCCACA
>CALZRN010000099.1 GCA_945828585.1 uncultured Bacteroidales bacterium | reverse complement strand
AGCAGACCTTCCTCGCGCAGAAGAACCAGCCGGGCGGCGCAAAGACCATGAAACAGTGGTATTGGAAAATTTGCGGACAAGAGTGGGATGAGAAACACGCGTAAATTTTCCACGGGGTCCCCGGCAGGAGGGCAACCTCCTGTTGGGGAGAGCGGAGCTGCCCCGAGTATTTACTACCTGAACGTAGTTTAGGTACATATACGAGGGGTTTGCCCGCGAGGCGCGTCTGCGGCGAGGAATGGGATCAGAAGCATCAGTAATCCCGTTCCCTAAAGCGGACATCCGAGCGTTCCCCCTAATACGGGGGAGCGCTTTTTTATTTCAGTTCTTTCAACGCTCTCTTCAGCTCCTTGTCGTAGCGGAGGTTATACGCCGCTTGACCTTTCTGGTAGTAGTACCGCAGCACGATCTCTGCACCCAGGAGTTGTTTCACTTCCTCTTTGTTGCGCTCGATGGCTTTGCGGAAATCCGGCGTCAGCATGGGCTCCAGCGCCTCTAACTGCGTGAGCGTCGCGGAGTCGATATCTTCGTGCTTCGCCATCTTGATCATGTCTTCGAAGAACTTCGAGGTCTCCGTCTCGTATTTGAATTCCCGTTCCTCCAGGAACCGGCAGAAGTCCTCTATCTCCTCGTCCGTCAACTCGAACACCTCCGGACGGGCAATCGAGTCATGCAGACGGTGGTAACGCGTCGCGTAGTCGAAGAAATAATGATTGATATACAGCGAATAGGTGATGTCTACCTTTCCCGAATCCGAGAGAACGATATCCGGCAAAATGCCGCCTGCGGTGTCGCGTTTGAGTTCATGTCCTTTCTGCCGCTCGCTGTAGTCGATCGCCTGAATACACCGTCCCGAAGGCAGGTAGTACTTACTCGTCGTGACCTTCACATGACCGCCGTAAGCAATCGGCCGCACGTTCTGCACCAGCCCCTTGCCAAACGTCCGCTGACCCACTAACGTAGCGCGATGGAGGTCCTGCAAGGCACCGGAGACAATCTCACTTGCGGACGCGGAGTTCTTATCTACCAGCACCACGAGCGGCAACTCTTTGTACCGCGGGTTGTTCCGTGTCTGGTAGGTGTTGTTGCTGCGCGCCGTTTTGCCGCGCGTTTCCACGATCGTCGTATTGCGATCTACGAAGAGATTGACGATCTGCATCGCCTCATCCACGATACCTCCGCCGTTACCGCGAAGGTCGATCACCAGACCCTTGGCACCGTGGTTATAATACAGGTCGTCCAGGGTGTTGCTGAAGTCTTGCGCCGAACCCTCCGTGAACTCGTTGAAGGAGATATATCCAATAGGATAGGGCAGCGTGTCTGCTTTCAGAATCGTCGCATAACTGACGGGCTCCAAGTGAATATCTTCGCGGACGATGGATACCTTGAACGGCTTCTCCACACCTTCGCGCTCGAGCTCCAAGACAACCGTCGTACCCGGTTCGCCGCGAAGGTTATTGCTCACTTCGCTCACGCTCAGACCCTTCGTCGTCTTGCCATCTACGGAAAGAATGCGGTCGCCTGCTTGCACACCTGCCCGCTGAGCCGGCTTCCCCTCATAGGGGTTCACCGCGTACGTCCAGAGGCTGTCTTTCGATACTTTCCCTTTGTACTTGGTACTTTGTCCCTTGGTACTTGGTTTGGGCCTTTGTTGGATAATAGAACCGATACCGCCGTACTTACCCGTAGTCAACATACGCAAATCGCGGTCGTTCTTCTTCGGATAATATACGGTATAGGGGTCTATCTTGCGCAGCATCGCGTTAATCGCCGTCTCCGTCAGATCCTCATAGTTGAGGGTATCGACGTAGTTCACATCGACTTGACGCATCACGTCGCTGAAGATCGTGATACACTCGTCCACCCGTACCGTCGACGGCCGTTCCTGCGCGTGAAGACTAACGCAGAGTATTAGGCACAAAATCGCTAACGTCTTTTCCATAAGCGTATAAATCACGTACTAAGGTGGAGGAGATATGCGCGTACTCGGGGCGCGTATAAAGGATCACGGTCTCGATGCCGCCGATCTGCTTGTTGGCCTCCGCCATGTTTCGTTCGTACTCAAAATCGCCGATACAACGCATCCCGCGAAGGATGAACTTGGCGTCCTTCTCTTTCGCGAAATCTACCGTCAGGCAGTCGTAGATAGCTACCTTCACGCGCGGCTCGTCTGCAAAAATCTTACGGATTGCCTCTTCCCGCTCACGGATGGGGAAGGTCTCTTTCTTCGTGCTGTTTCGGCCTATACCGATGATGATCTCATCAAATAACTCCAGACCACGCTTTACAATATCGTAGTGGCCTACTGTAAAGGGATCAAATGACCCCGGAAATATTGCTCTTTTCATATAAACTTTTAAACCTCTAAACGTGGCTTTAGCCACAATTAAACCTCTAAACTTTTCCGGTAGTTTATCTCCGGAAATCGATACATCTCATATAACTTTTCCCGCAGGAACGCTTCGTCCTTATTCGGGATGTCAATCATCGCCAGGCGGCTCTCGATGTACGCATCAAAATCCGTGCCACGTTCGTAGATCTCGTAGCCCCGATGAATATGCCGGTCGATGATGTCGCACACATGTTGCAGCTGGTCGTGGATCGGTGCCTCGCGGTACTCCGGATGAGCCGCTAATAGCGCGTCGATCTCCGGATTGATACTCGGCGTCAAACGATATGTCACGTGTCCCTTATACCCGCGAATGCCGGTCTTCATAGACAACACATCGTCTTTCGCGCGCTTTTTCCACTTCGGGTTGTCCCTTTTGAGCTGCATCTCTGCCGCCTTCAGGTAGTCGCACGGGTCGTACTCGTAAGTGATACTCACCGGGCAGATATTGAGCGCTTTGACGTTCTGAAAGAAGTCCTCGTCGCCCAGCGTCAGCATGTGCAGCACCGACGCTTGCGTCAGGTCGTTACTGTCTTTGGCGCGGCCCTCGCGTTGAGCCAACCAGATAGATTTGCCTTCTTCCCGAAGCGAACGGATATACGCCGAGAGCTGCTTCGAGTTCTCTAACTGCGCATGAGCCCCCGCGCCGCGTTTGACCACAAAACAACGGTTGAAACGAACGAGCACTTCAATCCATTTGTAGGCAAACAAATTATTGCCGATGCCGATAAACGGACGGATGAAGTATTTGCATCGCAGCAGCAACGACAGCCATGCCGAGTCCAGGACGATGTCGCGGTGGTTTGTCATAAAGAAGGCCCCGTGTTTGATATCTTTCTCAATCTGTTTGCGGTCGCCCATGTAATCTAACAGGATACCTTCCGTCGTACGCTTTGCCCAGATCGACAAGAGCGGAAAAGCAAACAGAAAATCGCAGATGGTCAGCAACCATCCCACGCGATAAGCTCTAATATCTCTAAATTTATCTTCCATTTCATTTCTTTTATTCTCCTCCCCTCCATGGGGAGGTCGGGTGGGGCTAATACTTTTCCAACGCAGCTTTCGCTGCTTCCCGATATGCCACCATCAGTCCTCCGGTGCCGAGCAGCGTACCGCCGAAATAGCGCACTACGACCACTAAAATATTGTCTAATCCCCGTGCATCGATGGACCGCAAGATAGGTGCGCCGGCTGTACCGTGCGGCTCGCCGTCATCTTTCGTTCGCCAGAGGTTCGGTCCCAAACGGTACGCGTAGCACACATGACGCGCGTCGTGGTACTTCTTCTTATACCACGTGATACGCGCTTTCGCTTCGTCCTCATTCGCTATCGGCTCTGCGAACCCTAAGAACTTACTCCCCCGGTCTTTATATATCCCTTCCGCTGCCATTAACAATTTAACGTTTTACGCAAGTAAAACCATTTTAACTCTTTAACTATTTAACGGTAAGCTTTAGCTTAACACGGATCTCCTTCGGCACGGCGTTCTTATGCACGAGGATGTCGTTGGTCTTGTACCGCATGAAAGCCTCGCTCACGTACCAGATACCTTTGTAGTCGGAGCGCATCGTGCCCCAGCTGTTCTTGACCATGTAGTACTTCTTGCCGTTCTGGTCTTTGGCGATACCGAAGATCTGCATCCCGTGGTCGTCGGTGTTCTCCCAGTTATCGAAGGCGTCCTGCCGCATCTCTTGGGTGATCTCTTTCTCCGGAAGTGGTTTCTTCGTCAGCTCTTCTTTCTTCTTGTCGCTGCTCATGCCTACCCATTTCGCCATGTCGGAACCGGTGATGTCGGCGCCGTGGTCGTCATCCGGCACGACACCGATACCTTTTCTCGTGAAACCCAACTCCGAGACATCCGCAGCCCATGCTATCGTGTAGCCTTTAGCCAACGCTTCGTCGATGATCTGCATCAACTCGTCGATCGGCACGTTGTACATCTGGTCCATACGCCAGTTATCCGGCACCTCCAGCGCGAACTTCTCGTAGAAAGGATGATGCGTATAGGACGTGAAGGAGACGTAGTTCTCTTCTTTCAGCCCCAGGCTCTCCACAAAACTCTTCGGCGTGTATTTCTTGCCCTCGTACTCGAACTCCTCCGGACATTTGCCCAGGTACGTGTCGTAGATCGCTTGCAGACCCTCTTTCCAAACCGGACTCAGTTTCTTCAGGCTCTTGAGACCGTTCAGGTAACCGCCGGCTACTTTGTCCAATTCATTATGAACGGGTAGGGTGTCGTTCTTCGTCCACCCGTAACGGATTCCCGGCATCGCTTCCTGCGGCACCAGACCGTAGTGCTCCATGCAGTAAATCACGTCGTACGCGCTGCCGCCGGGCGAAAAATGCGGCTCGTTATACAGCCTTACGCAATACGTCGCGCGGTCGAGCATCGTCTTGCTCACGACATACATCTCGCTGAAATCCACTACTTTACCTTTCTCCCGCAACACCTCGCTCTCGAGAAATCCCAAGGTCGAGAACGCCCAGCAGGTCGAACTCCGGTTCTGGTCCTTCACCGGCGTGATACCTACGCTATCCACCGTCGTAAAACGGAAACCCTCTATACTGTCTTTCTCAACTTTCGTACTGTCTTTCTCGACTTTCGTACTGTCACTCTGCGCCCAGGCCGTCATTCCGACAGCCAACGTGGCTATAATAATCATCTTTCTCATAATGCTATTTTTTTTTCTCTCCTCCCCTTGTGGGGAGGTCGGGTGGGGTTTTTACTCTGGAAATTCCATCAAATACGCTTTGATGAATGCGTCTATATCTCCGTCCATGACGGCGTTCACGTTACTCGTCTGATAGTTCGTCCGGTGGTCCTTCACGCGGCGGTCGTCGAAGACGTAACTGCGTATCTGGCTTCCCCATTCGATCTTCTTCTTGCCTGCCTCCACTTTGGCCTGAGCCTGCCTTCTCTTCTCGAGCTCCAACTCGTACAACTGACTCCGCAAGTGCCGCAAAGCGTTCTCTCTATTCTTCGGCTGGTCGCGCGTCTCGGTATTTTCGATGACGATCTCGTCCGGCTGGTTAGTCAAGGGGTTGACGAACTTATAATGCAACCGCACGCCGGACTCCACTTTGTTGACGTTCTGTCCGCCGGCACCCGAGCTGCGGAAGGTGTCCCAGCTTATTCCCGCAGGGTTGACCTCCACCTCAATCGTGTCATCAATCAACGGCACGACAAACACGCTCGCAAAACTCGTCATGCGCTTGCCCTGCGCGTTATAAGGACTCACGCGCACCAGACGATGCACGCCGTTCTCGCTCTTCAGATAACCGTACGCCATGTCGCCTTCGATATTGAATGTCACGGTCTTGATTCCTGCCTCATCGCCTTCCTGCAGGTTGGCGATCGTCACTTTATAGTCGTGCTTCTCGCAGTACCGCTGGTACATACGCATCAACTGTTCTGCCCAGTCCTGCGCCTCGGTACCGCCTGCCCCCGAGACGATCTTCAGCACCGCCGGCATCTGGTCCTCTTCGTGACTCAGCATATTCTTCATCTCCAGGTTCTCAACCTCCGCAAGAGCGTGCGCATAAGCCGCATCCACCTCTTCTTCACTCACTAACTCTTCGCGGTAGTACTCATAACTGAGGTTCAGCTCCTCCACCGCTGCGCGTACACCTTCGTATCCGTCGATCCAGCGTTTGATGCCCTTCACCTTGCGCATCTGCGCCTCCGCAGCTTTCGCGTCGTCCCAGAATCCCGGAGCCTGCGTATGCAGCTCTTCTTCCTCCAACTGGATACGTTTCTCGTCGATCTGCAGGTACGCTTTCAGCTTGTCCGCACGTTGCTGTACATCTTTCAATTGTTCTATCGTAATCATAAGCCTATAATTTGCCAATTTAAAATCGGCTATAATTTGCCAATTTAAAATCGGCTACAAAGGTACAACAAAAATTGCACATATGCAAACATTCGAGCATTTTTTTTGACGAATAGAATAAAATTCTATCTATTTTGTGCGGATAGATAGCGGCTATGCTTGCATA
>CALZRN010000098.1 GCA_945828585.1 uncultured Bacteroidales bacterium | reverse complement strand
TACCATATTTACCCTGTAATTATTCCGAATACCCTCCGGTAATATCTAACTAATATCTAACTAATCACTAACTAATCTCTAACGTTTCACTCGATAATGGTCGCTCTTTATACCGTTGGTATTATATATAAATATATAATACTGGTTATTTTTCACTTTTCTTAGCCGAAGAACAACGGAGCGATAGCAAATGCAGTCATTACTCCGGCTAAATCCGCCAATAAGCAACAAACTACCGCATGCCGTGTGTCTTTAATATTGACCGATCCGAAATAGACGGCGAGTACGTAGAAAGTAGTGTCCGTTGTACCTTGCAGGATGCAGCAGAGCCGTCCTACGAGACTATCGGCTCCGTGTGTTGTCATGGCTTCGAGCATCAGACCGCGTGCCCCGCTGCCGGAGAGGGGTTTCATTAGCGCGGTCGGTACTGCGCCTGCCAGATCAGGATTGATGCCGCACGCAGAGAAACACCATGCGATACCTTGCTCCAACAAATCCATCGCGCCGCAAGCACGGAACATACCGACAGCCACCAAGATAGCAATGAGGTAAGGAATAATACCGATGGCCGTCTGAAAACCACCTTTAGCGCCGTCGATAAAGGCATCATAGACGTTGATCTTTTGCGTCATCGCCTGGATGATGAACCAACAGATGATGCCGAGTAAGAGGATGGCAGCAACAGCTGCTGAGACGACAGATAGTTTGTCGGGTGAAAGCCTTGTAGCGCCCCAAACGAGCGTGCCAACAAGTGTAGTGAGACCGAGGAGTGTGCCGATGACTACCGGATCCTTCAAACGTATTTTTTGAGCCAGACACACACAAATGAGTCCGACGAGAGTAGCTGCATACGTGGCAATCAGAATGGGTATGAATACATCCGCGGGGTTTGCCGCTCCGAGTTGTGCCCGATAAGCCATAATCGTGGTTGGGATGAGGGTTAGGCCGCTCGCTCCCAAAACGACGAACATGATCATGGCATTGGAGGCTTTTGTTTTGTCGGAGTTCAGTTCTTGCAATTCGCCCATCGCTTTGAGTCCCATCGGCGTGGCAGCATTATCCAGACCAAGCATGTTTGCTGCGAAATTCATTAGCATTGTGCCATAAACGGGGTGTCCTTTAGGGATGTCAGGGAAAATACGGCTGAAGAAGGGATTGATGGCTTTGCCTAACGAGTTGACAGCCCCTGCCTGCTCACCGATCTTCATGATACCCATCCAAAGAGACAGAACACCGGTCAGACCTAAGGAGAGTTCAAAACCCGTCTTGGCACTATCAAAAGTAGAGTTGAGAATCGTAGAGAAGATATCCACGTTTCCGAAGCAAAGTGCTTGCACCACCCCCATTAGAATGGCCAGCAAAATGAGCGAAATCCAAATATAATTCAAAATCATGCCACAAAAGTACACTTTTTTTTGCATATATGCAAATAATTTAGTAATTTTGCACCATAAATGGCAAAAAGTACTCAAATTCATAGTATCTGTGCCTTCATAAAGCACTTCTTTTCCTCCTGGAATACCACCGGTGAGGGTATCCATTCTCCGTATTTATTTGAGTTGGTGCGTTTCATCTTACGGGATCGAAACGCCTACTATTGTTTTGCGGATATCGAACGCAGACGAGAGTTGCTGAAGGCGTGTGAGGATGAGTTGGACGTGGTGGATTTTGGTTCGCAAGGTTCCAGAGAAGGAAAACGTGTTCGTAGGAAAGTCTCAGACATAGCAAAAACCCATCTCGAGCGGCCCGGAGTCGGTCAGCTCTTGTTTAGACTTGTTAACTGGGTGGGTGAGCATGAGAAACGTCCGCTGGAGATCGTAGAATTAGGAACGTCATTCGGCATTACGACTGCTTATCTGGCCAGTGCCGATAGCCGAAATACCGTTCAGACATACGAAGGCAGCGGTGAAGTGCTCAAGGTCGCGCAAGGCATCTGGCGAGCGCTTAAACTGGAGAATATCTGTTGGATCGAAGGGAATATCGACCAAACCTTATTGAACTTAGACCATTCCTTATTAAATAACGCGCCCGCGCACGTAGATATAGCTTATGTGGACGCGAACCATACGTACGAGGCAACAATGCGATATGCCGACTTCCTGTTGGAACGGCTGAATCAAAAGGGTGTACTGGCAATCGACGATATTCATTATTCTGAAGAAATGGAGCGTGCATGGAGCGAATTGAAAGCCGATCCGCGTGTGACCACCACGATGGATCTCTATCACCTCGGACTCATCTTCGTCGATTCCCATTACCTCAAGCGTCATTATAAAATTCGCATATAAACACTAAATCCCAAACATTACATATTAAACATCTTATGGCTATTTATACAAAAACGGGGGACAATGGAGAGACGTCCTTGGCTTCAGGGGCGCGTGTTGCAAAGACTGACGCCCGTATAGAAGCGTACGGAACGGTCGATGAACTCAATAGCTGGGTAGGCATGCTCAGAGTTTCGCTGTCGGACTCAGCGGTACTTAATACTGCTCAGGCGACAGAACCGATAAAGAAAATCCAAGATCAACTATCTCATGTGCAAAACAAACTCTTTAATCTTGGTGCTGCACTAAGCGAGGCACCCGGAGAGTGGATCTCAGAGGAAGATATTCATGTTTTGGAGACTTGGATTGACGAGATGCAGGCTACCGTACCGAAGCAAAAAGCATTTATTCTTCCCATGGGTAGCGAATCGGTCTGCAGATGTCATATCTGCCGTACCGTTTGCCGTCGCGCAGAGCGAAAAATGATTGCAGCGAATGCCGAATTGACACTACTCCAATATATCAACCGTTTAAGTGACTTTTTGTTCGTTTTAGCCCGTTATTTCAGTCATCTTGCTAATGAGGAGGAATATAGCTGGAGACAAGCGTAATATGTGTAAAAATTGACGGAAAATGGTAATAAGGTGTAAAAATTGCCGAAAAATGTAAATTATTGCACGAAATATTTGCACAGTTCGAATAATTTTAGTACTTTTGCACGATTTTTTGTATAAACGCGTATGTATTGGACATTAGAATTAGCATCAAGATTAGACGACGCGCCATGGCCGGCGACGAAGGATGAGCTCTTGGATTATGCCAATCGAGAGGGTCTTCCTTTGGAAGTGATTGAGAACCTGAATGAGTTAGAGGGAGATGACGAGGAACAGTACGAAAGTATATTGGATATTTGGCCGGATTTCCCTACTAACGATGATGACTACATGTACAACGAAGAGGAGTACTGATTAGTGAAAAGACGTATTGCGCTTTTGTTGGGGCTTTTGTCCGTTTTGACTGCGAGTGCGCAGCTTGACCCGCAAATGGGGCAATATATGTATTTGCAGACTGCCTACAATCCCGCAGCGGTGGGAGAAGGTGATCTGATGAAGGTAGCGGGAATGCACCGCATGCAATATGTGGACATCACCAACGCACCGATGAGCACTTGGTTCAGTTTCAGTTCGCCGTTTGTGATAGGAAAGACTTCCCATGGTGCAGGAGTGCGGTTCCTCAATGACCGCTACGGATTATTCACCACACAATCGCTTTATGCCCAGTATGCTTATCGTCAGAAATTAGGGAAGGGATATTTGAGTGCCGGTGTGGACTTGGGGTTTGTGAACGTCGGATTTAAGGGTGACTCGGTGAACCTCGGTGAGATGGGAGATGATTACCACGAGACGAACGACGAGGCGATTCCTTCGGGGAGTAAATCGGGGATGAAGTTCGATATGGGGATAGGCGTTTATTATTGCACTCCCACATGGTGGGTTGGATTAAGTTACAGCCATTTGATACGTCCGCAGATAGATTGGAGTGATGGAACGACGGGTGTGCAACAGATAGTGACTCTGGCAGGAACGATGTACGCAACCGGTGGTTATCGTTTCCGACTGAAGAATTATAAGGAGTGGGTTCTGACGCCGAGTGCCATGCTGATGAGTGATTTTAAGAGTTGGGATTTGAACCTTACGCTGATGTGCGATTATAAAGACCGATACCGGTGGGGATTAGGTTATCGCATATTAGGAAGTGTAAATATATTATTAGGTGTAGATATTATCTCCGGGCTGCAGTTGGGCTATAGTTGTGAACTGCCCACCAACAAACTGCTGCTGGAGAGTTATGGAAGTCACGAAATATATTTGGCATACGGATTTGATATCCTGAAGCCCAAAAGAACGAATAAATATAAATCAATTAGATACTTGTAAGTATGAAAATGAGTAAGATTTTGCCGTTCATCGCATTAGCGTTGATAATGGCGGGTTGCAACAAACCGGCTGGTGAACTCGTGGGAGCTCGCAAGTCAACCAATTTTAAGGAGGCAAATCCTTATGGTATGCTGTTTATCAAGAAAGGTAGTTTCATGATGGGAGCCAACACACAGTCTGCTGTCTTTGAGCAGCCGGACAATGTGATGATGGTAACTGTCGAAGCTTTCTGGATGGATGAGACAGAGATCACCAACAACGAGTACCACCAGTTTGTGGATTGGGTTCGTGACTCTATCGCTCTGACGAATCTGATTGCTGCCGGTATGACGGATTATGCTATTCAGCCGAAGGATGAAGACTTCGACGAGGATAATTTCCGTATCAACTGGAGTAAGAAAGTACCCTGGAAGAGCAAGGAGGAAGATGTCGTAGATGCGTTGTCTGCGATGTTTTATTCCGATGGTCGTCTGAACACGAACAATCTACACTATCGCTATAACTGGGTGAATATGGACGAGGCGCTGCCGCAACGTAATAAATTCGATGTGGCAACCAGTACCTATCCTCCCGGAGCAACTGCTCGTGTAGATACATTCTGGGTAAATGCCAAGAACGAGATCTGCGATTCGACCATCATCCGTCCGCTTCGTGAGCCGAAAGACCTGCTTACGGAGAAGATTATCTGTATCTATCCGGATACCTTGGTTTGGGCGCGTGACTTCCAGTTCTCGTACAACGACCCGCTGCTGCACATGTATTTCAAACACCCGGGATACGCGGAGTACCCTGTAGTAGGTGTTACGTGGGAGCAGGCGCATGCATTCTGCAACTGGCGTACCAAACTCTTTAATATGAACTCTGCTGTCGAGGTGAACGAGTATCGTCTGCCGACAGAGGCGCAGTGGGAGTACGCTGCTCGTGGTGGTCGTAAGATGGCGATGTACCCGTGGGGTAGCAACTATGCTCGCGATGGTAAGGGTTGTTTCTTTGCTAACTTCAAACCTTATCGTGGCGCTTACAACGATGATACCGGTACTACCACGATGAAAGTGGCGCAGTACCGTCCGAACGACTTCGGTCTGTTCGATATGGCAGGAAACGTATCCGAGTGGACTAACTCGGCTTATCAATCTGCTGCCAACACGCACATTCATGACTTGAATCCGGATTACAGCTACATGGCTCGTAAAGCAGATCCGGACATCCTGAAACGCAAAGTCGTAAAAGGTGGTAGCTGGAAGGATATCAGTTACTTCATGCAATGTGGTGTTCGTACATATGAGTATCAGTACGAGAGCCGTCCGTACATTGGATTCCGTTGCGTCCGCGCGTACATAGGCGATTAATCCTTATTATTAATAAAGAAACAAATTTTAAAAGCAAAATAAATATTATGGCTACAGAAAAAGCTGCAAAGCAAGGTTTTGGTGCAAGATTCTTTCATTGGTATGAGTCTTATGAAGGGAAAAACATTGTAAACATCGTTTACTCGGTAGGTGCATCCGTCGTTATTATCGGTGCATTGTTTAAGATCCTTCACTGGCCGGGTGCCAGCCAGGTGTTGATGGTTGGTATGTTTACCGAGGCGTTCTTGTTCTTGATTGGTACATTGGAGCATCCGCATCCTGAGTTCCACTGGGAGAACGTTTTCCCGCAATTGTTGGAATACGGAACCAAGCCGGAATTGCTTGAGGAGAAATCACATCAACCTCGTCCTACCTTGTTGGGTGCCGGTGTAGCCGGAGGCGCTACGGTGGCTACCGGAATGGCTGCTACAGATGCTCCCGCAGCGGCTGCGGAGGCTGGCGCTAAAGCTCCGGGGCTCAAAGATGAGGATTATAAGGCGTTGAAAGAGGGTCTGAACGAGTTGGCTAAAACAGCTACGCAGTTTGCTGAACTGGGCAAGGTGGCTCAGACGGGTGTTAAACTGAACGAGAAACTGGCTGCTGCAGAAGCTGCAACCTCTGAATATGCTGCTAAACTGGCTAATGCAGGTATCGCTACTGATGGTTTGGCACAAGCTACTCAAGGACTCTCCGGAGCTTACAATCAGATTGGTGCTGATATGAAGTGCGTAGCCGAGGAGACGAAAGCTTACAAGGCAGGTGTTGAGCAGGTAGGAAAGAGCATCGCTTCTCTCAATTCTGTTTATGAGTTGCAACTGCAGGCGGTTAACGCACAGATTGAGGCACAGAAGAATGCCGCAGCTGCTGCGAAAGAAGCTGCTGAAGCTCAGGTTGCTTTCGCAAACGGTGCTAAACAGCTGCAAAAGCAAGTAACTGATCTCAATGGTATCTATGGTAACATGCTGAATGCTTTGGCATAAGTTTTTGAAAAACAGTTTAATATAAACGATAAAACACTTCAGCAATGGGTGGAGCAAAAAACTGTCCGGAAACCCCGAGACAAAAAATGATTGGTATGA
>CALZRN010000097.1 GCA_945828585.1 uncultured Bacteroidales bacterium | reverse complement strand
CTATGTTGGGGATCATGTAAAACTATCGTTCTTTGCCCCTCAGAATCGAGTTCCGACCCTGCATACTGGTTTTACGTACAATAATCTCAAAACGGTTGACGCGCAAGATGCGTTAGGAATGAAACTTTTCACAATAACCGTAAGGAGTCTGTACCGCGATTATTATGATATTTATTCGCTCCTACAAGCTGGTTACTCTTTTGAGGAGGGTTTGGATTATGCTTTGAAGTTCACAAGGCATCAAGTTCATTCCAAGACTGTACTATCGGCATTGATTACCCCAACTTTGTACCCAAAGCCAACCGATTTCGACCTTATGCAACCGAAATATGATGTCTCGCCGGAACAAATGGCCGACTATTTTATGAATATTATAGCAGAAAGAAAAAAGCTATCAACGGCAAATTAACACAGCAACGCCTAATAAAATCAACAAACCCAAATAACAAAGATGAAAACAAAGAATTTACTTCTTTTAAGCTTTATCGCAATGACGTTTTTAGCATGCAGCAAATCGGGTTCCAACCCTCTGTTAGATCAGCCGAACACCCCTTATGGCGTGCCGGCTTTTGATCAAGTGAAGAACGAGCACTATCTGCCGGCATTCGAGGCGGCTATTGCTGAGAACAAGGCGGAGATAGATGCCATCGTGAATAACGAAGCCGAGCCGACCTTCGAGAACACGATTGTGGCGCTCGACCGCGCAGGCCTTCTGCTGGACCGCGTACAGGGTGTGTTCTTCAATGTCCTCGAGGCGGACGGCAACGATGAGATGAACGCGATTGCCGAGCAAGTGAGCCCGATGCTCTCGGAGCTGAGCGACGGCATCATCCTCAACGACAAGCTCTTCCAGCGCGTGAAGTTTGTTTACGACCAGCGTGATCAGTTGGGCCTCAACCCCGAGCAGATGCGCCTCGTGACGGAGACCTACAAGGCCTTTGCGGACAACGGAGCGAACCTGCCGGAGGACAAGAAAGAGCGCCTTAAAGCTATCAATCAGGAGCTCGCGCTGCTGTCCCTGCAGTTCGGCAATAACGTGGTGGCAGAGACCAACGCCTACCAGTATTTTGTGAAAGACGAAGCGGAGCTGAAAGGCCTTCCTGAGTCCGCCAAGGCTGCGGCTGCAGAAGAAGCTGCGGCAGCCGGTCATCCGGGTGAGTGGCTCTTCACGCCCAAGCGCACCTCTTTCACGCCGGTCCTCCAGTACTGCGAGAACCGCGAGTTGCGCAAGGAGCTGCTGATGGCTTACACCACCCGCGGCAACCACGACAACGACCATGACAACAAGTCGGTCATCATCCGCGAGATGGAGCTGCGTATCGAGAAGGCCCAACTCTTCGGCTACGACAACCCTGCGGACTATATCCTCGCCGACTGTATGGCGAAAAACCATCAGACGGTGGATGCTTTCCTTGCGTCTGTTTGGGCTCCTTCGTTAGAGGCTGCCAAACGTGAAGCTGCCGCGCTCCAGCAACTCCTTGACGAGGACCTGAAAAATAATTCTCAATTATCAATTGTCAATTCTCAATTAGCCCCTTGGGACTGGTGGTACTACGCCGAGAAGCTGCGTAAGGCCAAATATGCCCTCGACGAGGAGGAACTGAAGCCCTATTTTGAGCTCAACAACGTCCGCAAAGGTGCTTTTGGCGTCGCTACGAAGCTCTTCGGCCTGCAGTTTGAGCCGCTCAAAGACATGCCGGTGTATAACCCCGAGGTAGAGGTCTTCAAGGTGACCGACGCCGATGGCGAGCTGGTGGGCATCCTCTATACCGATTATTTCCCGCGTGCAGGCAAACGCCCGGGTGCATGGATGAACAATATCCTGCCGCAGTATATCGATGCGGAAGGTGTGGATCATCGCCCGGTAATCATCAATGTCGGTAACTTCAACAAACCGACCGCCGGCAATCCTTCGTTGCTCTCTATGGACGACGTAGAGACCCTCTTCCATGAGTTCGGTCACGCCCTGCACGGTCTGCTCTCGAAGGCGCACTACAAGTCTCTTTCTGGCACTAACACCCCGCGTGATTTCGTGGAACTGCCCTCGCAGTTTATGGAGAACTACGCGTACGAGCCAGAGGTCCTCAAGACGTACGCTTTCCATTACCAGACAGGCGAAGTGATCCCCGACAGCCTGATTGCGAAGATCAACGCCGCCGGTAAGTTCAACCAGGGCTTCGTGACCACTGAGCTCCTCTCCGCATCTATCCTCGACATGGATTTCCACGAGCTGACGAGTGCAGAAGGCCTCGATGTCAACGCTTTTGAGAAAGCGAGCCTCGAGAAGATGGGCATGATCGACGAGATCATCGTTCGTTACCGTCCGACTTTCTACAATCATATCTTCACCACCGGCTACGAGGCAGGTTATTACAGCTATACCTGGGCTGCGGTGCTCGATGCGGACGCTTTTGCGGCTTTCCAGGAGACCGGAGACCTCTTCGAACCGGCTACTGCAGCTCGTTTGCGTCACCTCTTGGAGCAAGGCGGTACACGCGATGCCCAGGAGCTCTATCTGGAGTTCCGCGGCAAAGAAGCAGACCCCGCTCATCTCCTCCGCCGCAAGGGATTTATCGAATAACAATGTAAATTGAAAAATTGACTCGTCACACCCAAACGATATTATACCACACCCTGCCGATAGCCTTCTGGCTGTTGGCAGGAGTGGGGTGTGCGCTATGGATCTTTTTTGACCCTGCATTCCAAAGCGAAGGATGGATCCGACTCCTTGCCGCAACCCCTTCGCTCCTATCCCTCATCACTATCATCATACTTACCTCCATCAAACGCCATGCCTCCTCGGTGGAAGAGAGTCTGTGGACGGGAATCTTATTGGGAATCGCTTCTTACTGGCTGCCCACCATCCTTTTTCTCCTCCTTCCGGTGTGGATCTATCTGTACTACAGGCGCTTGTTGGACTTGCGTGCTTTCTTGGCTTCGCTTATCGGCATAGGATTAGTAGCCATCTGGGCGGCGGCGGTGATCTTCAATCCTTTCGCACAAGAGCCCACAATCGCGAATCCTTGGGTAGATTTCTTTGCCCCGGAAACCCTTTGGGTATGGATCCCCGTGGGGGCGGTTCTCTTTGCATATATCGCTTCTGCTATCGCCCGAAACATCCTCAAGGTGCGATAATAGTGCACTTTCCGGCTAAAAAATGCTTTTTATTTGCATATTTCGCAAAAAAGTAGTACCTTTGCACGAATTTTAGCATTTATGGGATTATTACTATTGTTTTTATTTGGCGCGATGGCGGTCAGTTTCCTCTGCTCCGTACTGGAATCCGTACTGATGTCCACGTCGCTCAGTTATATTAACCTCCGTGAGGAGGAAGGCTACGCGCCCGCAAAACTGATGAGCGCGTACAAGGAAGATACAGGTCGTCCCTTGGCGGCGATTCTCTCGTTGAATACGATTGCGAACACCATCGGAGCGGCTGGCGTGGGTATGCAGGCAACTGCGGTCTTCGGCAGCAAGTGGTTCGGTTTGGTATCCGCCATCACCACCATCCTCATACTCTTTTTCGGAGAGATCATCCCGAAAGTCATCGGCACGACCTACTGGCGCGAACTCATGGGCTTTGCCGCACGCGTCATCCGGGTCCTGATCTTCGTGCTGTACCCCTTGGTATGGCTCGTTGAACTCATCTCCCGCATGGTCCCGGACAACGAAGATGATCCCTCCGTGAGCCGCGAAGAGGTCTTGGCGATGGTGAATGTCGGCGAGGAAGAAGGTGTTGTGGACGAGGACGAGAATAAGATCTTCTCGAACCTTATGCGTCTCGACTCCATCCATGCGTACGATGTCATGACGCCGCGCGTGGTGGCGAAGATTGCGCCGGAGAACATGACCCTCCGCGCCTACTACGACAACGACGAGTACGACCATTTCTCCCGCATCCCGCTCTACAAACCCGAAGCGCCGGAGTATATCACCGGCTACATCCTGCGAAACGATGCCTTGGAGGACCTCACGGAGGATCACTTCCGCAAGACTTTAGGCAGCATCAAACGGCCATTGCCGGCATTCGATCAAGACCTCACGCTCGGTACGATCTTTGATTCTATGCTCAAGCAAAAGAGCCAGATAGCGCAGGTCATCGACGAATACGGCATGTTCGTCGGCATCCTGACCTTGGAGGACATCATTGAGACGATTTTCGGCCTGGAGATCATCGACGAAAACGACACGGTCATCGACATGCAGCAGTATGCACGCGAGCGATGGGAACAACGGCAAAAGAAGTATAAGAAATTAGCAGTCAATCCCGACGGTGAGCCGACGGTCAACCGACAGTCAAACGACGGTCAAAGCCAAGGTAAGGGCAAGGTAAATGAGGAACAAGAGCAACATACGGATCGAGAATAAGCGCGCGAGGTTTGAGTATATCATCCTCGATCGCTACACCGCGGGTATTCAGCTCTTCGGCACGGAGATCAAGTCTATCCGCGAGGGCAAAGCTTCGCTGGTGGATAGCTACTGCGCGGTCGAGCACGGAGAGATGTACATCAAACAGATGCACATCGCCGAGTACCGTTTCGGTTCGTACGCCAACCATGATGCCAAACGCGACCGCAAGCTGCTCTTGCAGCGCAAGGAGATCCGCAAGCTCGAGAAGGCGACCAAGGATACCGGCAAGACCATCATCCCGCTGGTGCTCTTTATCAACGAGAAAGGCCTGGCAAAAGTGGAGATTGCGCTCTGCCAGGGTAAGCACACCTACGACAAGCGTCAATCGCTTCGCGAAGCGGATGACAAACGCGAGATGGCACAACTGCGCAAAATGAACAAATGGTAAATGATTAAATAGTAAATAGTTTTATGAGTAAAGCATTATTAATGATTTTGGATGGCTGGGGTATCGGTCATAAGGATACCGCCGATGCAATCCATTGTACCTCGACGCCCCACTGGGACGCGTTGTTGGCGAAATACCCGAACTCGCAGCTCCAAGCCAGCGGCGAGAACGTCGGTCTGCCCGACGGACAGATGGGTAACTCCGAGGTCGGACACCTCAATATCGGTGCCGGACGTGTCGTTTATCAGGACTTGGTGAAGATCAACCGTGCTTGCAAAGACGGTAGCATCCTCGACAATCCCGAGATCAAGGCGGTCTTCAGTTATGCCAAAGAGAGCGGAAAGAAGATCCACTTCATGGGTCTGACTTCTGACGGCGGTGTACACTCGAGTCTGGAGCACCTCTTCTACCTCTGCGACATCGCAGCCAAATACGGTCTGCAGGGTAAGACCTTCATCCACTGTTTCATGGACGGCCGTGACACAGACCCCCATTCCGGTATCGGTTTTATTGACCGTCTGGAGGCACATTGCGCCAAGTCTGCCGGAGAGATAGCCTCGATCATCGGACGTTTCTATGCCATGGACCGCGACAAACGCTGGGAGCGCGTGAAGGTCGGATATGATCTGTTAGTGAACGCTCAAGGCGAGGCTTTCGAGTCCATGCACGAGGCGATGGAGGCCAGCTACAAGGCAGAGGTGACGGACGAGTTCATCAAGCCGATTGTACACGTCCGCAACGGCAAACCCTTAGCGACCATCGAGGAAGGCGACGCCGTGATCTTCTTCAACTACCGCAACGACCGCGCGAAAGAGATTACTATCGCGCTCACCCAGCAAGACATGCCCGAGCAAGGGATGAAGACCGTTAAGAACCTGCATTACTGTTGCATGACCCCGTATGACAGTTCCTTCCAAGGACTGCATGTCCTCTTCCCGAAAGAGAACGTAACCAACACCTTAGGCGAAGTGGTCAGCAAGTTAGGGCTCAAACAACTCCGTATCGCCGAGACGGAGAAGTTCGCACACGTCACCTTCTTCTTCAACGGCGGTCGTGAGGCGGAGTTTGAGAACGAGGATCGTATCTTGATTCCTTCCCCGAAGGTAGCCACTTATGACTTGCAGCCGATGATGTCCGCGCCGGAAGTGACCATCGCGCTTCGTGACGCACTCAACAGTCAGAAATACGATTGCATCATCCTCAACTACGCAAACGGAGACATGGTGGGTCATACGGGCGTGTATAACTCTATCCAGCAAGCTATTACAGCGATTGATATCTGCGTGAATGAGACCGTGGAAACCGCTTTGCGCAACGACTACGAGATTATCATCATCGCCGATCACGGCAACTGCGACAACGCCATCAACGCGGATGGTACACCGAACACGGCGCACTCGCTCAACCCCGTTCCGTTTGTATATATAAGTAAGGAACACGCGAGCGCGCGCGTAGAGAATGGTATCCTCGCGGATGTAGCTCCTTCTATCTGTCACATCTTAGGCATCGAGCAGCCGACAGAGATGACCGGAAAGAATTTGATCCACGATTAAAATAAGAAAAAATGACACTTGCAAATAAAGGTGTCATTTTTTTTTGTGTACCTTTGCGGCTGCAATTCAGCATGCTCGCTCTGAGATTGTTCGTACTGCCAACTCTCGTGCAGCAGTTGTCGGAATATATCGTCCGCAAAGCACCTGAGTTGAAGGGTTTCTCCGCGCAGAACCTGTGGCGCATGAAGCAGTTTTATGAAACGTACCACAATGCGGATAAAAAACTCTCGCCATTGGTGAGAGCGGAGGTACAAATCGTACTTTTTAGGGCTCCCGCAGATTTTAATCTGGGGGAAGAGGAGGAAGTATGACAACTACATTTGTTACGCAGTAGTAACTTAATCGTTGATCATCACTTCCGACG
>CALZRN010000096.1 GCA_945828585.1 uncultured Bacteroidales bacterium | reverse complement strand
GCAATAAAACTTGCATATGTCGTTTTTTTTGTGTACCTTTGCACCCGCTTTTGAAATATTACTGAATCGATGACAAAGAATTTTGTAGAAGAATTGCGTTGGAGAGGCATGCTCCAGGATATCATGCCCGGAACGGAAGAACAACTGATGAAAGAAGTAACCACCGCCTACGTGGGTATCGACCCGACGGCGGACAGTCTGCATATCGGTCACCTCTGCGGTATCATGATGCTGCGCCACTTGCAGGCCTGCGGCCATAAGCCTATCGCCCTCTTGGGCGGCGCAACGGGTATGATCGGTGACCCGTCCGGCAAATCCGCCGAGCGTAACCTGCTGACCGAGGAGACGCTGCGTCATAACGTACAGTGTATCCGTGAGCAGCTGGAGCATTTCCTGGATTTCAACAGCAACGAACCCAATGCCGCGGAGCTGGTCAATAACTACGACTGGATGAAGGACTACACCTTCCTCGATTTCGCCCGTAACATCGGCAAACTCATCACCGTCAACTACATGATGGCGAAAGACTCCGTTAAGAAGCGTTTCAACGGCGAGTTCTCGCAGGGAATGTCCTTCACCGAGTTCACCTACCAGCTCCTCCAGGGTTACGATTTCGTGTACCTCAACGAGCATAAGAATTGCAAGCTGCAGATGGGCGGTTCGGACCAATGGGGTAACATCACCACCGGTACCGAGCTCATCAAGAAGATCACCGGCAACGAGGCATTCGCCCTTACCTGTCCGCTCATCACCAAGGCTGACGGTGGTAAGTTCGGTAAGACCGAGTCCGGCAACGTCTGGCTCTCGAAGAAATATACATCCCCGTATAAGTTCTTCCAGTTCTGGATGAACGTCTCCGACGACGATGCCAAACGCTATATTAAGATCTTCACCTCCCTCACCCGCGAGGAGATCGAAGCCCTTATCGCTGAGCATGATCAGGCACCGCACCTCCGCGTGTTGCAGAAACGCCTCGCCAAAGAGGTAACCATCATGGTGCACTCCGAGGAGGACTACAACGCAGCCGTTGAGGCGTCGAATATCCTTTTTGGAAACGCTACCGCGGAAGCTTTACACGCGCTTGACGAAGAGACCTTCCTGCAGGTCTTCGAAGGCGTGGAGCGCTACGAGATCAGCCTCGACGAACTCAAAGCCGGCATCGCGCCGCTCGACCTCTTAGCAGAGAAAACAGCGATCTTCCCCTCCAAGGGCGAAGCGCGTAAGATGATCCAGGCAAACGGTTTCTCCATGAACAAAGAGAAACTGACCGACCCGGCTACTCCGCTGACCGACGCAGCGCTCCTCAACGGGAAATACCTGCTCTTCCAGAAAGGCAAAAAAAATTACTACTTGGTCATCGCCAAGTAGTAATCGCTAATCGTTAACTCGTTAATCCGTTAACTCATTACACCGCCGCGAGATTCTTCTCGTTGAAGAGCTCTTTTCCTTCCGCCGTGTAGGCATACTCGATACGGTCTTGGAAATACGTCTCCACCTTGCCACGCACCACTTTCATAGTGGAGTTGACGAGGTGGTTTTGTTCTGTCCAGGCCTCGCCTAAGACCGCTACGGCGGTCGGCAGCCATGCCTCGGGGAACACGCCTTCGTTCTTGCCGCCCGGGCGATAGGAGTCGATCTCGCTCTGGATCTTGAGCAGCATGCACTCCTTGCCTTCGCGGCTCTCGGGATCCTTGCCTTGCGCCTTTGCCCATTCCTGCAACGCGTCTTTGTTCGGCACCATCAGCAGGATGGTGTAGGGATCCTGGTTATTATGCAGGATACACTGATCGACGTATATACTGCCGTCCGTCAGCGAGTCCTCAAAGCCCTCCGGGCTGTATTTCTCGCCGTCCGCACGGATGAGCAGCGACTTGAAGCGCCCAACGACCCAGAGGAATCCCGGATGCGCTTTCGTGACATAACCCATATCGCCTGTGTGCAGCCATCCGTCGATGATGGTCGAAGCGGTGCTCTCGGGGTTCTTCCAATAACCCGCCATGACGTTCTCGCCCTTGATGACGATCTCACCGCGTTCACCGTCCGGCACGATGTTACCCTCTGCGTCGCAGATCTTCAGCTCCATCGGCTTGACGATCCTTCCCGACGAACCGAAAATAGCTCCGTCGAGCGAGTTGGAGCAGATGATCGGCGTCGCCTCGCTCAGACCGTAGCCCTGGAACATCGGCATGCCGATAGCGCAGAAATAGCGTTGCAACGCGATGTCTAACAGCGCTCCGCCGCCTACGAAGAACTTCATCCGTCCGCCGAAATTCTCACGCACGGCTTTGAAGATCAGCCGGTCGAACAGTTTCACCAACGGCCATCTCCACGCGTTCTGCCATCCGCCGCGGTTCCAGTACTCGCGGTTGTACGCGATGGCGTTGTTCAGAGCGAAGTTATACAGTTTCTCTACTTTCGGTCCTTTGGCTTTGATACCTGCCTCGATACTCTTCTTGAAGTTTCTCGCCAGCGCAGGTACCGACAGCATCACGTGCGGACGCACCTCTTTGATGGCGATAGGGATATTCTTCAGCGTTGCCAATGCGGTCTTTCCCACCGGCACGGTAGCTATCGATCCGCCGTAGGACATCATCGTATAGAAGCCCGCCACGTGCGCAAAACAGTGGTCCAGCGGCAGGATGATGAGCAGCACGTCATCCGGATCGCAATGGATCACCGACGCCCCTTGTTCCACGTTCGCCGTGTAGTTACGATGAGTTAATAAGATACCTTTTGGGTCCGCCGTCGTGCCGGAGGTGTAGCTGATATTCGCATAATCGTTCGGGCCTACAGACTCATAACGCGCCTTAAAAGATGCCGGGTCTTTGGCTAACAACTGATCGCCAAGCGCAATCACTTCGTCGATGGAGATCTCCTTCTCCTCGTATTTCTCCAACGGGTCAAAGACAATCACTTTCTCTACCAACGGGCACTCCGCCATAATCTTACGGATCTTCGGCAACTGCTGCTCGGAGCACATGATAAACCGTGCGTCCGAGTGTTGGATACGGAACAGCAGATCGCTCGCTTCCTCCAACTTGATACTCAGCGGCACATTCACGCCGCCGGCGTACAGGATACCTAACTCGCCTGTCACCCAGAGGTTTCTTCCCTGACTCAACAACGCCACGCGTTCGCCTTTCTTCAGTCCCAATGCCATCATGCCGGCACCTATGCGATGCGCCGCCTCGCGCGTCTGAGCAAAAGTAGTCTCCGTCCACACGCCGTCCACCTTCTCGCGCAAAAATACATGCTCGCTGAACTCATGCGTGTAGTGCTCTACAAAATCAATAATTGTGGGTTTTTCTTTCATCATATATTATCTTCATTTATAATATGTACAAATACTATCGCACACGCCTCTGGGGTTTCGCAACAACGGTCGGGTGGAGTAGAAACACTCGCCGCTGATCTCCGGGATGGTCCTGTTCAGGTCCATCTGCCGTTTGATCTCATTGCCGTTTGCCCAAGGATTCGACTTTTGGCTTTCTACTTTCGACTTTTGACTTTCTACTAATCGGTACGGCGCCATACCGATATAGAGTTTGCATTTCGTCCCGCGAACCTCGTTTGCCCACCAATGAGCGAGCACCTCGTAGTCCGCCACTTTCTTGCCGATCTCCCAGTAGAGTTGCGGCAGGATATAATCGATCCATCCCTCCTTGATCCACAGCCGCGTGTCGGCGTACAGATCGTCATAATTGGTGATGCCGGACTGCGTCTTACTGCCCGTTGAATCAACGCTCGCATTCCTCCAAACGCCGAAGGGCGAGATGCCGAACTCCACCGAGTCTTTGCACTCTTTGATAGTCCGGCTGATGGCCTGAATGGCGAGATTCACATTATCCCGCCGCCAGTCGTGAATATTGTCAAATCCCCGCGGGTTTTTCTTAAATGACGTCTCGTCCGGCAGTTTCTTTCCTCCTGCCGGATACGGGTAGAAATAATCATCCATGTGAATCGCCTGAATATCATACCGCGAGACAATGTCCTGTACGATCGTACAAATCCACTCACGCGTCTCAGGCCGTGCCGGATCGAAATACCACTGTCTGTTGTACTCCCAGAACCACTCCGGATTTCTCCTCCATATATGGTCGGCAGAGATCATCGAAGTGTCCGTCTTGGCGAGGTTGACCCGATACGGATTGAGCCACACATGCACCTCCAGGCCCCGTTGATGCGCCTCGCCGATAGTCCACTCCAACGGATCCCATGTCAGCGGAGCACCCTGTTTGCCTGCCAACCAATGTGAACTCGGCTCATACGCACTCTTATACAATGCGTCCGCAGTCGGCCGAACTTGCAGGATAATAGCGTTCAATCCTAGACTATACAGGGAGTCTAAGAGGAACGTCATTTCTCTCTGCTGCGCCGCGGAGTCTCCCACGGCTTCTGCAGACGGCCAGTCGATATTAGCGACTGTCGCTATCCATGCGCCTCTGAACGCGATTTGCGCGTTCAAAGTACAAAGGGACAAAGTACAAAGTACAAGGGTGAATATGTTACGCAATTTGACCATTTTCTACATGAAAAATCTTCGCCTTCTCGTTCGGTTTTAATATCTCCGTCAGGTGTTGACGGTCGGTGTCCGTAATAAAGATCTGACCGAACTCCTCTCCCTGCACCATCTCCACAATTCGCTCCACACGCCGGCTGTCTAATCTGTCAAAAATATCATCCAGCAGCAGAATCGGTCTCTGGCTTTGAGCGAAGCTGTCTTTCGACTTTCGACTTTCGACTTTCGACAAGTACAAAGCCTGTGCCAGTTTCATCGCCAGCACAAATGTCCGCTGTTGACCTTGACTTCCGACTTGCTTCAGAGGAAACTCGCCGAGTTTCATCTCCAGGTCGTCTTTATGGATCCCCTGGCTCGTCCATCCGAGTATCAGATCCCGCTGTCTCGTGCGAACGTACGCTTCGCGTAAATCCCGGTCCTGCAGTTGGGAAACATAACGTAATTGCGGGATTTCTCTCTCCTCCCCTTGGGGGAGGTCGGGAGAGGTGGCTATTCGTTTATAAACCCGCTCAAAATGCGGCTTGAATGCCTCAAAAAACTCCGTTCGGGCCCTAAAGATATATTGCGCCGGCTCCACCATCTGCCACTCAAGAACCTCTAACAAATCCTCGGAAACCTCCCTCCCTTGTGGGGAGGGTTGGGGTGGGGTTTGCAATTGTTTCAACAGCGCGTTTCGCTGTTTGAGCAAAGCATTATAGGTCGTCAGGCAATCCAGATATTTGCGGTCGAGTTGACTAATCACGACGTCCATGAACCGCCTTCTCTCATCCGAACCGTCTTCAATCAGATCCTGATCCGCCGGACTAATCATAACCAACGGAATAAGTCCAATATGATCTATCAGTCGCGGATAATCCTTCTTGTCCTTCCGAAACTGCTTCTTCACGCCCTTGCGCAGACCGCAGGAGATGGTTGTTAGACCGCCCTCCGGGCTCAAAGTAGAAAGACCGCTAGCGCTCAAAGTAGAAAGCGTCTTTGAGTCCTGTAAGGACGGTCTTTCGACTATCGACTTTGTACTATACACCCCTTGCACCATCGCCATCTCCTCGCCGTGGGTGATATTCAGACTATCCTGACTTGTGAAAGCCGATTTCGCAAAACTCAGCAGATAGATCGCGTCCAGCACATTCGTCTTGCCCTGACCGTTCAGCCCCACGAAGCAGTTGAGCTTGTCTCCAAACTCCAGACTCGCCTCGCGTATATTGCGATAATTGAGAATATGTAGGGATTGTAGAATCATGCGTACGCCTCTACGTCCTCTTTGGTAATCTTCGCTCCGGCGAGGATGATCAACCGCTCGACGACGTTCCTCAACTGGCGGATGTTACCGGTCCATTGTTTCTGTTGCAGCGCCTTGATAGCCGCCGTATCAAACTCTTTCACCGCGATACCTTGCTCGCCGCAGATCTGTTCTGCAAAATGGCTAACCAGCAGCGGAATATCTTCGATACGGTCGTTGAGCGCCGGCACGGCGATAGGAATAACATTGAGCCTATGGAACAGGTCCTCGCGGAAATTGCCTGCCTGAATCTCTTTTTGCAGGTCTTTGTTCGTTGCCGCCAGTACGCGTACGTTCACTTTGATGGCCTTATCAGAACCCACACGCGTGATCTCGCTCTCTTGCAGCGCCCGCAGCACTTTAGTCTGCGCCGCCAGACTCATATCGCCTATCTCGTCCAGAAATAACGTACCGCCGTCGGCCTGTTCGAACTTGCCCGCTCTGTCTTTGACGGCCCCCGTGAACGAACCCTTCATATGTCCGAACAACTCGCTCTCGATCAACTCACTCGGGATGGCAGCGCAGTTGACCTCCACCATCGGAGCATTGGCACGCGCGGAGTTCTCGTGTATCAGGTGCGCCACCACCTCTTTACCTGTCCCGTTCGGACCGGTAATCAGCACACGGGCCTCCGTCGGCGCCACCTTATCTATGATCTCGCGCACGCGTTGGATAGCCGCACTCTCGCCCACCATCTTAGCTCCTTTCGCGGCTACTTTCTTGCGAAGCTGCTTAGTCTCCTGCCGCAGGTTCTTGGATTCCAAGGCGTTCTTCGTCGTGATCAGGATGCGGTTAAGATCCAACGGCTTGACCAAAAAATCATACGCACCGGCTTTCAGCGCTTGTACTGCCGTCTCCACATCCCCATGACCAGATATCATGACGATGGACGCATCAATCGGATCGGTCTCCTCCCCTTGTGGGGAGGTCGGGTGGGGTTGTTTCAGCGCTTTAAGCACCTCCATACCATCCATCTCCGGCATCTTGATGTCCGAGAAAATCAGGTCGTAAGCCTTTGCCTGCGCCATTCCCAGACCTTGTTTGCCGTTCTCCGCCACCTCTACTTCGTACCCCTCGTCGGCAAGTATCTCACGAAGCGTGTTCCGAATTCCGCGTTCGTCGTCTATAATTAACAGTTTTGCCATCTTTTTGGTCTTTTTACTAAAAAACGGCACAAAGGTACAAAAAAATTTGCACATATCAAAATAAATTTGTAATTTTGCACCGAAAATGGAAATATAGAAAACTTTTATGTTAAAGAACATATATTAACTATTTTTTTTTATTAATCTTTTAAAT
>CALZRN010000095.1 GCA_945828585.1 uncultured Bacteroidales bacterium | reverse complement strand
GGAGGACCCCTTCTGGAAACGGTTCCCTATTTATGCCCTCCCTGCCAAAGCAAGTGGCACACTCAACGGACTGCAATGGATGTTCTCTTACGACGGAGTGCTGACCGTCTTCGGAGAAGGTCAAATTCCTGATTTCGCGGACGAAAACGCCACTCCTTGGGCAGCGTACAACGACGATGTGGTCAAACTGATTGTCGGAGAAGGAGTGACGCGCATCGGCAAGTATGCTTTCAGCGGGTGCTATAACAAGACGGAAATCTTCCTCGGCACCTCCCTTACAGCCATCGCCGACAACGGATTAGGGTTCTGTGAGCCGTATGAAGCTACGATCACATGCCTGGCACTCCAAGTGCCCGAGCTCGAGGGCAATTACTCGATCTACGAGGGAGCGGGAAACATCAAACTCTTGCCTATATACGTATGGAATTTTATGGAAGACCGTTTCAAGAATGCCGCCCGTTGGCCTCACCATCAGATCCTGCCGCTGGACGTTACGATGAATGACTACACGGTGGACACGCTGACCGCGCAGGTGATAGACGAGACCTCCCTCTATGTCACTTGGCCTGCGCTCGCCGGCGCGAAGAAATACACCGTTATCCTGACGGGAGAGGGGATGACTTATACATTCGTCTTCGATGAGCAGGGCAATGTGCTGAGTACCGAGGCGCAGAAGAGAGTGCCCGCGCGCTCCCACGCCGAAAAGGCAGATGCTAACCCCGAGGGATTCGGTTTCTTGTTCCCTGGTCTGGCGCCGGGCAACTACCAAGTGTCGCTGGTGGCATACGACGAGAGCGAGCAGCCCATCGAGAGTTCGATACAATCCGTTGCAGTCGATACATCCAACCATGCTACATCCATCGAAAACATGGATTCCGCAGCCGGTAAACCGTCACACGTCACCCATAAACTCCTCCGCAACGGTCAGCTCCTCATCGAGCGCAACGGCAAGACCTATAACGCGCAAGGCGTTGAAGTAAGATAAGCTTCTCAGCCATGCAGGGCTGATTACCCTGCATGGTTACTAAACAAACTAACATAACAAACAACTTTCAAACTGACGAGGCAACAGGATAAAACAGCCAACAAAGTTTATGAGAAACAAATTCTTTTTGTTTATTATTGCAGCCTTTATGGCTACAAGTTCCGCTTGGGCGGATAGTTTTGGGATAGGGCACTATGAACAGATAGATTCCATCCCTGCCCCGAAGTATATGCAGAATATAACATACGACAAACAGACAGGAGAATTGTCTTTTGATGATACATTTAGCTCATCTATTGATTTAGACCGTGAGTATGTGATTGAAGCTTATAGCCGTACGAATAATACCCATTTATATAAATTAAATTATGCATGGTGGGTTAGTGATGTATGGATGTATTTCTATGGTACAGTGAGATTTCCAGAGACCTTTAATCCAGAGCCTCAAAATTCGATAGTTGAGACTATCATTAAAAGGGTTTATAATATACCAGGTGGTCATAGAGTAATCAATATAAAGGAATTAATAAATTCTTGTTATGCAGTAGGAGTTTCTGATGTACGCCTCGCTATCGAGGGGTGGTATACTGACCCTGTCACAGGACAATATAAGACTATGACAGACCAAAAGATAGGTCGAGAACAAGTTGCTGGAATATATCTTAACAATTATGTTGATGTTACTCTTCCGTATGTTGCTACCACTCTCTCTGCTCCATCTGAAGTTAAGTACGGTGGTGATCCGATGGTGATTAAGAGCACTATCAAGGCCGCAGGTAAATGCAAATACTATATTCAGGAGAGCAACGACGGCGGTGTAAGTTGGACTACCCAGAAGTCGGGTTCGCTGACTGCTGTTCAGGCTCGCGAGGGAGCAACGGTTTCTTATCAGCGTGTCATTACCGGCAACCATGAGAGTATCCAGTTCCGCACACGCGTTGTGTCCTTCGAGGCTCCTTACGGATGGATTCATAGAGACACTACAGAGGTCAAAACGGTGCGTGCGCTTTACCCTTGTACCTATTATGACCAGAATGGTACATTACGATGGACAGAATGGCATACCGCAGGCGAAGAAGTTGTCTATATGAAGCCTGCCGACTGCCGTGATTACAGGTACACCAGTGAGCTACCTGTTAAGGTAGAGGAGAAAGAGGCATACCTGTCGATGACCATGCCGGCTTGCCCTGTAAGGATTAATGAATATACACCGACCTACCAAGTGAATTTCTACGACGCGGATGCTACTCTGCTGAAGACCGAGGAGGTCGCAGCCGGCGAGGACGCTACGCCGCCTGCCATCGGCGCGCAGAATGCCCCTGCTGCCAACCACGCACCGCAAGCTAAGAAAGGTACGTTCACCGGCTGGAGCAAGGACTACACCAATGTACACAAACCGCTCAAAGTGTTCGCCAAATACGATGTATATGTGGACATGGATATTGATGTAGTGAGCCATACCTGCAACCGGACCGAGGACTGGAATTTCATGTCGTGGCGTTTCATAGAATTCGAGGACAACAAGACGATGGCGATGGCGGGCGACAACATCACCTTCCGCGCGTCCGTCAAGACCAACACCCCTGTGAACGTCTATTTCCAGTCGGGTCAGTTAATGAACAACGGCGAGATCAGTTGGACCACCGCCACCAAAGTAGGTGAGATCACCGGTTATGACATGAACAAAGTGATGACGTTCGACCGCCAAGTGACCGCTGCAGTAGAGTATAACAACGAACTGCCGTTCCAGACCGAACGCTACTACCGTTTCTATGCAGCCGGTGCCGGCACAGCCGAGAAAGTCTATTCCGAGGCGATGGAGATAGAGATGTACTACCCGCTGCTGATTGAGGCAGACCAGGAAGTGTGTGTGATGAGCTTGCACGGCTCGTTCTTCTACAACGGCACACGCTCCATCGTGCCTGCGCAGTACGGCGACACCATCTTCATATCTGACCACAAGGGCTTCAACGGTGCAGGACTGGACTTCGCTTTCGTACGCCATCCCGCCTCCATACAGGATGGCACCTCCGACGAGGGCTTGCACTATGTGCTTGGACCCGGTATGACGGAGACCGTAAACGTGACCACCCAAAAGAAAGTGGTTTGGTTCGACGGTGTCTATGGCAACGGCTATCCGAAGCAGTTTGACTTCTCCGCGCAAGGCATGGGCAAATACAACGGCTACTATGCCGCTGTTGCCAAAGTGGGCGAGAGTGTGCTGCCGCCGGCTGACCCCGAGATGGACGGATATGTCTTCCTCGGGTGGAAGAACGAGACGACGACCGAGTATGACGACGACGCCTACCTGAAAATTCCGGCTATCAGCGACACCTATCTGGAGTTCACCGCCCAATGGGAGGAGATCCCTGCCGCTCCGCAATACACCGTTCGTTTCTACGGCAAGGACGGTTCGCAGCTGATTGAGACGCAGAGTGTCGAGGAAGGTCAGAACGCTACGCCTCCGACGGCTCCCGAGGTAAGCGGATTCCATTTCGTAGGCTGGGACAAAGCTTATACCACTATCAAAGCCGACATCGACATCACCGCGCTCTATGGCGAGGATACCAAGACATGGACCGTGACCTACAAGAACTGGGACGGCGCTGACCTCGGTACCGAGCAGGTGAACGACGGCGAGGCAGCGCAAGGTGTGAACGCCACACGTGAGGGCTACACCTTTGTCGGATGGAGCGAAGATATCTCTTCCGTCAAGAGCAATATGACCGTTACAGCCCTCTTCGATGTTAGCGTCTTTACTATCATCTACACCATCGACGGCGTTGAGATCATGGGCGAGCTGGTTTCATACGGCGAGATGCCGACCGCTTATCAGGCTATCGAGGATCAAGGAAAACCGGCTACCGAGCAATATGTTTATACCTTCGACCACTGGAATCCGGCTATCGTAGCTGCTACTTCTGACGCTACCTACGAAGCGGTCTTCACCCCCTCGCTGCGTAAGTACCTCGTCACCTTCCAGAACTGGGACCACACTTTCCTCTCCGAGCAACAGGTAGAGTACGGCAAGGCTGCGCAGGCTCCTGCCGAACCGGCTAAAGAAGGCTATACCTTCATCGGTTGGGACCGCGAGTTCAACAATATCCTCGCTAACATGACCGTCACGGCTGTGTTTGAAATGACCAAGAACCAAGGCGGCGCTAACGCTATCGACAATATCGATGCATCCGCCAAAATTGGCGGATCCCATAAACTCCTCCGCAACGGTCAGCTCCTCATCGAGCGCAACGGCAAGACCTACAACGCACAAGGCGCAGAAGTGAAGTAAAAAACCTAGTTGTACTAGTTAGACCAGATAAACTAGTTAGACTAGTCCCCCCGGCCATGCAGGGCTGATTACCCTGCATGGTTACAAAAAAACAATATCTATTAACCGAGCCGAAGGCTCAACAAAACAACAACCATTATGAGAAAATTTTTCACTCTTTTATGCGCTGCCTTCATGGCTACAACTGCTGCTTGGGCAGACACAAATTACATGAAATTGGACTCAATGCCTACGCCTGCGTTTTTGACAGACATCACGTTTGACCCGCTATCTTATGAACTATGTTTCAAAGATACTTTCGCTGTCAATAATCAATTAAAACGCGAATACCGCATTACAACTTATGCGCGTGATGAAAACACAACCTTTTTTCGATCAACCGATATAACTACAACTACTATCTACAGCTATGGATATTTTGACGATCATAGGTCATCAATAATTGCTCAATATAGTTCGCCAGGGCATCCTTATACAATGGGTTTCGCACATCATAATGGTCTGGGAGGGCTGAAATGTACATCTTGGATGACAAAACAGCGACCTTATGATGACACTAACCATACCTTCATATATCTGAATCTGAAAGATGTTCTCGATTATTGTACCTCACAGGGGTATTATAGTATCCGGCTTTTCATACGTCCTACTTTTACAGGAATCTCTCCATTAGGCGACTATCTGATAGAATGCTCTTATTATCGTCCGAACACCTCGCTTGGAGCAATTGAGCAATATGAGTATTTGGCGAACTATATTGATATTGACCTTCCTTTCTTCAGCAAAAACGATCTCTCTGCTCCATCTACTCTCAACTATGGCGAGCAACTGCAACTCTCGGCTACTATTCAAGCAGCCGGCAAATGTCAGTATAACATCCAGCAGGACAAAGGCGACGGCAATTGGACGACCATACACTCCGGTGCACTCTCTGCCGCCGAAGCCAAACAAGGCGCTAATATCTCTTACAAACGCGTTCTCTTGGATAATGGACTGAAAAACCTTCAGTTCCGCGTGTGCGTCTCCGCTTTCGAAGGGATCCATTCAGACACCTCGGAAGTACAAACCATGCAAGTCTATTACCCGCTCTCCGTTGAAGGAAACACCTCCTATAAACAAGAAGGAGAGTCTTTCTCCGTTACGAAGGCAAGCGACTGCTCCGAATGGGCGGTTTCTTCTGACATTCCTGTTACGCTCGCTCTGAACGGAAACATGCTAAAAGGAATAATGCCTGCCTGCCCCGTTTGGCTCTATAAGAAAGAAGCCAAATACACTGTCACCTTCGTGGACTATGACTACTCGGTTCTCAAGACACAGGAAGTGGACTGCGGCGAGGATGCTACTGCGCCGACTACACCTTCGCACGCCAACATGACTTTCGACAAATGGAGTGACCCGTTCACGAATATTCATGCCAACACTACCGTCCGTGCTCTTTATACCGTCTCCGGCGTCTCTGCGGAACTCTCCATTGACGGCAACCCGACATACGTAGAGCAGGGACAGCGCGTTAGTTTCAACATGTACGTCAAAGCCTCTGCTGCCGCGCAAGTGACACTGCAATACGCTTGGCTGGACAACGAAGGCGCAGAACTCTCATGGGAAGAATCGTCCACCAAGACCTCCTACACGGCTGCGGAAGCCGGAGCCGGCACTCTCAAAGTTCGCAGCAATGTGACTGTACTGCCTACCGGTAGCAACTATTACGGACACAGAGCACGTTTCTTCCGCCTCTGCGTACGCCTCTCCGGTTCGACCAATAACATCTACTCCAATGTGCTGCGTCTCAATACCTACTATCCGGTGAATATCTATTCCGAGAAATATTCGCTCTACACGCAGACCGACAAGTTCACTCTCTCCGGCAACGGCACTATCTATTCCCGTCCGCTCGACACCATTTGGGTGCGTGACGTAGAGTCAGATGCTTGCCATTTGCAGTTCTATTTCACTAATTTTTCTGGCGCAACAACCGGTAGTGACGAGAATGGCGATTACTTTATAATGCCTGCCGGTAGCGGTGAAGGCGGCGTGACCGTCAAGCACGAGAAATTCAAAGTGGTCTTCTTCGTTCCCGGACACGGAAACAACTATTGGGAGACTATTTACGGTGCCGGTGCGTATGACGAGAAAGAAGTGGAGTGCGGTCAGGCCGTTGCCCTGCCCGAGCCCGAACTGGGAGAAGGGGAACTGCTCCGCGGATGGGCACCGCGCGGCACAACGCCTGAAGACGGATTCCTGAACGTGACATCAGACATGCAGTTTGACGCACTCATAGAGAGCATCAACATGCATACCGTCACTTTCAAAGACTGGAACAACACGACCCTTAAAACCGAGTCTGTCTATGACGGCGAGAACGCCACGCCGCCGGCCGTTGGCGAGCGTGATGGATACGCCTTCATAGGATGGGATGGCAGTTACACTACCGTCACCGAGGACCGCACTCTCACCGCTCAGTACGAAGAAATGCCCGAAGGCATCGAAAATACTCCCTCTTCCTTGGGGGGAGAGTCGGAGAGGGGTTGCAAATTCCTCCGCAACGGCATTCTCTACATCGAGCGTAACGGCAAGACCTATAACGCGCAAGGCGCAGAGGTGCGCTGATGCGCACGTTAAAATGTGCCTGCGGCACGTTAAATAGTTAAAATGGTTTTGCTGTACGCAAAACGTTAAGCTGTTAAACCGTTAAATTGTTGAAAGACAGACTTACAAATAAAAAATGTAGGTCTGTCTTTTTTTTACCCAATAAAACAATCAACATTATGAACAAAAAAAAGAAATCTTCTATCTCTTAGAAAGCACGGCAGAACGCCGTGCGCGACGTAACCGGGACATCAAGGCTCTCT
>CALZRN010000094.1 GCA_945828585.1 uncultured Bacteroidales bacterium | reverse complement strand
CGTGATTTTAAAAAATTATTATTCCAAAATACTTGCATATGTCAGAAAAAAGCAGTAACTTTGCCGCCGCAAAGTTGTTGAAATGAAGCGATTTTTGTACATAGTAGGGGTCTTACTGGTCAGTATTTTACTGGTCGGTTCTATGCTTTTTGCCACCCTTATGAGCGACGAGGTGGAGACCGCGGCGGTACGGCTCGTTATGGCGGAGTTGTCGAATATCTTAGGAACCGACGCCCATGTAGGGGCAGTAGAATACCGATTCCCGGCAAAGATTGCGATCAAAGATGTATATTTGGAGGATCAGCAGGGCGACACCTTGGGATACATTGGTGAGTTGAACGGTCATTTTGCACCTTTGGCATTGCGAAAAGGCGAGATCCAATTCAGCCACGTGCGGCTACGGGACGTAGTTGCGAACATATACCAAGTAGAAAGCGAAGGGGAGAAAGAATGGAACTACCAGTTCCTTATCGATGCGTTTACGAGCGAGCAGAAAAAGAAGAGAGATCCGCTTCAAAGCCTGATTTCGGTACGCGACGTACAACTCGACAATATCCGCGTGCGGTACGAAGCGTATGAGGCCTTATTGAGCCACGCAGAGATGGATCTGCACGGGCTGAGCGCCGACAAGTTAGACGCGGAGATAAGCCGGATGGCAATGGTGGTGAAGAAATATTCTGCTTTCAGTAATGAGTATTCAGCAATGGAGGTGGAGAATCTGAAGGCGCATGTGATCCTGACGGACAGCCTGATCCAGATACCAATAATGATGGCCAAACTGCCGCAATCGAAATTAGAGTTAAGCAGTATAGAGATTGCTGTTGCGGGGAAGGATTTGAGATTAACATCGCCGTTTAAGATTGATGCACAGTTAGTTCCTGCAGACGTACGAATGATCGTTCCGCAGTTCAAAGGATTCCAGCGGACTATCGCTCTGTCCGGCGTGTTAGACGGCCGATCAGACTCGCTATCGGTTCGTCAGATGGAGATTCGGTATAACGGTCAGACGATCCTGGAAGGTGACATCGCCGCTATCGGTCTGACGAAGACAGAGAACCCATATCTACGTGCTAACCTGACGGATCTGCGGGCATCGGCAGCGCAGGTACAGGATTTCCTGTCGCAGTTCTACGGCCGGCCTGTCCAACTGCCGGCAGAGGTACATCGTTTAGGAACGATCCATTACCGCGGTCTGGCGGAAGGCGAGTTGCGGGAGATGACGCTTCACGGCGCTTTCCGCACGGCATTAGGTACGATCACCACGGATGGTACGCTGCGTAGCGACTCCACCTTCGACCACATGGAATACGACGCACGCGTGGAAGGAAGGAACTTCCGTCTGGGACGACTGTTAGCCAACTCCAAGATCGGTACCGTGACGCTGGATGTTGCGTCCAAAGGAAGAGTGGATGAAGGCCGGGTGCACGGCGAGGTGAAGGCGCATGTACGCAAACTGACGTATAATAACTACACCTATGCAGACATACATCTGGACGGTACTTACGCGCCCAAACGATACAAAGGCTCCGCGTGGATTCGCGATCCGCATCTGAACGCTTCATTCGACGGCGTAGTAGATCTGCATGACGTCAATCCGGAGATCAATTGTAACCTGCGATGCAAGCATTTCGACTCCGCGGTGTTGGGTTTGGCGTTGTTAGGCGAGCAGTTGCGCACACGGTTCTCCGTAGCAGTAGATATGAGCGGCGCCAAGGCAGATGAGATAAGCGGCTATCTGGTGATTGACTCGCTTTTCCTCGCCACAGCGCGCGACTCGGTGACGATGCGACAGATGGTACTGATTGCGGAAGCTGACGGAGAGCGGGCCAAGTCCATCTCCCTGACAACGGATTATCTGCAAGCGAAGTTAGAGGGCAGTTTCCGATATGTAGATATCGTTCCTGCCGCTCAGGCGATGATGCATCATTACCTGCCTACCGCCGTAGAAGCGCCGAAGAAGAGCTGGCAACCGGTAGCGTTCACGATGCAAGCGGACGGCGAACGGTTGCGAGACGTGCAGCGCTTATTCAATGCGCCTCTGACGCTGAGCGATCACCCTACTCTACGCGCCGAGGGTCGGATAGCAGAGGAGGAAAAGCCTTCGTTCGCGCTGCGGTTCTTTGCGCCGGGAGTGCGCGCCGGAAAGACACCGGTTCATGATCTGACGATCACGCTGAACACGATCGACACGTTGCGTCATACGCAGGAAGGGGGATCGGGTCTGTCGCTGAGTGTGTCTGCCGAAGCCATGCAGATGCAGACGGTAGTCTCTACGTTGGCGTTTAGGGACACCTTACTGACCCATATCACGCTTCGCCAGAAGGCACAGAAGAACGAGTTGCTGCCGGAGGGATGGGAGCGAGACAGAAGGAAAGCGATGTTAGCCGCGCAACGGGCAGGTACCTATGGCGGAGATCTGAAGTTCATCACCCATTTCTCGAAATACAACCGAAAGCCGCTGATTGACCTGCATCTTATGCCGGGCACGTTCATGCTGCGCGACTCGATCTATACGTTAGGAGAGAGCCATCTAACTTACTGCGCAGCGGACACGTCGGTGCAGGTAGAGCAGTTCTCGTTTGTGGGCGGCGGACAGCATATCCGCGCGAATGGGTTGGCATCGCGACGAAGCAGCGACACGCTGCATGTCGATCTGCAGAAGATTGATGCGAGCTACGTCGTACCGTTCCTGCTGCCGGAGCAGACGATCATATTCAATGGTCTATTGACGGGCGAAGCGAATATCTCCAGCGCGTTCAAGCAAGCCAAAGTAGATACGCAGATACATATCGACTCGATAGGTCTGAATAACTGCTGGCTCGGCGATGCAGAGGTGGATCTGCATATCACCGACAGCCTCGCTTTCCACGCGGATGTCTATCGACCGGATCGGAAAGTAGTGGATCTGAATGGCAAGGCGCTCTTCAATGGCAGCGGTGTATGGGAGTTGGATATGATGGCGGATTCGGTACCGCTGGCGTTCGTCAACCACTGGACCTCATCGGTACTGACCGATCTGGACGGCCACGGCACCGGGCACGTAGTAGTAGGCGGACGAAAAGGAGTGACGTATGTATTGCTGCGCTGCGCGGCGCAAAACACCTCGCTGACTCTTCCCTGGACGGGCGCCCGGTACACGATAGCAGAAGACACTATCATCATGGACACGACGGCGATCCTCTTCCCGAACGTCCATCTGACGGACGTAGAGGGCAACCAAGTGAAGGTGAACGGAGGTGTTTATCATGATCAGTTCCGCGATTTCACGCTGGATCTGCACGTCGATGCGCACGATGCGCTGGTGTTTGACAATAACAAGAAAGGCGAGATGCTGCAAGGTTCTGTCTATGCGACAGGTCACGTGGATGTGACGGGTAACGAAGATGACATCCTGGTCTTCGCAGATGCGAGGACCTCCAAGAACTCGCGGTTCAGGCTAAGTATCGACAACGTGTCTTCCGCTTACGAATCAGCATTCGTGCATTTCGTTGAGCACCCGAAGTCAGCCAAAGTGGACACGGTCCAAGAGAGCGATCTGGACAATATCGATGTAGCAGCGCCGGTACATGAGACTGACTCTACGATCTTCAGGAGAGCGGGTAGATGTCTGGTCAAACTGAATCTGGAAGTTAATCCGATGCTGAGTTTCCAATTAGTCTTAGGCGAACGGAACGGAGATATTATTCAGGCACGAGGTAGCGGAGCGTTGCAGTTAGCATACGACACGCAGACAGGCGACGTGTCGCTCTTGGGTACATACGACATTGACCAAGGCACCCTCTCCTACACCATCGCTAACATGATCCGCAAAGAGTTCACGGTAGGCGAAGGATCGACAATCGCCTTCTCAGGCGACGCAACGAACCCGCAGTTGAACGTTACGGCTAAGTACCGCGTGACGGCGAACCTGCGCGACCTGTTTGGCAGCGATGCAGACCAGTTAGCCACCTCGCGAAGCAATATCCCGGTGATGACCTGTCTGCACATGACCGGCACGCTCAATAACCCGATCTTGTCATTCTCGTTAGAGTTCCCACTGTCCGATCAGGCAATCCAGCAACAGGTACGGCAAGTGATCAACACCGACGAGATGTTGATGAGGCAGGTGATTTATCTGTTGGTCTTCAACCGCTTCTTCACGCCGGATTACATGTCCAACACGCAGTACGCGACGCTGAACTCCACCTATTCGTTGTTATCCTCGACCGTGACGAGCCAGATTAACGCATGGTTGTCCAAACTGACGGACATGCTGACGCTCGGCGTTGCTATCCGAAGAGACGGTGAGGGAGCTAATGCCAGCTCCGAATACGAGGCGCAGTTCCAGTTACAGCCGGTTGATCGGCTCGTGATCAACGGCAATGTAGGATACCGGTATAACGACATCTCCAACCAGCCCTTCTTCGGCGATCTGGACGTAGAGGTCAAACTGACGGAGGATGGTCAGCTCCGCATGAAGGGCTACACCCATACTGTGGATAAGTACTCGCTCCGTCAGGCATCCACCATCCAAGGTGTCGGCTTCATCTGGAAGAAAGACTTCTAACAAAAACAGCGTCGTGATTACGACGCTGTTTTTATTGTATCGACCTTGCATGGTCGATGTGATTAGTGACGCTCAGGCTTCGGGCCACGACGCTCAGGACGGGGTCCTCGGTCGAGTTTAGCGCCATCACGGTCACCACGGGGAGCACGTGCAGGACGCTCGGGCTCTACGTAGCCTTCGGGTTTCTCCTTGAGAGCGCGAGCAGAGAGACGGAACTTACCGGTCTTCGGATCCACCTCCAGCAGTTTGATACGGATGTGGTCACCCTCTTTGATTCCGGTCTCTTCCATGGTCTCGTAGCGCTTCCAATCGATCTCAGAGATGTGCAGCAGACCTTCCTTACCCGGCATGAACTCTACGAAACAGCCGTACGGCATGAGGCTCTTAACCACCGAGTCGTACTCTTCGCCAACCTCCGGCAGCGCGACAATCGCTTTGATCTTCGCGATAGCCGCAGCCATTGCTTCGCCGTTGTTGGAAGCTACCTCCACCTTGCCGCCCTTCTCATCTTCGTCGATAGAGATGACAGCTCCTGTCTCCGCCTGGATGCCCTGGATAATCTTACCGCCCGGGCCAATGACAGCGCCGATCATATCTTTCGGGATATAGAAAGAGGTGATGCGCGGTGCGTGCGGTTTGAGGTCAGCACGCGGAGCAGGCATGCACTCGAGAATCTTACCGAGGATGTACATACGTGCCTCGTGCGCCTGTGCGAGCGCGTTCTCTAATATCTCATAGGAGAGACCATCTACCTTGATATCCATCTGGCAAGCGGTCAGACCGTCCTTGGTACCGGTGGTCTTGAAGTCCATGTCGCCGAGGTGGTCCTCATCGCCGAGGATATCGGAGAGGATAGCGTAGTTCTTACCTTGGTTCTCGGAGATGAGACCCATTGCAATACCGGAAACGGGTTTCTTCATCGGTACACCTGCGTCCATAAGGGCGAGCGTACCCGCGCAAACGGTAGCCATAGAGCTGGAACCGTTGGACTCGAGGATGTCAGAAACAACACGTACGGTATAAGGGAAGTCCTCCGGGATCATGTTCTTCAGCGCACGGCAAGCGAGGTTACCGTGACCGATCTCACGACGTCCGACACCACGCTGAGCTTTTGCCTCGCCGGTGGAGAACGGCGGGAAGTTATAGTGCAGGAGGAACTTATCGGTGCCTTGGATCAGCGATTCGTCAATGATCTTCTCATCGCGGCTCGTACCGAGGGTAACGGTCGAGAGCGACTGTGTCTCACCACGGGTGAAGATAGAGGATCCGTGAGGGCCAGGGAGGTACCCCACCTCACACCAGATCGGACGGATCTCCGTAGTCTTACGGCCATCCAGACGCTTTCCCTCATCGAGGACCGCGCGACGCATAGCCTCTTTCTCTACATCGTGATAGTAGCGATCTACGAGCGCTGCTACCTCATCGGTATCGATGCCTAACGCCTCAGCGCGAGCAGCCATGTAGTCTACTTTCTCGACCTTGAAGTCCTCGCGGATCTGGGAGAACATCTCCTCGCGATGATGTTTGTCGGTGTCAGCAGCGGTAGCCTGCGCATAAGCGCGAGCGTAGGAGTAGTCGTGAACTGCCTGCTTCAGCTCCTCATCGTTCACCTCATGGCAGTACTCACGTTTGGTCTCCTTGCCATAAGCCTTCATCATCTCGTTGATTGCCAGACACTGCGGTTTGATCGCTTCGTGCGCAGCCTTGATAGCCTCCAACATAACCGACTCCGGCACCTCTTTCATCTCGCCTTCGACCATCATAATGTTGTCATACGTAGCAGCCACCATCAACTCGAGGTCAGCGTGCTCGCATTGCTCGAAGGTCGGGTTGATAACCATCTCGCCGTCAACACGCGCTACACGTACCTCACTCACCGGACCCTCGAAAGGAATATCCGAGCAAGCCAAAGCCGCTCCTGCAGCGAGTCCGGCAATGCTCTCCGGCATATCGATGCCGTCCGCCGAATACATCGTGACGTTTACGAACGTCTCTGCGTGATAGTTAGAAGGGAAGAGGGGACGAAGGGCGCGGTCAATCAGACGCGCAATCAGGATCTCATAATCCGATGCTTTGCCCTCGCGGCGGGTAAAACCGCCCGGGAAGCGTCCTGCGGACGCAAATTTCTCTTTGTACTCTACGGTCAGGGGCATAAAATCCGTACCCGGAACCGCATCTTTGGCGGAGCAGACAGTAGCTAAGATCATGGTGTTGCCGAGGGTCGCCATCACTGCGCCGTCAGCCTGTTTAGCCAACTTGCCTGTCTCCAGTTTGATTACTCGTCCATCGGGGAGAGCAATCTCTTTGGTTACAATATTCATTATTTATTCGTCATTTTTGGCCGCCGTTTGCGACCGGTTAATTTGATAAGACCCATAAAAAGTCGGACAAAGGTACTGCTTTTTTTTGAGATATGCAAATTTTTTTTTGTTTTGCAAGAAAAAAAGCGAATTATTATGCCCATAAACGACCTAATTTCGAAAAAATGCAATTAAATTTGCGTAAGTGCAAAAAAAGTTGTATCTTTGCACGCTTTTTAATATACTTAGCGATGCGTTTATTTCAACACATAGGCGAATACACCCTCCTTATGGGTAAAGTATTGCGTCTGCCGGGTAGGCAGCGGATGTTTTGGCGGCAGTATAGCAGGGAGTTGGAGAAACAGGGTCT
>CALZRN010000093.1 GCA_945828585.1 uncultured Bacteroidales bacterium | reverse complement strand
ATCGCGGAGTAGAGCAGTGGTAGCTCGTCAGGCTCATAACCTGAAGGTCGGTGGTTCGATCCCGCCCTCCGCAACAAGAAAAAATCTCGTGTACCCTTGCGTATGTGAGATTTTTTTTGTACCTTTGCACCCAAATTCTGAAAACTATGGCGAAAAACGAAGTTAATCGTGCCCTTGCGGCAAAGAAATATATCATTATGGCGGAAGAAGGCGAGCGCGAATTGCTCTCCAAAGCACGCGAACAACTCGGCTTGGACCTCTCGGACGCAGAGATCATCTTCACGGGCGTCGGAGCCATCAATATCATCCGCTCCCTGCAATCTCTCGACCGCGATGCGGAACTCTATAACATCGGCTACGCCGGCAGCGCGAATTTTGATCTCGGCACCTGGGTGGAGGTCTCCGAAGTGCGCCTCAATCACCCGAACGTGACGTACCCCGAACCTCGTCTCTCGCTGATTGACGAGTCCCTTGGTGCCGAGTTGCCCCTCGTGCACGACACTCTCCGCGCCATCTGCTACACGAACACGGATTTTGTGCTTGCTTCCGACTACAAAGACTGCGTCTTCGACATGGAACTGGCATTCATCGCTGCCCTTGGCTTTACGCATCTTCATAGCCTCAAGTACGTCAGCGATAATCTCTCGCTCCATACCTACCACGAACTAACCCAGGGAGTGGAGTAAATAGTAAATGACCAAATGGTAAATAGTATGACTACCGTCATCTTAAAGCCCCATAAAGAAGAATCCCTTCTTCGTTTTCACCCCTGGGTCTTCTCAGGAGCGATAGCCCGCGTCGTCTTGGATGCCAAGCATAAAGGCGATGCCCCCGAAGAAGGCGAGTTAGTATGCGTACAATCAAGCACCTCCAATGTGTTGGGCGTCGGTTACTGGCAAGTCGGCTCCATCGCCGTGCGCATCTTGGCGTTCGGAGAGGACTCCCTCCCCGCAGACTTCTGGCACTCCCGTATCCGCGCTGCCTATAAGGTTCGCGAGTCCTTGGGCTTGGTAAGAAAAGATAATAACACCTTCCGCCTCGTCCATGGCGAAGGAGACAATCTCCCCGGACTCATCGTCGATATCTACGCCGACACCGCGGTCGTTCAGGCGCATTCGGTCGGCATGCATGTCTGCCGAAAAGAGATAGCCGATGCCATCCTCGCCGAGGTGCCGCAGGTTCAAAATATCTACTACAAATCTGACGATACCCTGCCTTTCAAAGCCCCTATAGAAGGCGATAAGATAGGCTATTTAATCTCTGATTACCAATTTCCTGCCCCTTTAGGGGAAGGACAGGAAGGAACGGACGAGTTCTGGTCCATCGAAAATGGTCTCTCGTTCCGAATCGATTGGCTACGGGGCCAGAAGACGGGCTTCTTCATCGACCAGCGGGAGAATCGTGCCCTCGTCGAGCGCTACGCCCATGGCAAAGATGTCCTGAATATGTTCTGCTACACCGGCGGCTTCTCCCTTTACGCCCTTCGTGGTGGCGCCAAAACAGTGGACTCCGTTGATGTCAGCCAGAAAGCGATAGACCTCGTCAATATCAATGTGGCGAAGAACTTCCCGAAGGCCAAGAACCATACTGCCGTCGCAGCGGACGCCTTCGAGTATCTCAGCGCACAAAAATCAGCAGGAAAAACGTACGACCTCATCATCCTCGATCCTCCGGCTTTTGCCAAACACCGCGATGCGGTGAAGAATGCCCTCCGCGGCTACCAGCGCATCAATGCCAAGGCGATTGAGATGATCCGGCCCGGCGGCATCCTCTTTACCTTCTCCTGCTCTCAGGCAGTGGACAAAGAGGCTTTCCGTCTCGCCGTCTTCTCTGCGGCAGCGCAAGTGGGACGCTCCGTGCGCATCCTCCACCAGCTGCATCAACCCCAGGATCACCCTATAAACATCTACCACCCCGAAGGCGAATACCTCAAAGGCCTCGTCCTCTACGTGGAATAAAACTAAACGTCGCGTAGCGACCATTAAACATTTAAACTCTCTAAACGTTCATTTATGAACCTCATCTGTTTTGATACAGAGACCACCGGCCTCGATGTGCAGAAAGAGCATATTATCCAGCTCTCTCTCGTGAAAATTGACACCGCCGATTGGCATGTGATCGACACCCGCGATTGGTATATCCTCCCCGAAGGAGAGTTCACCATCCCTGCGGAAGCCGAGGCGGTGCATCATATATCCAAACCCTTCTTGTTGGAGCATGGTGTCTCGCTCCGTTCGGTGTATGACGACCTCATCGCCTTCACCGATGGTTGCGATTTCCTCTCCTATAACGGCAACGGCTACGACGCCCCGATCCTTCACTACAACCTCGCGCGCCTCGGGCTTACCTTCGCTTTCGAAGGACGGACTTGGTACGATGCCCTCCTTCTGGAGCGTATTCACACCGCCGGCATGGTCGATGAGAACGGCGAGAAAGTGCATAATAACCTCACCGCCGCGTACACCCGCTACTACGGCCATCCCTTCGAAGGAGCCCATAACTCGCTCGATGACGTCATGGCAACCATCGAGGTCTTCAAGGCACAAGTAGCCGCACACGGTTGGCAGTGGACTCAACGAGACGAGTTCTCCTTCATCTGTTTTGACCGATGGCTCACGAAAAAAGGCGACTATTTCTACCTCACCCAGGGTGCCCACAAAGGCGAATCCATCGAATCGATGATGCGCATTGACCGCAGTTATCTGGAGTGGATTGTCGATAAATGCAAATGGACCGACGACCAGACGCGCGACATCATCAACCCGTTTTTGGGACGCCATACTTCACCCCTCAAACCGACGGCGGAAGCTCCGGCAGCGACATCCCCGCTTCCTGCCTCAAGAGGCAAAAAAAGACCCAAAGGCACCATCTCAGATGCCGATTTGTGCCTTTTTTAACAAAAAATCACAGAAAATACTGCAAATATTTGCATATTTCAAAAAAAAGTAGTACCTTTGCACCCGCTTTTCGAAAGAGAAGTCGCATTTCTTCTTTTTCGGGGTCCCCGGCACAACTTGTTGTGATGGGGAGAGCGGAGGCACAAGTTGCCCGTTTATTTAGCGGAGCGGTATAAACCATTGCACACTTGTTGCCGAACGCGACCGGCCGGTTGGATGAGCGACTTAGTCAGCGGTCTGCAAAACCGTTTAGAGCGGTTTGACTCCGCTACCGGCCTCAGAGAGCCGCCCGACCAAGGGTGGCTCTTAATTTTTATAAAAGAAACCTAGGTCGTCTTAGGTATCATAGGTTTTCCTATGGAAGAAATTATTAAAGACATAACGGAACAGGAGTACAAGTACGGTTTTACGACCGACGTGGAGACCGATATCGTACCTGCAGGACTGAACGAAGACATCGTTCGGCTCATCTCTGCGAAGAAGCACGAACCCGAATGGTTGCTCGAGTTCCGCCTCAAGGCCTTCCGCAAATGGCAGACCATGAAGCTCCCCACGTGGGCGCACCTCAATATCCCGGAGATCGACTTCCAAGCCATCTCTTATTACGCCGCTCCGAAAACGAAGGCCAAACCCTCCAATTCTCAAACCGCCGAAGGCGCACAAACAGTCGATGAGATTGACGCGGAGATCATGAAGACCTTCGACAAACTCGGTATCCCTCTCGAGGAGCGCGCAGCACTCGCAGGAAACATGGCGGTAGATGCGGTCATGGACTCCGTTTCTGTCAAGACCACTTTCCGTCAGACCCTCGCGGAGAAAGGTATCATCTTCTGCTCCATCTCCGAAGCCGTGCGCGAGTATCCCGAACTCGTTCAGAAATACCTCGGTTCGGTCGTTCCGCCTTCCGATAATTTCTATGCGGCGCTCAACTCCGCGGTCTTCTCCGATGGTTCGTTTGTCTATGTGCCCAAAGGGGTCCGTTGCCCGATGGAACTGAGCACCTATTTCCGCATCAATGCCGGCAATACGGGACAGTTTGAGCGAACCCTTCTCATCGCTGATGAAGGCGCGTATCTCTCGTATTTAGAGGGCTGTACAGCCCCCATGCGTGACGAGAACCAGCTTCATGCAGCCATCGTCGAGATCATTGTTCATAAGGACGCCGAAGTCAAGTATTCGACCGTCCAGAACTGGTACCCGGGCGACAAGAACGGCAAGGGCGGAATCTATAATTTTGTTACCAAACGTGGTATCACCCACGAGAACGCGCGTCTCTCTTGGACACAGGTCGAGACAGGCTCTGCCATCACTTGGAAATACCCCTCCTGCATCCTCCGCGGCGACAACTCCTCGGCGGAGTTCTACTCGGTAGCCCTCACCAATAACTACCAGCAGGCAGATACCGGAACGAAGATGATTCATATCGGCAAAAACACCCGTTCCCGCATCGTCTCCAAAGGTATCTCCGCGGGCCATAGCCAGAACGCGTACCGAGGTCTTGTGAAGATGGGTATCCATGCCGAGAACGCGCGTAATTTCAGCCAGTGCGACTCGCTCCTTCTGGGCGATAAATGCGGCGCACACACTTTCCCTGACATGATCATCGCTAACCCCACGGCGACCGTCGAACACGAAGCTACGACTTCCAAGATCAACGAGGATCAACTCTTCTACTGCCAGCAGCGGGGCATCTCCCTCGAGGACGCCGTCGGACTCATCGTTAACGGCTACGCCAAAGAGGTCATGGACAAGCTCCCGATGGAGTTTGCCGTCGAGGCGCAGAAACTCCTCCAAGTGAGTCTGGAAGGGTCTGTAGGATAAATGTTTTCTCGATTTATTTGAGTTGTAAAGGTAGTCGAGAACCTCAGAAAATCAAATAAAGCAGCGAAAGCGCATGCTTTTTGTGTGTTTATGGTAAAAAAAATGTTATAAACTATTGCATATTTCAAGAAAAAGCAGTAATTTTGCAGCGAATTGTTAATAAAACGTTCGAATTTATAAAAAAAAGATTTCTTCTTGTTCTGGCAGCAGTCTTTGCCAGCGTAGCGCTTCAGGCGCAGTTTATTGCACAAATGACTTTGCTTACGCCTCATTATTACCCGGGTGAAGTGTATTTCGTGGACGGACATTCCGAAGAGTTCGCGGAGGTGGAGTTACCGCGAGTCGGCAAAGGCAAGCTGGGGGTCAAAAAGAATGCGGGTGACAAAGGTCATACGGATATAGATGCGGCGAATATCGTTGGTATCAAGATCTGGCATAAGGATTTCCCGGATAAGAAGCACGTGTTGTACTACGTCCACGCCCGCAAATCGATGATGCAGAATGAGCATCAATGGGGTAATCCGGTGATGGGAAGTGCATGGGGTGTGATTTTCCAATGCGAGATGTACTACAAGATAGACAAGAAGACAGGCGACCTGTATTTCGTGAAGTTTACAGGTGGAAACGGACCGGACACGCCAACGCTCTATTATCTGGTTCGCCCGGAGTTGGAACTGGCTGAACTGGCGATGGTGAACGGCAGTTTTATGGCGATGAAGAAAGCGGCAGCGAAACTGTTCGCCGAGAAGGAGGAGATTGCTACGGCTATCAAGAAAGGCAAACTCAAAGGCTCCGATATGCAGTATATATTGGACGAAATGGCGGGGGACAAGAAAGCGGAAATGCCGGTAAAGGTGATCCCTGAAGACAACACCATGCCGGAAGAAAAAGCTGTTTCGGAAAAAGCTGTTCCGGAGACGAAGACGGACTCAGTTTCGAATGGTGTAGTGGGTGACGACGAATGATTTTCCTTATATGAAACGTATTTTCTATTTGGCAGCTATGCTGCTGTGTGTGCTGCTGCCGGCTTCGGCGCAAGGCTTGCGGCATAGTGTTTGTGTCGTTGAACCGGAGTATTCCGATGCGGACAAATCGCTCATGGGCGACTACGCCCTCTATACGGCGCGTGCCGGTATGAGAAGTGCCTCGCAGGCTTTGACGGCCTATAAGAACGAAGGAACCTTTGGTTCGGGTGTCGTAGTGGAGCAAGGTGGCAAGAAATATGTGCTCACCAACCTCCATGTCATCGGCTACGCCGAGAAAGCAACCCTCACCTTCCAGCTCCACGAGAAAACGCTCCGTTACGAGCATTGCGAAGTAACGAATATCGGCGAAGCGGACCTGGCGGCGATAGCTCTTCCTTCGGAAAGTGAGATGATCGCGCTGCCGCTTTATGCCGGTGAGATAGAGGAAGAACTCTCTATTGTGGCAGCAGGTTTTCCCGAGTTGGCAAATAAACCATCCTGGCAACTCACGCGCGGAAGCATATCGAATGCGCGTGTGGATGTCGATAGTCACGAGCGCGCCTCGCGCATCATCCAACATACGGCTTCTATTGATCCCGGTAGTAGCGGCGGACCGCTCTTGCTCAAAAACGCGGCAGGCAAATACGAGATCTTGGGCATCAACATCTGGAAGGCTTTCTACCGTGAGGGAGTGGGATTGGCAATCGGGAAAGAAGATGTGCAAGCGTTTATCGCTACATTAGGAGCATCTAAAACAGATGCAAGCAATGAGATGGAGCCTCTACGTGCTCTTTCCGGCGAAGATTGGTTGTATGTGTTCCGCCAGTTGCCGGATTCGGTTCAAAAAGATTTAAGGGAGACGGATTGGCATTTGCCTTTTGACCCTGCTCTGCGCACACTCGCTGTCCGCGATAGTCTGATCGCGCAAAAGGGGAAGGCTGCCAAGAAATTCGAGCGCTCCGCAACGCATATCGTGACGGATATGGATCATACGAACCATGTGCGGTTGGTCTATGACAATTATCTGGGTATGAACCAACAGGTCGGCCTTCAGTACGGTTTCGATTGGTTGGGCTATATCGCTACCGGCGTGCAGATAACCGCGCTTATCGAAGAAGCCATGACCGAGGACGAGACTTTCGCTACCAAGTTAGGTTATAAAACCTGCGCGGGAGCCATGTTCGGCATTTATGTCGGAGGTCAGCTGCCCATTCAGGTGGGAAAATACATGCTTGTTCCGCGTATTACCCAGAGTGCCGGAGCCGGACCGATGAAAACGGGAAATATCTATGGGGGCTTTGCTATTCTCACGGATACGCGTATAGGGCTCGATTGGCGCATCCCGTTCAACTCCGTGGACCTGGTTCTGGGACTTCATTACGCGATGGATTGGCAGTGGACTAAGAACGACCTGAAAATCCCGGCATTCAAGCCCAAAAGCAATAACGAAGCCTTCAACCAGTACCTCCAGCACGGTCTCGGCATCACCCTCGGCGTCGCTTGGTAAAATTGGCAGGGGCATATCCAGATCGGGTAAACATAACCAAGAAAATTCTCTAAAATGGCATACAAATTTGCGTATGTCATTTTTTTTGTGTAACGTCGGTCCTCCCTATTTATAAAATATAAACAGGGT
>CALZRN010000092.1 GCA_945828585.1 uncultured Bacteroidales bacterium | reverse complement strand
TTAACGCAATGCTATTGACCGCAGAAGATTTGCGCAAAGAACCGGATTACTTGTGGCGGATTGCAGAGAGAGCGAAGTTAAAAATCGAGTTCATGGAAATGAGTGATGAGTTCTTTGGAGAATACTCGTATGCAGACAAAACTATATATCTGAATTATCGACATCGCTTATGGGGTGCTAATGTCCGTGAACGCTTTACTTTGGCTCACGAATTAGGACATCATTTCCTGCATCGCCGCATATTGGAACAATACCACTACACCGCAGCAGAAGACCAAGAAACAATCAATATTGCAGGTGCTTCCAATACACAGATTCGTTATTTTGAGTCCCAAGCTAATAAGTTTGCTTCCTTCCTCTTAATGCCGGGTAAAGTGTTTGCGGACTATGCGCAAGAAGTGATGCTCTCCATGAATATTCGCAAGGGATTTGTTTATGATGATAATCAATACTCACAGAGCGAAGGTGCCTTTAATCATAGAACGGCATTGGATTTTATTAGCAAAGTAGCTGACCATTTTTATGTTTCCAAAGATGCAGCTCGTTATCGTCTAAAGAACTTAGGCTTGTTGCGAGAACAATATGATATAACTCAAAAATTATTCTTTTAATGCAAATCACAGAAAACCTCATATTTTATCCCGAACGCGGATTGTTCTGTCTAACCGACGGAAAGGAAAGTTGTATTGCTGGTACTGGTGGTTATGTAACACCTTTGTTTGTGGCGGCGCTATCCGGCCAATTAGCAGACAAATATCAGCAACTATTAAAAAGCAAAGAGTGGCAAATACCACCAGTGAAAACAACTTTTGTCTCTTTTACGGAAATATGCCATTTTGTATCTCTTTCTGAGAATGAATTAGTGCAATCATATATGTCTGAGGAGCAAAAAGAGGTATTGGACAAATTGATACGTATCTATTTACAATGGGTGATAGATCAAGAGGACGAAATGGTTAGAATCAATCCATCGGTATGGCTCGAACCGGCATTCTATCCGATAGGAGTGTATGCCGAAAGCGAAGATTTTGACCCGTACAATCGTTACGACTCAATCCCCATTGGCGGCTTTGCTCGGTCTGCACTCTATTTTTTTATCGCGAACACTGCCAAGAATATCATTAAGTCTGCCATTCAGGAAGATGACTTATTAACTGCCTGCAAGAATGTCATAGAGAAATGCAAAGCTATCTTTGATGATTGGGATAATATCATTTTACAGCGCGGCATGTTCCGAGGACTATTAGATGCGTACTTGAATTGGCGTTTCTATCAGACTGAAACAAAACTTGCGTATGATATTTCATTATCTAATGATGATATTTGGCAACAAATATTTAATGAGGAAATGCGCGCGCATGCATTGTTTGACAAAAATATGGATACTCTCCGTTTATATAGTTTACGACCTTTGTTGGATTTGCAAGGAGAACTGATAAAAAGAATACAGAAGGATCATCCCTATATCTCTACGTCCGCTAAAGCCATAGTCCCTATGAACCTGCCGAGAGAGGGAGATGTTCAAGCACTTATTCGTTGGCTAGATGCAGAAGCAAAGGAAGGAAGAGACCATCTTGCCGACCATGATGGCAATGTAGAAGCTCTATGTGATGATGCCATCTTTAGAAAGAAGATAGGTTGGTATAAAATCAAAGCGAATAGTTTGCGCACTGCTTTAAGACGAAAAAATACAAGAAAATAGCACTTTTTTAGCATAAAAATACTAACGGGACAAAAAACGGGACAAGCGTCCTATGATGTCCCGCTAAAAGGCAGTACTTTTGCACCGGATTTCCGAAAACAACGGAAGTTCGGTGTAAATTTTTTTATTATTAATCGCGAAAGTTTTTGTATAGCTTGTGTACACGTGAAAGGCCTTTCGTAAAGCAAAAGCAAAGCAGAAATTTTCGTTTTATGAAAAAGCAAAATTATTTATGCGTAGATTTGACTACGAAGATGAAGCAGAATGATCTGCAAGTATTGGAAAGCCGCAAAGGAACCTTGCATCGCACGGACGAAGACAAGTTCACCTTTATTGAAAAAGGCGTGCGTACGTACGCGACACGACCGGAGTTGCATTGGCGGTTGTTAGACCGAACGAAACACGGCAAGATCAAGTTCAACGCGCAGCATGTAATGGTACAACTATACATCCCGCACGATGAGTACCAAAACGGTCATGAATTGGCGGACATCCTTGCGGCCGAGATCGAGACGATGGGTGAGACACTTTGTCAAATTGACATCAAATCGGAGGTAGAAGCATGTTAATCATTGCCCTTCGGAAAGGTGGTAGTCCGTGCAGCACGGACTGCCCCTTCTACACCGAGACAGGAAAGGTGACCGGTGTACGTGGCGTACCTCTCAAGACCCATTGCCGCATGACCATGAACCCGTGGATGGCAGATTGTGACATCTACAACGTCCGGTGCATCGACAAACTCGAAGTCACCGAGGAGCAATGGAAAGCGATGCAACGCGCCGTGCACAAACGTGCTATCCGCCAACGCAAACTCTATCCCGAAGACCATGCCGAGATTCACGCCGTCGGCTGTGAATGGACCCGGTCCAAAGGCAAATGGAATGCCACCAAATCCGACAACGTCCCTTCGTCTTCGAAATCTCGACGTCTCGACAACTCGACGTCTCGGTAAAATAGCGTTTATGCATCGCGTCATTTATGCGCGATTAAAAGTAATTTTTGTTTAATATTGTTAATTTTTGACTAATATGAAATCACGTATGTGTTATCAAAAATCCGTAGTTGCCGGAGTTCCTGAGCAACTCACCAAAGAAATCTGGGACCAACTCATCGACAGTCCCGAAGTGAAGAATATCTGCCGTCGTATCGCTGCGCTCGACCCAACCGCCGAGGACTACAACGACCGCAAGCAAGCCCTCAAACGTCGCCTGCCGATTATCATTCCGCACGCCGCCTCTTTCAAGAACGGCAAACGCGTTAGTGCCGATGCCATCCCGTCCGGTCTCGCTATGCTCGACGTGGATCATGTGGACAATCCGCAAGAGTGGTTTGAGTCTATCGACAAACAACTCCTCTCCGACAACAAGATTTATCTTGTGGCTATTACTGCCAGCGGAAAAGGTCTGCGCATCATCGGAGAAAGACTTTCTTCGTCTATTAGCCCCGAATTTAATTCGGGTGCCGAGAGCATTGAGGCAGCCCAGCTCCGCATAGCCACCGCGCTCAACATCCCCGAATACGATGCCGTCACCAAAGATCTCGCTCGTGCGTCCTATGTCGTTCCGCGTGATTATATCCTTTATATCGACGAGTCTGGTCTGTTTTCTTCGTCCATTGCGTCCGGATTGAATCCGGACAACGGCTCCCAAGAGCCGCCTGCTTCTTCTTTTGCGCCGGATGCCATCCGACAACTTGCTCTCCCTCCGCATGTTGATCCTTTGTCCATTGCGTCCGAATCTAATTCGGACAACGCTCTCTGCTACCGCGGCATTCCATACGCCGACATCGTGCAACAGCTCATGCTCTCCATTGGAGCCGCAGAAGGCGCAGTACAAGGCGAACGCAACACCGTCTATTTCTCGCTGGCTGCCTACATGCGCTACATCACCGATTTCAATGCTTCGCTGCTTTTCCAGATTCTCCCGGACTTTGGTCTCTCGGAACAGGAACGCCGCCAAGTCATTTCCTCCGCTGTCGGTCGTCCGCGTAAAAGCCAAATACCGATGGTACTCCAATCGGCTATCGCTATCTGCGAAAAAGAGCATCATCTGGACGAACAATCGCCGCTGGAGAAATCCACCGCGCTTCCTCTGCCGGAACTGCCTCGACTGCTCAAACTCGTCTGCCGCCGTTTGCCCGAAGAGTATCGTCCGGCTATGGTCATAGCTGCGCTACCCATCCTCGGCACACTCGCGACCCGCATCCGTTTCGAGTACCTCGACCGCCAAGAGCAATCGCTGTCTTTCTTCTCCTGTATCACTGCACCGGCTGCATCAGGTAAATCCTTCATCCGCAAACCGCTTGATCTGCTCCTCACGCCCATCAACGAGCAGGATGCGATTGAGCGTGAGAAAGAACAGGCGTACAAGGACAAACTCCGTGCGTCCAAGAACAGCAAGAACCAACCCGAAGATCCGCACGCTTGTCCGCGCAATAATGGCGTAGCCATTTCGATTGCTAAGTTGCTCCAACTGCTGACCTATGCTGAAGGCAAACACCTCATCGGTATCGGCGAAGAAATGGACACGCTGGTCAAGTCCGAACGTGCCGGAGTTTGGTCGCAAAAGTCGGACATCTACCGTCTCGCTTTCGACAATGCGGAATATGGTCAAGCGTATATGTCCGATTCCAGTTTCAACGCCCATATTAAGGTCTATTACAACCTATTGTTAACCGGCACACCGAACTCCATGAAGCGGTTCTTCAAAGATCTGGAGAACGGACTCGCAACCCGTGTGTGCTTTGCACAACTGCCCGACACCTCTTTCACGGAGATTCCCGTTTTCGCTCCCTATACGGAATCCGAGCGCGCCGAGATCATCCGCTGGGCGCGCGAGTTAGATGCCATCGGTAGAGGTCCTGCTCTCGGCGGTATTCCGTCGAGCAAAGAATCTTTGTCGGGTGCTCGGGGCGTGAGCGCCGAGAATCTCGTCCACATCAGTTGTCCCCAACTCAATACCGTCATCTCCAACTGGCTGGAGAAGAAGCGTCAGCAAGCGATGGAAGCGGACTCGCATGCGATGGACACACTCCGCCGTCGTGCCGGTGTCATGGGCTTTCGTGCAGGTATGCTCTGTTACTTGCTCGAAAACCGTAAGTTTACCAAGACCGTCGCATCTTTTGCAGAGTGGGTAGCCGAATATGTGTTCCGCAATCAGATGGAACTCTGGGGCGAACAGATGGAGCAAGAACTCTCCGGCGCACTCGAAGTGCTCTCCGGCGAAAGAGGTTCCGCAGCTTCACTCCTCGCTTTGCTGCCTGCCGAGTTCACCACTGCCGACCTCATCAAACTCCGTGCCCGCAAAGGTCAGTCCGTCAAGAATAACGCTATCTGCATGGTTCTTAACCGTTGGAAAACCAACCACAAAATCGAGAAAGTGTCCGATACGACTTGGCGCAAACTATAGTACTGTCCGCGGTGTCCTGTGTCCGGCACCTCCGTTGCCGGACTTTCAACCCACGGTGTTTTGTGCGCGCGAGTTTTGCGAGCGTGTTAAACTTCGTTCATTGTGTCGGATGGTATCCGACAACTCAGAAAGCGAGTGCTTCGGTGCTCGCTTTTTCGTATGTCTATTCCCCGGCAGTGAATGCCGTTTATTTCTGACTTTGTTTCTTGCCGCCGGATTGTATTCGGTATTCTTCTTTTATTCTCTCGGATGTCATCCGAGTATCATTCACACATTCACACATTCACACAAAATTGTGTGTTTATCTTGATTCTTCCGCCTAAATCTGCCTATTTCTGCATGAAGTGGCATATTTCCCTTCAAAAATTTGCCTATTTCAAAAATTTTGTGTACCTTTGCGCCGTCAAAACGAGAATCTATATGCCAAAGCAAAACTCTGCCATATTGTTGAATAAGTATATTTGGTTAATTGACACCATTTATTCAGCAGGTCACATTACAAGAGACGAGATTGATCGTCGTTGGTGTCGCTCGCTTCTTAGTGAAGATGAGATGAGTATTCCTCCCCGCACTTTCCACCGTTGGCGCATAGCTATCGAAGAACTCTTCCAGATTTCCATTGAGTATGACAAGTGGAAAGGCTATTATATTGAAGACCGTAGCGACATAGAGCGCAACTCTATGCGCAAATGGCTCATCAACACTTTCGCAGTTAACAACCTTATCAATGAGGGCCAACACTTGCGCCAACATATTAGCTTCGAAGAAATTCCTTCCGGTCAGCGTTTCCTGACGACCATTTTGGAAGCCATTCGCGATAGGGTCACACTGCGTGTAACCCACCGCGGGTTCAGCAAGCCGGAACCATCTACTTTCAATATTAAGCCTTATGGTCTGAAGATATTCAAGCAACGTTGGTATGTGTTGGCGGAATCCGAGTACCCGGATCACAGACTCCTCGTCTATGCACTTGACCGCTTCGAGGCAATGGAGCGAACGGACGAGGCTTACGAAATCCCTGAGGACTTCGACGTGGCGCGGCATTTTCAACTGTCGTACGGAGTAACGGGTTTAAATAGTTCGCCTGAGTTGGTTCAGCTAAAAGTTGACGCTTCGCAAGTGCCTTATTTCCGTTCTTTACCACTCCATCGCTCGCAGAAAGAAGAGGAGACAGCAAAAGATTATTCTATCTTCTCCTATTATGTCGTTCCCACCTACGAATTGCGCCAAGAAATCCTCTCGCATGGAGCGAATGTAGAGGTCGTTTCTCCTAAGGCACTTCGCGAGCAAATCAAGGAAGAAATAGCAGAAATGCACAAATTGTACAAATAATCAATCCCTCTGCCGCAATTCGGCACTCTGAAACACTATCTTTGCAGCGCAAAATAAAAATAACAACTTATGAAAGACTTTGTAGCAATAGATTTTGAGACTGCAAATTTTGAGCAATCGAGTATCTGCTCGATGGGGATTGTCATTGTTAAGGATGGCGAATTGGTGGATACTTTTTATTCGCTCGTGCGCCCGATACCGAACTATTACAACGAGAAATGTAGTTCTGTGAACGGCATGTGCTATGATGATACTTGTGCAGAACGCGAGTTCCCTGAAGTATGGGCAGAAGCGCAGCGGAAGATTCACGAGTACTTCCCTTATATTGAGGATGGCGAAGTGCCCTTTGTGGCGCACAACAAGGCTTTTGACGAAAACTGTCTGAAGGCTGTATTCCGTGCCTATGATATTGCCTACCCGAGCTATGAGTTTGATTGCACTTTACTCAAGTCCCGCAAAGTTTGGCCGGAAGGACATCATAACTTGGATATCATTGCCGGTTATTGTGGCTACGACTTAGAGAATCACCATCACGCCCTCGCTGATGCCGAAGCCTGCGCGTGGATTGCAAGAGAAATATTATAAAGGATATCATATGAAACTAATCAAAAAATCATTAAAAACACTCATCCAAGAACATGACAAGTTCTTCATTCCTGACTATCAGAGAGGATACAAGTGGACCAAAACGGAAGTGCTAAAACTCCTGAATGATATATGGGAATTTAAACTTAACCATAAAAATGAAGACGATAGTGATTTTTATTGTCTTCAACCAGTTGTTGTTAAACGGAAAGACGGACAATATTACGTTATAGATGGTCAACAACGTCTTACCACATTACTGATTATTCAGCAGGCAATTAAGGATCATAATGTTCTTAAGAACCAGAAAGCGTTTATTGAGGCACATCCGGATCTTGAAAAAGATCTTATGCCTCCTTTATATAACAATGAAACTTACTCTATAGAATACCAGACTCGTGACAAAAGTTCCGAATGGCTGAAGAATAGGCGTAATG
>CALZRN010000091.1 GCA_945828585.1 uncultured Bacteroidales bacterium | reverse complement strand
ACCTGTTACGCACCCGTGCGCCGGTCGCCGCCAGGAAAAGCAAGCTTCTCCCGCGATGCCCCTCGACTTGCATGTGTTAGGCCTGTCGCTAGCGTTCATCCTGAGCCAGGATCAAACTCTTCGTTGTAAAAAGAAATTATAAGTTAGCTCAGAATAATCGAATTTATCAAGTGTAGAATTTTAGGGAACCATAAGAAGTTCACGGTCGAGCCGTGGACTTCGTAATAACTTTCGTCATTACCTCAGTTCTTGTACTACATCTTGTTATGAATAGACAATCTTTCAAAGATCACTGTTTTGCTTGGGCTCGTTAGGAAGTGTTCCATTTTTGAGCGAAAGCGGATGCAAAGGTACAACAAATTTTTGAATTGACCAAATATTTTTGCATTTTTTTTTACTTTTTTTTCACTTTTTTTTGAGGCAATTTTATAAAGTACTGAAAATAAGCTATTTATGATTTTGCGTATTTTTGAGGATTTTTGAAGATTAGAGGCAATTGTCGATTTCTGGCATAAAAAAAGCCCCCTTCGATAGGAAGGAGACTCTACGCACGTATGTATAATAAGGAACGCGCGCGAGCGCGTCACACGAGAGACTAATCGAGTTCGCCCGAAAGGATGCATTTATTCATTCGACGTACCGGAGCGGCGCCTTTAGGAATGGTCAACGGCGCACCGGAAAGATGAATTTCCGAGCCATTGAAAGTGGTTCCATCGATTGTCCATCCTTCTTTATTGATAATCATGGAGCCGGAATTAATCAGCCATTGTGCCTTGGGGTTGAGATAGCCTTGGGCAAAATAGGACTTATCGGTAAAATAGAACTGGCTACCATATATCTGTGCTTCCTCGTCATCGCGGATACCGGCAATAACGGTATTCGGTTCTTCAGAGGCGTTGATCTGGAAAGTACCGGTAGGCAAAGCAGGTTTATCCTCATAGGGCATAACCAGATAGAGTTGTACAAGGGGGATGCAAGGTGTTTTAGCAACCGAAACAGAGTAAGAGGTGTTGTATGCCTGGATGGTCCAAAAAACAAGTCCATCGGACGGATACGATTCGCTGTATGCATAAGAAACGGCGAGTGTATCACGCTCTCTTTTAGAGAAGTCCTGAGGCGAAGAAGTAGCGTCCGGTTCGGGATAATAATCCGGAACGGGAACAGGTGTGATACCGCCGTGAGGGATGTCAGCCCCACCCTTTGTGCCTTCTACGACAGGCTTCTGAGCCGCCTGAACGACAGGTTGGAACTCTTCGGAAAGGAAAGCGACGACCATACAATTCTCCGGTACCCAAGCATCTTTGAGGGTGAGGGTATATTCCTCCTTATAATGACGCGTGCTATCCACGAGCAGTTCGTCTCCTTTAGCGTTGGTGAGAATGGCGCGGACAGCGTTGGTATGGCGGAACTCTTTCCAACCTTCAAAAGAATAATAGTAGTCGGCCTGGGCATCAATCATGCCGGATTCCTTGACCATAACCGTGAGGTTGAGACTCGGGTAATCCTGTTTGCACAAAGCACCAGAGACCTTTATTTTCAGTTCGCGCGAAGAGGGATCGTAGGTGTTTTGGATATTCACAGACGCGTAGGTCGTTTTTTCAAACTGCGCCTTGTCCACGTCGGTAAGATAGCCCGGATGGAAGGTTGTAGCACTACGTTTGATGCCCTCCTCCAGGTAGGACGTCTTTGCACGGTTGATAGTCATAGTGGGTGCTCCGCTGACCTTAAGAGCATTCGTGATAGTCTTACTGCCAGTAATTGTAAAATGGTCCGGACTGAAACCGTAGTGGTGGAGAACGAGGATGAAGTTGGTGTCATTTGCCATAAAATTATGGATACAATCCATGCCGTAAGGACAATAACCACAGCCCTGCCCTGTGAACTCCTCGATAAGGTGTTTCTTAGGGAAGGAATCGGGGATGACTTCCGGTTTGGGTTCGTCTTTGGGTTCACAAGCCGTGAGCGCCAAAAAGGCAAAACTCAGCGCGAGAAAAGGAAAGAAATGTTTCATAAGATCGTATAAGTTTTTGAATCGTTAACAATATATAAGATGCCGTTTTTCAGCACTTTACGGAAGGAGTTGTCGGACGAAGGAAGGTTTTCAATGCCTTCTGCAGAATAGGTATAACGCACGCGGATGACGCGTGTATCGGAGCCATCGGAAAAGGTATAAGTGATGGTGAGGTCGGAGTTAGGCGCCGGATAATAATGCGCGTACCAAGAAGAGGGACCTGAAGGAGAAAAGTTCATGATTTGTTGCTTTTCGCTGTTTCCGTTCAGACACTGGCCGCAACAAAACTGATCAGAGAGACCTGCGTAAGGACGATCAATAGTGACCGTAAGCGGGCCAGAAGCCAACAAGTCACCCTCCAAAGTCATGGTGGGTTCGCCGGTAAGGATATCTATCTCCGCCTCCGTGACGGTGATATCCAGACCTTCTGCAGGCACTTCGCCGTAGCCGTTAACAGAAAGGATGAGTGCGTGTGCGTTAAGGCACAGCAGGAGAAGGGGTAAAAGTAGAAATTTTCGTTTCATAAGCATTCCAAATATAGTTATTTTGCGCATCGATGACAAGGGCTACGATGCTGTAGTTAGCGGGATTAGCTGTCTCGGGCAATACAAAGGTCGCGCTATCGCGTCCGTCAATCAGGTAGCGTCCGAGGGGTTCATCGTGCGCTGCGTCGCGCAGGAGATGACGGTGCACATAATGGGTATTAACCGAGCCATCCGGCATGGCTTGGACGCCGATAAGGCTGTCTTCTATGAGCCAGATTGCCAGCCGCGGAAGGAGGAGATCAAAATCCGAGATGACACAATGCGTAGTGAGCGAATGGGTCTGGGAGTCGTACGTCAGTTCCGCCGTGATATCCGGTGCATAAAGGGTGTCCGCCATTGCCTGGCCAACAAGGTATGGCCAATCGGAAGCGTCCGAGAGATAGCCATCAGAGGACGGAAGGAGGTCAATATTGCCAATCGGGAAAGGCGTAGAGGGGGTTCCTCCGAGGAACTGATAGAGGGTGTCCGCTGCGGGGCAGGTGTAGTCGTAAAGGCCTTGTGTAAAGGGGTTTGACGCCGGATGGAGCGAGACGAGGATGAGTTGGTCGCCGTAGAGCGATTGCAGCGAAGCGGCTGTTTGAGCAGCTTCGGGACAATTAACGCAACGGAATCCCGTGAAGTCCAGCAAGACGTGCCTTCGCGTGGAGCCAATCGGCGCTGGGACGGGGATGAGTTGCTCCTGCTCGGGGATGATCTCACAACCCGTGAAGAGCAGCGAGAGGGTTAAGATATATGTACAGAAACGCTTTACCATGAGAAGTTATAACTTAGAGTTAGTCCCTGCTGGCGGGGAACAAAACGACAGACGCCTCCAGCGCAATGGAATCCTTCGCGGGTCTTGGTATAACCGAGGGAAAGGCGGTGCGCTCCGTTGGTATAAGTAGCGGAGACAGAGTAGAAATGCTCGTTCGTCGCTTCGGGGGCATGGCCGATATTATAGAGCCAATCAGCAGAGAGAGTAAGACAGCGGTAGAGCGTGAGCTCATAGAGGGCGAAGAGCCACTGGCCATTGAAATGCGGGGTATAGAGGTACTGGAGTTCGCCTCGCATGGAGACGTTGGAGTTGACCTGAAAACGCGCATCGATGACCGCTATTCCCGAGCGGACAAGGCCGCCATGCCCTTCTACGACGGTGAGATTGATGGTCTGGTACATAAGCATCGCATTGAGCCACCAGCGTTTGGAGAGACGTTTATTGAGTTCGATATTGATGTCCGTGTAGTATTCGCCATCGCGGGAAGTATCCATCGCCCAACTGCCGGGACTCGCGAGGCCGCGGATATGCGAGGCTGCGAAGGCAAGGGTCGTACCGTACTTACCGCCAAAACGGGACTTGCGGGGCCATGTATAACGCAGCTCGGTCTGGAAAGCCCATTCGCCGTCGGCGTAACGCGTGGCGTAGCCGTTGAGCGCCGGGAGATGGTAGGTATGCTGCTTATCGAACGCCGGCAGGAGGTTGAGTCGTCCGGCAACGCCGTCAAACTCGCTTTGCGAGCGGAAAGACATATTATCCGAGCGCTTCATCTGCGCCAGCAAAGAGAGTCCGCGGCGGGAATACGAGAGCGAAGCCAAGAGTGCGTCTCCGTGGCGGTAGGAGAAGTCATTCTCGGTTGCGGGGTTATTGGCCTTATAGGCATATTCGACGAGGATGTCCCACCCTTTCCATTGCCACTCCGTGCGGACATCCCCTGCCCCCACCCACTGCGGGAGGTTATAGCGGTATAGATGTCCGTCAGAGACCGTGAGGATGGTATCCGGGCGTTCGTAGCGAGAGACATAAGAGCCGCCGATCATGAAATTCATGCCCAGGTCCTGCATTTTAGGAGACCAAGACTCGAAATGCAACTCGAGGTCGGCACCAAGGACGGCGTCTTGGGTATAGTTCCAACCGAAGGCATGGTCCTTATAGCAGTTCCAATAGCGGCGCTGCTTGCCACCAAGGAGCGTCAAATGTACGCCACGATAGGGCATAAGGTCGAATTTTGCCCCTCGAAGAGCGCCATCGATACCGAGCGAGCGGTCCTCGTAGAGGTTGAGAATGAGTCCCGAGCCAAACTGCGCGTAGACGTCGCCGATGGTGAAATCGCCGAAATCGAAGTTCGCTTCGAGGCTAATATGGCTGATGCCATACCCTTTAAAATCAGGGTCGTAGCCGGGCAAAGGCCACTGCGTCAGCTCTGCGCGAGTCGAGGCGCGAAGGCTATGAAAATGCGCAGAGTTAGAGTCGTTGAGATAATGGACGGAGAAATCCACGTACGAGTTCGAGCCGTAGTACCAAGGCTTGTGCTCCAAGAGACCGTCATGCCGGATGGCACCGGAGACATAGACGGTGTCATTCGCCTTAAGTGTACAAAGTACAAGGAACAAGGCACAAAGGAGGAGTATGGAGCGGAGAGGGGATTGCAAATTTATGATTTATTTGAGGTATTTGCGGATCTCGAGTTCTTCGCCGTCCATATATCCGGCATGGTTATAAACGATCTCTCCTTTGGAATTGAGGACAAAGAGATGCGGGACATTCTGGACGTTCATCGCCCTTTTGAGCGTACCGTTGGGGTCGAGCAGGACGTTATACTCCCATCCGTTACCGTCCACGAGAGGCATCACTTTCTGGGCATCCTGCGCCTGATCAATAGAGACGATGTACATCTCCACGCCCGTCTCATCCTGCCAATCGGGATAGAGATCTGCGATGGCGTTGAGTTCGCGCATACAGGGCTTACACCAGGTCGCGAAGAAAGAGATGATCACCGGCTTGCCGGTTTTGGCGAGGTCTTCGATATTGACAGAACGTCCCTTCGGGTCCCGCAACGTGACATTCGGAAGGACGGCATTGGCGGTTACCGCGCAGAGGACAAAGAAGAGACTAAGAAAGAGTTTTTTCATATACGAATATTTTTTGATGGCGGATTACAGGCTGAGGACCTGAAGGGCCTGCCATTTATCGTCCTTGATATCTTTTTTCTCTTTGATGGCTTTGGAGAGGGGCACGTAGGTGACTTCTCCGTTTTGGAGTCCGACCATGATCGAGCGCTGTTCCTCAAGGAGGGCTTGTACTGCGGCACAGCCGAAACGGGAAGCGAGGATACGGTCAAAAGCCGTCGGCGAACCGCCTCGTTGGAGGTGCCCCAGGATGGTGACACGCGTGCCATACTCAGGATGGCTCTGCTCGATGACCTTCGCCACCGCTTGTGCTCCGCCGGGGATAGCGTGCTCCTGAACGAGGACGATTCCGCTGTTTTTATGTTTGCGGCGTCCCTGTCCGATGGCCGCCTCTAACTGTTCCTCGAGGGTTGCTCGTTCGGGAATGATGGCCGCTTCGGCTCCGGCAGCAATGGCGGCATTGAGGGTAAGGAATCCGGCATCGCGTCCCATGACCTCGACGAGGAAGAGACGCTCGTGGCTGGTACCGGTATCACGGAGTTTGTCCACGCAATCGACGATAGTGTTGAGCGCCGTGTCGTAACCGATGGTGGAGTCCGTGCCCCAGAGGTCGTTGTCAATCGTACCGGGGATGCCGATGATCGGGATATTATACTCCTGCGCGAGCAGGCGAGCGCCAGTAAAAGAGCCATCGCCGCCGATGACGATCAGCGCGTCAATCTGCTCTTTCTGAAGTGTTTCGTAGGCTCTTTTGCGTCCCTCAGGAGTCTTAAACTCCTCGCTGCGAGCGGTTTTGAGGATCGTACCTCCGCGCTGGATGATTCCGCTCACATCCTGGGTCGTGAACTCCTGAACCTCATCGTCCATAAGGCCTTTGTAGCCACGGAAGATGGCTTTGACGCGAATGTTGTTTGCGATGGCAGCGCGGGTGACAGCCCGCACGGCAGCGTTCATACCCGGGGCATCGCCACCAGAGGTGAGTACCCCGATTGTTTTGATTTTATATTCCATAATATAATGTTTTTAATCGACCATGTATGGTCGATGCGTTAATTGGGTGCAAAGGTACTACTTTTTTTTGATTTACGCAAGAAATATGCCTCAATTTGTTCATTTTTTTCAGGATAGAGTTCGAGGAGCTGCTCCTTGGAGAGGCGGTAAGAGATGGTTATATGTCGGTTACCATCGGCATTGATGCGCGCCATCTCGCGGCGGAAGAGCCGGCCGTGAGAGGAGGTGTCGCGAAGCTGATTGACCGCGATAAAATAATGGATCATCTCATGGAGGATGGTGTCCTGGATGAGGTCTTCGGGGAGGTCGAGACGCGTGTTGATGCGGAGGACGAAGTTCTCGTTTCGGACCGGTCCAAAGAGCCACGAGCGGCGGCGGGTAAAAGTCACTTTGCCGAGGAAGGTGCGCGCGTTCGAGAGTTTGATCGGAATCGGCGGCAGGGACGAAGCAAAGAAACGGGCGTTGAACTCGTCAAAGCAAGATTGTATGTACGGGATCGTCGGGGTCAATGATGATTGATGATTTAGGATTTATGATTTAGGATTTAAGTTCCTGATAGATCATTGCACGGACAAAGTTATCGAAGCGGAAATAGTGCTTCTGACGGCCTTCCTTGTCCAGGGGAGCTTGGATATCCGCGGGCCCTTTGAGCTGGGATTCAAAGCGGCGGCGGTACTGCTCGAGGAGTTCGCGTTGTTCGTCCGAGGCGGTGTCCGGAAATTTGTAGGCATAAATGAGGAGCTTTGTGCGCTTAGCAGCTTCTCCAAAATGCTGTAAATGAGCGAGTTCTGCTCCTTTCGGAGGTGTCTGCGTGTAGTCGCGTTTGTTGCGCTGGAGGTAAATCTCGGGCTTACACTCCTTGGTAAGAGTTCCCACGGTGTCATGCAGATGTTTCTGACGATTGATGAGTTTGTGGTCGGTGTCAAGGGCGCCTTTGATGAGTTCAATGCCCGGGGAATAGATAACTTGTGCCATATTGAGTTGGAATTATTATTGTTTTTTGTTAATTCGTGGTGTATTGGGTGGTTTGGAGAGGTGATAGAGGAAGTTTCGAGGGGGTGTTTCGGAGGTAAAACGTTACATAATGGTGATGCAATGGTGCTTTTTATAACCTACTAATCACCTACTAATAACCTACTAATCACCTACTAATCATATACTAATCACATACTATTTATTTGAAATTTTGTGCAAAGGTGACTA
>CALZRN010000090.1 GCA_945828585.1 uncultured Bacteroidales bacterium | reverse complement strand
ATTACAGGGTAAATATGGTATCATTCATGGCGGATAGTATAGAAATGCCTGCACTCGATGAGCGCAAGGTGACTCGTTGGATTCGCTCGGTAGCCGCCGATTATAACTTTGCCGTGGGAAACATCAATTATATCTTCTGCTCCGACGAGCGGGAGTTAGAAGTGAATAGGCAGTTTTTGGGGCACGATTATTATACAGACGTCATTACTTTTGACTACACGTCAGGCAAGACGCTGAACGGCGATATTTTCATTTCTTTGGAAACCGTGCGCTCCAATGCCGAGATGGTAGGAGCGCCCTTTGAGGAGGAGTTACGCCGAATCATCATCCACGGCATTCTCCACTTAACAGGCCAAGGTGACAAAACCCCCGAGACAAAGGCGCAAATGACTGCCAAAGAGGAAAAAGCCTTGGCTAAATGGTAATACGACAAAGAACCAAATCAGAGATAAACAATAATAAAAAGAGAGCGGATGAAACGATTTCTATTAATGAGCGCGTTATGCGCATTGAGTATTTGCAGTTTCGCGGTGGATTACTGCGCGAACTCGTCTTGGGGTTACGCGGGCACGAACGTCACCGGAGGAGGAAATGCCAATCCCACGTATGTAACCAACGAGAGCGAGTTGAGCGCTGCGCTAAACACAAAAAACAGCGTCATCATCATTACGCAAGACATCACCGTCACCAATCACATCAGTTCAGACAAGAGCAACCTGACGATCATGGCGTTGCCGGGCAAGAAACTGATTTCCAAACAGCAGAACAAAGACAAGTCCGGTATCCTGTATCTGAAGGGCAGTAACCTGCTGCTGCGCAACCTGACGTTCGAAGGTCCCGGAGCGTACGACTGCGACGGTTGGGACAACTTGTGCCTCGACGGCGCAAAGAACGTGTGGGTGGACCATTGCGATTTCCAGGACGGCTGTGACGGCAACTTCGACATCAAAGGCAAGAGCGACAACATCAGCGTCACCTGGTGTCGTTTCCGCTATCTGAAAGCTCCGCGTCCGAAAGATGCAAATGACACCAATAAAGACCATACCGACGACCACCGTTTCTCCAATCTGGTCGGCTCCGGCTCCTCTGACAAACCCGCAGACGGGACGTACAATATCACATACGGCTTCTGCTGGTGGGACGAAGGATGCAAGCAACGTATGACCCGATGCCGTAACTGTGAACTGCATTTCTTGAATTGTTACTGGAACAGTTCCGTGGCTGACTATTACGTCGGTCCGGAGAATGCAAAATGTTATTTCGAGGGCTGTACATTTGCCGGCAAAGCCAACAGTGCCTCCAAGATATGGAGCGTCTATGGCGGCTCTACCAACTACTGCAAGTTCGTCAACTGCGCGGGTAATTTACCATCTAATAGCGGTTCTGTATCTGCGCCTTCTTATACTTACGACCATTTGTCAGCCAGTGACGCAAAAACATATGTTACCAACACATCTTGCGGAGCAGGAGCCACATTGACCGTCACCAACACCGCAGCAGTTTCCTCTTCATGCGACAGCGGGAGCGAGAATCCGGGCGGAGAACAAGGCGGAGAACAAGGAGGAGAGCAAGGAGGAACTGCAGTTGTCAGCGGCAACTGCTGTGTGAATCTCAGTTTGGGTGAAGAACCATCAGGCGCCAACGAAGGTATTTCCGCAGATTTCAGCCTTCTCTCCATTACCACCAACATGTCCAAGAGCACTTGGGATCAAGGTTTCCTAAATCTGGGCGGCAATGCGGATTACATCACTTTCGATTTCTCGGCATACAACGCCACGATCACCTCTGTCTCCTTCGATGTCACTATCCCGAATTGGGCAGAAAACAAGAACACCATAGCCTATCATTGGAACAACAATGCCAACACGACTTATACTATCTCAAGTTCCTCCAAAGAAATGGTACGGTTGACAGCACCGAAAGGAGCCAAGTCCTTCACTATCCAGCGCACGGCAAGTACCGGCACACGGATCAGTGAGGTGTGCTTCCAGATTGAAGGCAACGAACCAACAGAGAGCATCAGCCCGGTAGTTCCTAAAACAGCCGTAGTAAAAATAATACGCGAAGGACGTATTCTCATCCTTCGCGATAACTCTACTTACGATCTGCTCGGCAACCGAATCGATTAGTCGATACGCTGACCCGTTATCGTATATTCTACTCCGCCGCGGATAATAATGATTTGTCCGTGGCGGATTTCTTTACGTGCTTGCGGCTCAATTTGCACCATCTCCAGTGCCGAAGGAGCAGAATTGCCTAAGTTGATATCAATCACATAGGGGTCATGATCTGACCATGATTGAGCGTAAGATACGGCGTTGTTACATTTGTATGCACAAATATGCTTCACGTATGCATTCACAATCTGTGCTGCCATAGACTGGTTAGCCAACACGTGGTCAATCAACTCACCTCCGTCGTAACAGTGCGACCAAGCAGCCGAATTATACTTGAGCAACTGCTCTTCAAAGCCGGCGTTAATAATGGTCGTGATCGGAACTTCGCCATATTCGCAGTTGAGGTCGCCCAAGATCAGAATATCAGGATCGGCAGTGAGGTTGCCCACAGCGCGCATAAGGTCATTTGCATTGTTCTGACGCTGTGCTTCGCCTTGGTCGGGCGAAGAGTCTTTCGCTTTGAAATGGTTCATGCTCACGATCAACTTCTCGTTATTTGCTAACTGGCGGAACGTTTGGATACGCATTGTACGTGAATAATAGCCTTTACCGCCTACTGCGGCCGTGTTGCTACCAACCGTAGCCACCTTATCGGTACGATAAATAAAACCGGACTTGATTTGATTGTCGGAGATACCATCATACCACGTATAGTCAATATTATCGCTCACCGCTGCATATCGACCTGCTTCACCGGCGTAGGCATTCATTGAATCGGCTAACTGCTGCAGCACAATCGGTTTTGCTTCTACCTCACAGAAAGCATAGATGTCCGCATCGATGGTCAACATCGCATTGACAATCTTTACCGTCTTTGTACGGAAACCTTCCGCATCACTATAACTCGGGCGCGAAGATTGCGTGTAGTTATAGTAGTAGTTCTCTAAGTTCTGTGCACAGATACGCAACGTTCCTGCTTGTCCGCTCGATGCCGGATGAACATGGCTGATGTAATGAGCACTGGTAACCTCGTTCTTATTATTATACAGTTGATAGATACCGGTAATCGACAAGGTGTCTCCTTCTGAAATATCCGAAGCATTGAATGCGAACGCATTACCATCTTCATTTTTATCAATGCCCCACACGATAATATCTGCTGTCTCATCGGTCAATGTAAAACGGCCGTACGTTTGGTCTGTAATGTTCGAAACAACACCGCGCAGAATATACCGTTTTCCATCGTTAAGCGCAATAAATTCGCTAATCGTCGTCGGAACCGGAACCCATGTTTCAGCCGGTTTTTTATGGCTTATATATCTCGCTCCGACTACCTCATGTGTAGAGTTATACAAAGTATAAACACCAGCAACGGTCACCGTATCGCCCTCTTCTATGCCATAACTCGTGAAATTGGACAAACCATACACATATGCAGTACCTGTATTGTCATTTATATAAAAGTTACCATATTGCGTGCTGGCGATGTTGGTCACCACACCAGTTAAGATACAAGTATCTTTGGTATTGGCGAGTGATATAAACTCAGCGATTGTCTTTGGACCAAGGTTGATCGGAGGCTCACCATTAACAATAATCTCACACGTACAATCTTTCGCGAACTCCGGTGTTGAACCGTACTTGGTCAGTTTACCGGTCACTCGCACTAACGCACCCTCGTTGGGAGCATCCGCTTGTGTTTCTGCCTTGCATTTGTATGCCTCGATAACCTTTCCGCCATTCTGCGTATCGGCCATCCAGAAAGTAACGTTCTTATACTTGGAACTCCATGGATTCTGAATAGAGGTAACATAACCTTGCACAACATACGTCGCACCTCCGTTGTATAATTCATTGTCTTTTTCCACACTCAATGCATAAGAGCGCGCTTGCGTGCAAGAAATTTCTGTCTGCGCTTGTATCAGCATTGCCGGCACTAAGAGAAAAGATAAGAATATTTTTTTCATAAGCATTAAATTAAGATTAGCAATAGTGCATCAAGGGCGGGTATCAGCCGCCCTCGAGCTGTAAAATTGCCTTACATGGCAAAACACTATTAGTCCTTGAACTTAGCCGCCAGGAACTCGCGGTTGAGGCGAGCAATGTTCGCGAGCGAAACAGACTTCGGACATTCCGCGGCACAAGCACCGGTGTTGGTACAGTTACCGAAACCGAGCTCATCCATCTTTGCCACCATCGCTTTCGCACGTGCCGCCGCCTCGATCTTACCTTGCGGAAGCAGGGCAAGCTGACTTACCTTAGCCGCTACGAAAAGCATTGCCGAGCCGTTCTTACAAGCCGCAGCACATGCACCGCAACCGATACAACTTGCAGCATCCATCGCCTCGTCCGCTACAGGTTTTGGAATAGGAATAGCGTTTGCGTCAGGTACACCACCGGTGTTTACACTTACGAAACCACCAGCCTGCATAATCTTGTCGTACGCGCCACGATCGACCATGAGGTCCTTGATTACAGGGAACGCACGGCTACGCCACGGCTCTACGGTGATAGTCTCGCCGTCTTTGAACTTACGCATGTGCAACTGGCAGGTGGTAATAGCGCTGTCTGGTCCATGCGGGTGACCATTGACGTACATCGAGCACATACCGCAGATACCCTCACGGCAATCATGATCGTATGTGACAGGGTCTTTGTGCTCCGCAACGAGTTGTTCGTTGAGAATATCAATCATCTCCAGGAACGATGCGCCTTGGAAAACGTGTTTCAGCTCATAGGTCTCGAAATGACCTTGTGCTTTAGGTCCTGCTTGTCTCCAAACACGAACCTTAATATCAATATACTGATCCATATTCTAAAGTTGAATGTTTAAAGTTTAATGTTTAGAGATTAATTCTTATAGTTACGAGTCTTTCTCTCAGTAAACTCGTAGTCAAGCGGCTCTTTGATGAGTTGCGGCTCTTGGTCCTCGCCCATGTATTTCCAGCAGCCTACGTAAGAGAACTTGTCATCCTGACGGAGTGCTTCACCTTCGGGCGTCTGGTATTCCTCGCGGAAGTGACCACCGCAGCTCTCCTCACGATGGAGAGCATCGACAGCCATCAGACGGCCGATTTCAATGAAGTCAGCCAGACGGAGCGCTTTCTCCAGCTCGTTGTTGAGCGAATTAGCCTCACCCGGGATATAGACATTGGTCCAGAACTCTTTCTTGATAGCGTCGATCTTCGCGATACCTTCCTTGAGGCCCTCAGCGGTACGACCCATTCCGACGAAATCCCACATCACGAGACCGAGCTCTTTGTGGATGCTGTCCACGGAGCGGTTACCCTTGATAGCCATGAGGCGGTCGATCTTATCTTGAACAGCTTTCTCCGCCTCCGCAAACTCCGGCAGGTCGGTACTCATACGAGGTACGCCGATCTGGTCTGCGAGGTAGTTCTGAATGGTATAAGGCAGTACGAAATAGCCGTCCGCGAGACCCTGCATGAGGGCAGAAGCACCCAGGCGGTTTGCTCCGTGGTCGGAGAAGTTCGCCTCGCCGATACAGAACAGACCCTTGACACTCGTCTGGAGCTCGTAGTCCACCCAGATACCACCCATCGTATAGTGGATTGCCGGGAAGATCATCATCGGGTTCTCGTACGGGTTCTCGTCCACGATCTTCTCGTACATCTGGAAGAGGTTTCCATACTTCTGAGCTACGACATCCTTACCCAGACGCTGAATAGCTTCGCTAAAGTCTAGGAATACAGCGAGACCGGTGTTGTTCACGCCGTAGCCTTTGTCACAACGCTCCTTCGCAGCACGAGAAGCCACGTCACGCGGAACGAGGTTACCGAACGCCGGATAGCGACGCTCCAAGTAGTAATCGCGGTCCTCTTCAGGGATATCACGTCCCTTGATCTCGCCGGCTTGCAGACGTTTAGCGTCCTCCAGTTTCTTCGGCACCCAGATACGTCCGTCGTTACGGAGCGACTCAGACATCAGGGTCAGTTTGGACTGGAAGTCACCGTGCTTCGGAATACAGGTCGGGTGAATCTGCGCGTAGCAGGGGTTAGCGAAATATGCTCCATGGCGGTACATCTGCATAGCAGCCGAACCATTACTTGCCATCGCGTTCGTGGAGAGGAAGAAGGTGTTTCCATAACCACCCGAACCTACTACGACTGCGTGAGCGAAGAAGCGCTCGATGCGGCCGGTAACGAGGTTACGGGCGATGATACCACGAGCACGTTTCTCTCCGTTCTCGTCAGCGATGAGCACGATATCGAGCATCTCATAGCGGGTGTACATCTTCACTTTACCTTTACCAATCTGGCGGCTCAGTGCGCTGTATGCGCCGAGCAGCAGCTGCTGACCGGTCTGACCTTTTGCGTAGAAGGTACGGCTTACCTGTGCGCCACCGAACGAACGGTTGTCCAGCAGACCTCCGTATTCGCGTGCGAAAGGAACACCCTGTGCTACACACTGGTCGATGATGTTATTGGAAACCTCCGCCAGACGATAGACATTTGCCTCGCGGGCACGGTAGTCTCCACCTTTGATCGTATCGTAGTAGAGACGATAGACGGAGTCACCGTCGTTCTGGTAGTTCTTCGCTGCGTTGATACCGCCTTGTGCAGCAATCGAGTGCGCACGACGCGGAGAATCTTGGATACAGAAATTGAGGACGTTAAATCCCATCTCTGCAAGCGAAGCCGCAGCCGAAGCTCCGGCAAGACCAGTTCCAACTACGATGACGTCAAGACGACGTTTGTTAGCAGGGTTAACGAGTTTCTGATGGTTCTTATAGTTGGTCCACTTCAGCTCTAACGGGCCAGCAGGGATCTTCGCCATCTCCGGTGTGATCACTTTAGCCTCTTTCTTGGCAGCCGGTTTAGCCTCCGCCTTCGGAGCCTCTTTAACGTCATCTAATGCCTCAGCGGCTTTGTCGAGCACCTTCTCTGCTACATCCAACGCTGCCTCTGCGGCCTTTACTGCTACTTTCTTGGCAGCCGTTGCAGCTGCTTCAATTATATCTTCTTTCTTTGCCATAATGTCATTTACCATTTAGTCATTTACTATTTACCATTTAGCAAAGCATGCCTATTCCCATGCCTAAATAGTAGAGAACAACTACCGCGAACGGCAGTACCACGAGGGTTGCTACGACCGTGCTGATGACCTCAACGCGTTTCTGCCACTTGAGGTTGTTGAGTCCCATGGAGGTCATCGCCGAGCCCACACCGTGATTGAGGTGGAGCCAGAGAACAACGAGCCAAAGGAGGTAGAGCACACAGTAAATCTGTCCCCAAAGCGAGGTAGTGAACAGTTCCTTGACGTAAGCCGCACCGTTCTGCGGATCAAACGCACCGGTCTCGATGCCGGAGAGCTCCGCAAACTGCATCTTGAACCAGAAGTTGTAGAGGTGCAGACAGACGAAACCGAGGATGATAAAGCCGAGGACGAGCATGTTCTCACTCTCCCAGGTCACTCCTTTTTTCTTGTCGGTTACCGCATAGCGGTCGTTACCACGTGCTGCACGGTTCTGGATGGTCAGATAGAGACCATAGCAGAAATGCACCAATACGAGGAACGCAATACCGAGCGAACCGATAACTGCGTACCAGTTAGCGCCGAGAAAACGGCAGATGGCGTTGTAAGCTTCCTCGCTG
>CALZRN010000089.1 GCA_945828585.1 uncultured Bacteroidales bacterium | reverse complement strand
ACCTTTGCACCCGATTTGGGAAAACCAAGATCGCCGCGATGGTGGAATCGGTAGACACGAAGGACTTTAGCGAAACATTTTTTGCTTATGTCTAAACGAAAATGGACTGATCAAGATTTTGTAGAAGCGGTACGTACAAGTTTCTCTTATGCGCAAGTAATTGAAAAGTTACATCTGCGTGTAGCCGGAAGCAACTACGACACCGTTAAACGCAAGATTCAAGAGTTACACCTCGACACCTCTCACATGACGGGACAAGGTTGGAATCAAGGAATACGGCACAAGCCACTCCGAGCACCTCAACCGTTAGAGATGATTTTGGTAGAACATTCTACATTTGTGAATGCAAATCATTTGCGTGAGCGTTTGCTCCGCGAAGGTATTAAGCAACGTAAATGTGAATGTTGCGGATTGACAGAATGGCAAGGACAACCGATAGCGTTGGAGTTACATCACATCAATGCTATACGCGATGACCAACGATTGGAAAATCTTCAGTTATTATGCCCTAATTGTCATGCGCTAACTACCAATTATCGAGGAAAAAACAAAGGTAAAGAGTGCTCAGGTCGAAAGGCCTGAAGTAGAAGTGGGCTAATTCGGCGAAGGTGACAGCCTTATAAATGTCAAGAACGCCGAGCTAAGTGGCGGCAACGCCTAAATGTGTAGAGACTATATACCCACAACCTACGTCCTACGGGATATGGTTAAGACATAGTCCAAGCAGACGCTGAATGATCGACAGCGAATGTACGAAAATCCTTTGGCCAGTGATGGCTGTGTGGGTTCAAGTCCCACTCGCGGTACGAAATGAAACAACCCTGCATCATGCTTGCATGAATGTGGGGTTGTTACATTTTTATACTCTTCGGATGGCTAGCAGATGATGCGTATAAAGGCCGTCGGGATGGGCTTTGTCGGAGAGCTCGACGGAGAAGATACCGGTCTCATCGAGGCGCTCTACCTTAACGCGCCCGGAGCAATGGATGAGGGTTGTCGGAGTCTGGTCGGAGGCCTTCTGAAGGAGGATACCTACGTGGCTGATCTTGCCGTCCTCGTGGTCGAAGAAGAGGAGGTCGCCCGGCTGCGCGCTCTTGAGCGAGCGGATAGCGCGTCCGCATGAGACCTGTTGGGAGGCGTTGCGCGGCAGGGTCTTGCCGAAGAGACTCATGACGACCTGTACGAAACCCGAGCAATCCATGCCCATGGCGTTCTTGCCGCCCCATAGATAGGGGACGTTCAGGAAGAAACGCACCGCCTGCAGGAGGTTCTGCGGGTTTAGATCGAGAGGCTTGGCAAGCACCATCGACGGATCGATACGGAAGCCTACGCCTAGAACCTCAAACCGTCCGTCTTTATAGTTCGTGAGCCGCGTTCCGGCGGTCAGCGGGATGGTCTGGCCGTTATGCTCGCTCACGGCGTATGCCATAGGCATCGCGACCACAGCGGCGTCTTTCAGCGCCCGGCGATAAGCGGTATAATCCTTACCGACGATAGGGGCGATCATCTTCGCATCGACCCATCCCTCCTGACCATCCGCGTCCAGGCGGATGCGGTACCATCGGGCTTGTTCCTCCAACACGGCGCACAGCTCGCCGAAGAGCATCTGGGTCTCCTGCTCTGCGCCTTCCCGCGCCTCTGCCCGTACGGGCACGACGCTATGTAAAGAAATTGCTTTCATAGATTATTAACTCAATAAATGCGCATTGCGGCGAAGCCAATGAATAAAAATCGGTCAGTGAAATGAATATCTTTTCCGTCCATGACGGCCCCGCACAAAACGTATCTGATACTGCGTAAGCCCGTTCATCTGCTCCGATACCTTGTTTACCAGCGATGTCTTACCCCAACGACGCGGAGAAATCCGCTGCAAAGGTACGAAAAAAAAATGAAAGTAACAAAAAAATTAGTAATAAAATTGTTACTAATATAAAAATTACTAAATTTAAGGGCTCGGGAAGTAGAAAAGTGCTTTTTTACGTATTTTTGCAAAATGGATACAGCGAAAGAGGGGGACACCGACCCTGCGTACTGGTCACGATGTGGTCGCGATCACGTCGCGGGATTGAGCCCTAAACGAGCCCTAAACGGCCCCAAATGAGCTCAAAACAAGTAGTAAATAAGGGGTAAATGCTGTCACCGATTTACCGGCGGCGTTCGGCGGCGATGGTGGTGGGGGCACCGTGACCGGGATAAACGACAGTCTCCGGCGGCAAGGCGAGAAGCAGATCGAGCGAGTGCCAGAGTTGCCGGATGTCGCCGCCGGGGAGGTCGGTGCGGCCGTAACCCATTTGAAAGAGCGTGTCGCCGGAGAAGAGGACGCCGTCCTCGGGAAAATAGAAACAAACCGAGCCGGGCGTGTGGCCGGGGGTGGAGAGGATTGTTAGACCGCTTCGCTGACAGAGCACAGACCCAGTCAGGGCCGCTGACAGACCGTCCTGCGGACTGACAGACTGATTTACAGGTAGCGGCTCAAGGGGGAAGGGGACGGGGGTGCCGCCGATGCCGAAAAGGTCGTACTGCGCCTGCATCGCCTTTGCCATGGGGATATCCGCCTCATGCATGAGAACCGGGGTGTGCCATTGTTCGCACGCCCAAGCGGCACCCCAGAGGTGGTCGAGGTGGCCGTGGGTGGCGAGGATAGTAAGACCGCTTTCAGCTGACAGACCGCGTTGCTGACAGACCACTTCGTTGACAGACCGGTAGAGCATCTGCTGCTCGTAGAGGGAGCTGCAGGCAGGGTCGATGAGGATAATACCGCTTTCACCGGACACGAGGTACATGTTCGTACCGAAGGACCCGACTTCAAAGGTTTTTATTTCCAACATTCTTGACAGATTTGAGGGGGTTGGAGCAGCGCTTGGGTGCGGAAGGTGCGGGCGGCAGGGCCGGAGAAGAGTTCGCGGAGAGAGGCGGTGCGGAGATTGCCGTACGCGTGCGCATGATCCTTATCATAACAACACGGCAGTACATCCCCGTTGGCGGCAATCACTACCCCACTCCAGACGCGAAAACAACCTTTGCCAAGAGGCTTGCGATACCAGAGTCCGTCGGCATGCTGCTCGTAGCGGCGGTAGCGGGGCTCGGAGGGCATGAGCGGATGGCCGTGACGGTAGTCGTATAGCTGCGCGGTCTTGAAGACCAGCCGGTCCGCGCCGAGGGCCTTGTACTCCTTCCGGAAAGCCCGCCACTCGTGCTCGTTGGATTTTAACCGCAGGACTTGAAGTTCGATAGTCAGACCGGCTCCGCCTGACAGACCACTGCCAGGTGTGCCCCAGAACACAGACCGTCCTTCGGACTGACAGACTGATTTCGCTTCTCGGAGGTAGCGGAGGGCGGCTTTGCACTGGTCGAGGGAGCCGCCGACGCGGTAGGCGGAGTAGGACTCCTGCGTCAGGCCGTCCATGGATATGATGATGCGGTCGAGACCGGCGGCGACAAGGGCTTTTGCGAGCTCAGGAGTCATCGCCTGCGCGTTGGTCGAGACGATGGTATAGAGCCCGGCGTCGTGCGCCTCACGGATCATGAGGGGCAGGTCTTTGTTGAGCAGGGGTTCGCCCTGAAAATAAAACTGCACAACCCATGCCGAGTCTTTTATCTGCGATAAAGCCCGCTCCCAGAGGTCGCGGGGCATAAGACCGCCCTGCGGGCTGAAAGACCGCGTCGCTGACAGACCGCTTCGCTGACAGACCGCTTCGCTGACGGACTGATTCACAGATGCATGATCGGTCTGTGTTCTGTCAGGCGTAGCCGGTCTGTGTTCAGTCAGCGTAGCGGTCTTCCCTATACTCACCGGACACGCCGGGCAGTGGAGCTGGCAGACGGCGGAGGGCTCGACGGAGACGAAGAGAGGTGTATGGTGGACGGTGTACGGTGTACGGAAAAGCGCTGAACCGAGACGATTCAGCGCATAACTCGCGTAGCAGCGTAACGCGTTAATGAAGCGCGATCTTGTTAACCCGACGCTCATGGCGGCCGCCTTCAAAATCGGTCTGGAAGAACGTACGAACGATGTCCAGCGCCTTTACCGAAGAGATAAATCCGGCAGGCAGAGCCAGGACATTCGCATTATTATGCTGGCGCGCCAGTTCCGCTAACTTCGTGTCCCAGCAGAGAGCAGCACGGATACCCTGATGCTTGTTAGCGGTCATGCAGATGCCGTTGCCGGTAGAGCAGATGATGATGCCGAACTCGTACTCACCCTTCTCCACAGCGTCCGCCAGAGGGTGCGCGTAATCCGGATAGTCGCAACTCTCCGCATTGTAGCAACCGAAATCTTTCACTTTTGCGCCGTTGTCCTCCAGAAACAGTTGTACCTGTTGCTTCAACGCAAATCCCGCATGGTCCGAGGCCATCGCGATAGTCATTTCACTAAAGCTTTTCATATAGATTTATATTTAGATCGTTCACTTCGTTCACTGACAGACCGCTGCGCTGACAGATTCTGTCAGGCTGCAGGCCGGTCTATTAGAAGACCGTCGCCAGATTGCCGAACATCAACTTGCAGGAGATGGCAAGGACGATGATGCCGAAAAACTTACGGATGATATAAAGCGCCGTGGTACCAAGGTACTTCGTCAGCCAGTTTGTGCCGATCAGCACCAGGTAGAGCACCAACATACAAAGCAGCAGAGCGATGCAGAGGTTGCCGGTGGAATACTCTGCGGTGATCGCCAGCAAGGCCGTGAAGGCACCCGGGCCGGCGTACATCGGGAAAGCCAGCGGCACGATAGCGCTGCCGGACCCGATCTCGCCCTCGAGCTTGTCGTTCTGGAAGATCGTGATGTCCAGCACCATCTCTAATGCCATCAGGAAGATCACGAAACCACCGGCGATAGCGAAATACTCAATCTGCACGCCGAAGAGTTTGAGCATCCATTCGCCCAAAAAGAGGAAGGACATCAAGATCACCAGACTGGCGATACAGACCTTGCCGGCATGAATCCGAATACCCCTTTTCTCCATCGCGATGGTGATGGGTATATTGCCGAAAGGATCGATGATAGCAATCATGAAAATAAACGAGGATAGCACCTGCCAAATGTCAAAAGGACCAAAAAAAGCACGCAATGATTCCATAATACTTCGATTTTGAGTGCAAAATTACTAAAAAATTTGCATATATGCAAGAAAAATTGTAACTTTGCGCGATTTTTCGAGCAAAGGTAAATAAAATAATACAAATAACTATTTATGATTAACTCTCAAGACATCAAAAACGGCGTATGCATTCGCATGGACGGCCGTCTGTATTTCGTAATTGAGTTCCTTCACGTTAAACCGGGTAAGGGAAACACAATTATGCGTGTGAAATTTAAAGATGTAGTCGATGGCCGCGTATTGGAGCGCCGCTTCAACATCGGTGAGAAACTCGAGGACGTACGCGTAGAGCGTCGCCCGTATCAGTTCCTCTACAAAGAGGGTGCTGACTACATCTTCATGAATAACGAGACCTTCGAGCAGGTGCCCATCGCTCATGACCTGATCACCGGTGTGGACTTCCTCAAAGAAGGCATGACCTGCGAGGTTGTTTCCGACGCTTCGACCGACACGATCCTGTTTGCAGAGCTGCCGACGAAGGTAGAGCTGCAGATTACCTACACCGAGCCGGGTCTGAAGGGCGACACTGCGACGAACACCCTGAAGCCTGCTACGCTGGAGACCGGCGCAGAGATTCGCGTGCCGTTGTTCATCAACGAAGGCGAGATCGTCCGCGTGGACACCCGTGACGGTAGCTACTGCGAGCGCGTACGTTAATCGATCGCGAACGTGCGCCACTTACGGCGAGAGAGAGCAAAAGAAATCCGGCCTTGTGGGCCGGATTTCTTTTTGTATGCCGATAGGGCTTACGGCGCTACGCGGTTGATGTCGCGGGGGAACATAGGAGCTCAAAAGAAAGAGAGGTTAACGGAGAGTGTAGTATTTGATGACAAGACGGATGACAATATAAAGGATCAGGCAACAGATGACAATAATGAGAACACGGGTACACCAACGATAGAAAGGAGGGATGTATTTCTCCGGTGGCAAAGTAATGACCGTTTCTTTATCTTGGTAGATGGTGTCGGTGTGGTGTTTTATGGAATAACGGATGTCCGTGTGCCACCTGTGAACAAACACCGTGTCATGCACCATTGCAACCGCCATGCTGTCGTGCAAATAAATACTATCATGGTGGTAGATGTTGCGAATGACGATGCTGTCATTGTGCGGAGTGGTGACGGTTGGCGCAACTGTTTTACAGGAAGGACAGAAGGACAAGAGACATAGCGTTATAAGTACGGCAATAAGAGGAATCGTATTCATAGGCTCCGTATTGGGGTTAGCCGGTTCAGCAGACAAGTATGCATATTCGGCAGTTGCATCGAAACAAGGACAGGCTTTGGCAGCAAAGTCACGGTGTCCGTGAATGGTTGCATCCGGGAATCGGTGTTTGAGAGATATAAGCAGGGAGCGCATGGCTTCACGTTGTGCCGGTGTACGTGTGTCGGCAGGTTTGCCTTTGTCATTCAGTCCGCCGACATAGCAGATGCCTATGCTGTGGGCGTTATGCCCTTTGCAATGTGCCCCGATGGCAGAGAGAGGGTCCCAAGGCTCTTTTCCTTTCCAGCGGAGTAGTGGCTGCTAAGCGTTGCCACTCCTCCATAGTTAAATTAACTTCTTTCATAGGAATAAAAGTATTAGTTAATAATATTGTTATTTATGCAAAAGGCTGTTTATAGCTTTATGCATTGTATTGGCTTTTCACATGTATATATACCGTAAATTTTTCAATTTTTACATACTCCGATCATTTTTTTCATTTTTTCTTCATTTTTCACAAAAAAACAGCGGAAACTCAGAACTTTCGTCCTTAGTCCCCGCTACAGCAGAACTTACCAGATACGGAATCCCCGATAGGCTTTACCCATTACCCGTATCTAATCTTGTATTTTCAAATTTCGGGGTCTCGCCCCAAGTTTGTTTTCTTAAATTTTTCATTATGTTGTTCTGTACTGCGGGGAATCCCATCCCCTGACTTTTTTGTTAAATTCGGTGCAAAGATAGTGTAAAATTTTGAATTGAGCAAATAATTTGACAAGAAAAATGCTAAAAAGATAAGTCTTGATGATAAAAATGCCACAGAACAGGGCAAAGAGAAAGCATTTAGTCGAATATGGAATCTATAATCCATATTAACCATTTGTTATGACTAAAGAAGAAGAGCCAAATCAAGGCTAATATGCCTAAAACAAAGCACATCACAGCTTTATCCTGCCATAAAAATAATGCACAGAGTGCCATCAGGACTATAGACCCAAGTATGTACCATAAGCTGTATTTATCCCCGCGCGATCGGAAACCGAAAAAGCATATAAAACTTAAGATAATACACATTATAATAGAACCTGCATTCTGCCGCATGAGGCTTAATTTGCCACGGAAAGTGGAATGATTGTCAAGTGATGTAATCACTTGCTCAGCGTTTTCGCTCAATGGGTATGGAGCCCATAATGTTACCATTGATTTCGCCTTTAACCAATAATGAAAATAGAGTTTCTTTTCCTCGTCATAATAGCCATCTACTTCGCTTCGAAGCATGTCGTACCATGGGCGTTCATGAAGGATCATACAGTTTTCCTCATGCTTTAGATTCTTGTGCAGCTTCTTGTAACTCAAGACTTTATCTTCATTATGAATACGTTCAAAATTAATCTGGATAATATCCGCATTATTCTTTTGATTTTTAATTAGTTAATAATATTGTGATCTGCCACGCAGATTACTTTTTCTTGTTAGGAGCAATCATCATAATCATTCTCTTTCCCTCAAGTACAGGCATATTCTCAGCCCTT
>CALZRN010000088.1 GCA_945828585.1 uncultured Bacteroidales bacterium | reverse complement strand
AAAATCGCATTTTCTTTGGAATAAAATTTGCGTATTTCAAAAAAATGTAGTACTTTTGCGTCAAATTTTAGTAGCAAATCACAAAAAAATGACGTAAATATGGAATTTTCTCGAAAATCTTACCTCCAGAAACTTGTCCGTGCCGATGGCAACGGGATGATCAAGATCGTAACCGGCATCCGTCGGTGCGGTAAGTCTTATCTTCTGTTTGAGATATTCCGCAAGTACCTTCTATCACAAGGGGTAGCGGAAGATCATATCATTGGTTTGGCATTGGACGACCTGCAGAACAAGAAATTACTAAACCCGGAACGATTACTGGATTACATCGATTCCCATATCGTTCATGATGGCAAGAAGAGCTATGTTATATTGGATGAGGTGCAGTTAGTCGATAACTTTGTAGGTGTTCTTCTCAGTCTGGGACACATGAAAAACGTTGAGACATACGTATCGGGCAGTAACAGCAAATTCCTCAGTAAGGACGTAGTAACGGAGTTCAGAGGACGCGGATGGGAGATTAGGGTTCGTCCGCTGAGTTTTGCCGAGTACTATGAGGGCGTTGGTGGTGATTATCGGAAAGCATTGTTTGACTATTATCGGTATGGTGGTCTTCCTCATGTAGCCCTCTTAAAAACAGAGGAGGAAAAGAAGCAATATCTCCAAACGGTATTCGAGACAACCTATCTCAAGGATGTAATCGAGCGTAACCACTTGCGTAATCCGGAGGGGATGAGGAGGTTGATTCAGGTACTGGCTTCCTGCATAGGGTCATGCACCAATCCCAATAACATTGTCAATACCTTTATGTCAGGCGAGCAGTTAGTCATCTCACCAGCCGCTATTGGGCATTATCTGGAGCACTTGCAGGATGCCTTTATTATCAGCGAAGCGCAGCGGTATGATGTGAAAGGACGCAAATATATCGGGTCTGCTTCCAAGTATTATTTTGAGGACTTGGGAATACGCAATATGCTGCTTAATTTCCGTCAGCAGGAAGATACCCATATTATGGAGAATGTGATATATAATGAGTTGCGTCTGCGTGGTTATAGCGTGGATGTGGGGCAAGTAGAGATATGGGAAACAACTCCGGAAGGAAAACGTATAAGGAAGAACTTGGAGGTAGATTTCGTAGTGAATAATCCGCCACAGAGAATGTATATCCAATCGGCATTCGTACTCCAAGACAACGAAAAAACCCGCAAGGAGGAACGCCCGTTGGTGAACATCCCGGATCATTTCCGCAAGATCATCATACTTGGCAATGATTTTCAGCGCGGATGGATAGATGATGAAGGAGTGGAGATAGTAAGCATGGAGGATTTTCTGCTCAAGTCTGACATCTTCGAATAAACCTGTCTTTTCGTATTTATCAGAAAAGGTTTACCTTTGCAATCGCTTAGGTAAATCTTTTTATTATGGAAATATATGTGGACCATAAGTTAGCCGTTTTGAAGAAAGGAACGGCATTCGATTTTGTTAGCGAAAATCGGTATTTCTCCGGTGCTGACAGTTATTCCTTGTCGATTACGTTCCCTCTTGCCGGATGTCCTGAAAACTTAACTATTTTCGGGCATATAAACCGCAAGGACGTAGTGGCGCAGAAACTGCTTTTTGACTGTGAAATCAGGAATGGATTATTCTATCGTCACGGCTCTATCACTATCACGGAGATAAGCGATATTGAGGTTAAGACACAGTTCCTTGAAGGCAAGTCCGTCTCGAACTATGCCGACGATTTCGATATCATCTATATCAATGAAATGAGCCTTGGCTATCCAGACACTTCGCCGTCCTCGTTTCCTGCTAATTCGCACATAGCGCATAGTATAAGTAATGGGCTTAATTATCTTGCTTTGCCGTGGGTCAATAACTCCACCGGCAACCTTCAGAACCGCACCAACGATACAGACAACTGGCCTTCGTCGTGGTATTACGATACGCGTGGACTGTCGTTCCAGCCGTATCTCATTTATCTCCTTGAGCAGATCTGCAACGCGGTCGGTTATTCGTATGATTTCTCAAAGCTGATGGATAGTCAATATCGCTACCTTATCGTATGCAATACGCTCCCATATGCGTGGAAGTGTTTCAACTGGGCAACGGCTTTGCCGCACTGGACGCTCACAGAGCTGTTTGAACAGTTGGAGTATTTCCTCAATGGAGAGTTCGACATCGATCATGTTTCGAAGCATATATCGTTCCGTTTCTCTACGGAAGCGATTGCTTCGGCGGGTACAGTTGAGTTAACGAACATCGTGGACGAGTTCTCCTCAACCGTGGAGGATGCTGGTTCTTGTAAATACAGGGAATACGTCAACCTCAAATTTGCGGAGTGTAACCACCGGAAATGGAAATACTATTCCTGCAAATGGTTCGTTGACATGATGAAAACGCAGGACGTTATTTTGTCCTATAGTTTGGGCACGTATAATAATGGCAAATTCTACAAGGAAGTAAATGGTGCGCAGCGTCTCTATATAGAAATGAGAGGTGCAGCGGACTATGTGCAGGAGGAATACAACGGCTGGAGTCCAAGCTATCTCTACTATTGCCGGAATGAAGATACATACTTTGTATTGCGCAACTATGGCTCGTATTTGGCTGACCCTAATCAGCCTGCCAATTTGTCCGGCAATACCCGCTATCTGAACACCTTGGAGCCGGTAAATATGTTTGGTGACTCTATCGTCGATGAGAATGCAGAGACGATTGAAATGAAGATTGTTCCGGTATGGATTGATGAAGCGTACGCTGACGGTCAATTCAAAGGCAATGCCTTCTTCTTGGAATGTGGCGAGTACCTGAACGGTGCCAATAATACGATACCATGGGACTATGCCGATAAGAAGCTATCGGCAGGCGAAAGTGAAAGGTCGGTAGAGTACTTTGACAAGTTATATATGGGCTTCTGGACGGGTAGCACCCATAATGCTATGCGCGGGAAGTTGTTGTTTCCGGTGATTGACAATGTGCTGACGTACCCGCGTGAGATGGACTTTGAGCTGACAGGCTTGAGTATGCGCCTGCGCTCTAACTTGTTCGGATCAAATGCCAATACGCACCGCATAGCATCCAATAAGAAATACAAGTTCAAGTTCCTTGCGAAAGATATCCCGAATGTTCGTTCGCTGTTCGTCATCCATGGGCAGCGGTATATCTGTGAGAAGATAACCGCTACCTTCACGGAAGATGGAATGTCAGAGTTGATGAAAGGAGAGTTTTGGCTGGTCGAGGACTAATCCCCGACCGCCAATCTCTTAGAACTTAGCCGAGTGCTTGCGGACTTTCTCAACAAGGTTGTCATCCACGTGGTCACAGTAGATGGACGTAATGTTGAGGTTGTGGTGGTCTGCTGCTCCCTTGACAGTATTTGCGTCTGCTCCATTATCAAACAGGCTGATAATACCCGTATCACGGAGGGAGTAGAGCTGCATGGTGTCCGGGAGGTGGCACTGCTTACGCATTTTGTCCCACGTCTTGCGATACATGCGGGAACTGATAGGCTCTTTGCCGGGCAGGTAGCCGTTACTGATGAGGTAATCATCTTGGTTCGCTCCTTGGATGTTACGTCCAAGTATCTCAATCAGTTCGTCGCTCAACACGGCTTTACGCGAGTACTTTGTCTTGGTTATACTGCCATCCAAGTGAATTACTTTGTGCTCCAAATCAACGTCGCTCACGCGCAGTTTGCTGATTTCGGTCGGTCGGATCAGCGATTGGAACACCAACTCACAGATGAGCAGATAACCCGGATTATTATTCATAAACCATTCACGCATGATAGCACGTGCGTCTGCGTTAATTATGGTACGCTTCTTGGCTTCTTTCTTCTTCTTGGAAATACCGTAGAATGGGTTCTTCTCGATGAACTTCTTCTTCACGCACCAAGTAAAGAATGCTTGGGCGCTCACAAGGTTATTGTTAAAGGTGGCATTTACCCAATTGTTCTTTTGGCGCTGCTCGTCCAGATAGCGGACAGCCATTACATCAGAGAAGTCCTTTAACAGCATATCCGGGCTTCTCTTATCACACCACTCAAGAAGCCTACGGCTGAATGCCTTATAACCTCGTAGAGTATCAGGACGGAGGTCTTTTTCCACGTCACGGAAATACTGCTCGTAAACAATCTTAATAGGTACTGCGCCCGGGTTCTCCGTTTTGACATCCTCGTTAAAGGGATTCCATCCGTTAGCCAGCTTCACATTGAGTTGGCTACAGATAGTGTTCGCCTGCACTCTGAACTCCATTGCAGTACGACAACGCTTGCGCAGATTGTTTAATCGGAACTTGCGACGCTCTAATGTTTGGGTGAAAGGATTGGTTACGTAATACTCGATAAACCATCCGGTCGCAATGTGTTTCACTACCGCTGGGGCATAGCCCGCAAAGAGCGGTGAAAATTGACTAAGAGTTGACATTTTTTTTTCTCCATTTTCTTTGCTGAAAACAGAGTTACGATGCCAGATATTTTAGTGCTTTTGTTCGATTTATTTCCCGAATTTTTTGAATGAATTTTCGGGACATTTTCGGGCCACTTTAACCGAAAATCCGCCGTAACTTATTCAGTTACAACGGATTAGAGTTTTCGTCTTAAGCTCCCCACGACACTCGGAACCACAATCCGATGCTCTGCCAACTGAGCTAAGACCACCGTGCGTGCCTTCGATTTCTCAAAAGCGGTTTTTAACCGATTTTTTCTCGGCACAAGTGCCTTCGATTAAAAAGCGGGTGCAAAGGTACTGCTTTTTTTTGATATATGCAAATTTTTTTGACTTTTTTTGCAAAAAATTTTCATATATGGAATTTTGCAGTAGCCTTGCGGGGCATTTATGCGTGCAGTTGCTTCTTCCAAAAAGACGAAGTGATATCTTCCCATCTCTCCCCTACTCGCTTGTAGAGTCGTTGGTTCGTCTTCTCGCTTTTCAGGCCGCCGAGCGACTCGATATACGGACCGATCTTCACATAATCAAAAGTCCCATCGACTGCCGGCAGATTCATCCGTCCGGAGTACCATGCGGCTTTCAAAGAGAGGCCCTTCGCCAACTCCGCCACTTCCTCCGGCGCCTGATCTCCGCCCATGAAAGCGACACAGGTGATAAGCCCCTGATACTTTGCCACCAGCGCATCCAGAAGCCCCTCATTCAGCTCCTCACCGACGTCCTCCCATAAGTGCTGGCTGTGGCATCCCGGGCAATGACAAGGACACCCAGAGAGGTTGAGCGCAAGCGTCACCTCCCCGGGAATCTCTTGAAAAACGATGTCGTAAGATGCTACTTTCAGCATTTCGGCGCTTTGTTCTGCTCTGCGTAGTAACGCTGAGCGGCCTCTTTCTGGCGTGCCTCAGAGAAGTTCGACACACGTTTCATGTAACCGATGACGCGGGTCAGGTAGTCCACGTTCTTCGAGTGGCAGTGAGGACACTCCTTCAGGTAACGCTTGTCGATATGACCGCAGTCGTTGCAGATTGTGTTCGGGATGTTGAACGTGAAGTAGTTACAGCCCTCGATAGCCGCTACGCGCAGCAGTTGGCGGTACTGCTCTTGGCTCAGGTGCTCCTCCAGGTTGCAGTGGAGAGCCGAACCACCGGTCAGGTGCTCGATGTACTTCCTGCCGTGCAGACGGAAACGATCCAGCACATTCAGGCTCTTGTCCTCAACGATGTAGAAATAGCTGTTGTAGCAGTCACGCGGAACGACATAACCGTCCTCGCGATCCCATTTGGCGTGTTTCACACCCACGTTCTCCGCAGGAATCATCTCGCAGTTGAACATCACATCTTTCGTGCGGTACTCTTTGTTCTTCTTCTCGATGATGCCGAGCAGCTCCTGAACAAAATGCGCATACTCCGGCGTGTCTTTGATCTCCAGACCGAGGAACTCTGCTGCCTCTACCAGACCGTTCACACCGATCGTCAGATACTGACGGCCGATATTGATGTAGCCGGCGTCGAACAGCGGAAGCATGCCTTTCTCCTGCAGGTTCTTGAGGTTCTCGTTGTATGCCAGCTGAACCTTGTGCATCAGATCGACCACCTCCTCTACATACGCCTGATAAGGGATGTTGTTACGTACGGCGTACTGGATAGCGCGGTTCAGGTTGATCGTCAATACCGACTTCGAACCCGTCGAGATACCGCCGGCGCCGAGGGTGTAGCTGAAACTGTTGTCCGTGATCGCGTTACGCAGACGGCAGCAACTTGAGAGGCTGTCTGCATTGTCGCTCACGTAGGTGAAGAACGAGTGACCCTTCGCGTACATCTCTGCCGTGAAATCGCCGTACTCCTTGTCTTTGATATCGCCGTTCTCTGCCAACAGCGCCATCGTCTCTACCGGGAACGTGAGCACCGAACGCGTACGCTCTTCGTTGAACCAGTTCATGAATCGCTTCTGCAGCCAGTTCAGGCTGTCCCAGTGAGGCGCTTCGCCGTCCGGGAAACGGAAGTTCTCAAACAGGCTCTGGAAATAGTAGCGGTCGTAGTAGCTGATGTTCCAGAATACCGACTGGAAGTTACGGGCACCGCTCGGCTGGTTCAGGCTGTAAACAACTTGTTGGAAGCAGTCGCAGATGATGCGGTCGATCGTGCGGCGTTTCAGACTCAGATCGACTACCTCATCCGCGCGCTTGTAGTAATCCTCGCCGAATTCCTTCTCGATGAAATAGTTCATATACATAAGGAACTCGGGCGTAGCGCACGCGCCTGAAAGCATCGAGCTCACCATGAACACCATGTTGATGAATCCGCCGCAGAAAGACTTCAGGTTCTTCGGAGGAGTAGCGTTGCCGCCGATCGACTTCGTGCCGCCGATCAGCCACGGGTACATGGTGATCGACGCGCAGTAGTTAGCGAGGTTCGTCTCGTCGTTCTTGTAGATGAAGTGCTGGTTCAGCAGACTCATGTACTTGTCGCTCAGCTCCTTGCCGTACATCTCTTTGATGCGCTCGGTCAACAGACGGCGGTTCAGACGGATGAAGCCCTGCTTCGGCAGTTCGCCGATCAGCGTAGCGATGTTCTTGTGCTCTACGTTCGCGTTCGCGTCAAATTTCGAACCCTCTGCTGCATTACTTGCCTGAACGTAGTTCATCATGAAATCCAGACGCTGCTGAGTCTCACGATCCTCCGTATGGCCCTGGCGATACAGAATGAACGCCTTCGCAACCTGGTAGTATCCCTCTGCCATCAACGCCACCTCTACCTGGTTCTGGATCTCCTCTACGGTCTGTCCGTCATGTACGCGTAAGTGAGATAACACGGCACCTAACGTCTCTTCCGTTGCAAAGGCGCCTACTGCTAAGAATGCCTTACTGATCGCATTCTTGATCTTGTCAAGGGTAAACAACTCGCGTTTACCGTCACGTTTGATAATGTATGTTTCCATAATATATGTATAGTGTATCTGTATTTCTGTATTTCTGTATTTCTGTATTTCTGTATTTTTGTCTTTCTGTATTTCTGTATTTCTGTATTTCTGTATTTCTGTATTTCTGTATTTCCGTATTTCTATATTTCTGTTTTTCTGTATTTCTGTCTTTCTGTATTTTTGTCTTTCTGTATTTCTGTATTTTTGTATTCCTGTATTTCTGTATTCCTGTATTTCTGTATTTCTGTATATTTTCTATGTTTTCCTCCGCCCCTCTGCCTCTCTGTGCATTTTTGTCGCATCTTTGCGACAATCCCTGTGCATTTTTGTCGCATCTTTGCGACAACTGATTCGCAATGTTTTTACATGCGTTCTTTGATTTTTTGATCTGAAATGAGATATTTTTTATGTTTATGTCTTTGAGTGCTTTTAACTCGCAGAGTTGCCAAATTGGTAGTAAAAACTATCTGTAAGCTTGCTTACAAGCAGGTTTTGGTGGCAATTTGTGCAAGGAGCACC
>CALZRN010000087.1 GCA_945828585.1 uncultured Bacteroidales bacterium | reverse complement strand
ACAAATTGTTAAAATCTTCTTCATAATGTATATAATTTCTCGTTAGTAATAAGCTACTTCAAAAAAAGCGCACAAAGGTACAAAAATTTATTGATATACGCAAATTTATTTGCACATTTGCAGAAAAAGTAGTAATTTTGCAGCGAAATTCGTTCGAAGATGGAAAAGAAGACAGTAATATTGGCGATTGAATCCAGTTGCGATGATACCTCTGCGGCAGTCATCGTAGATGGTATATTACGTAGTAATGTAATCGCGAGTCAGAAGGTGCATGAGGAGTTTGGAGGCGTGGTGCCGGAGTTGGCAAGTCGTGCCCATCAGCAGAATATCCTGCCGGTGGTGGACACGGCGCTTAAACGCGCAGGAGTGGAGAAGACCGACCTCTCTGCGATTGCTTTTACACGTGGTCCGGGACTGTTGGGTTCCTTACTCGTCGGTACGTCTTTTGCGAAAGGACTGGCATTAGCGTTAGGTATTCCGCTGATTGACATCAACCATCTGCAGGGGCATGTCCTCGCGCATTTCGTGGAGGACGGCACGGGGCTCCACCATCCGTCGTTCCCCTTCCTCTGTCTGCTCGTTTCCGGCGGTAACAGCCAGATTGTGCTCGTCAAAGCTTATAACGATATGGAAATCATCGGTCAGACGATCGATGATGCCGCAGGCGAGGCGTTTGATAAATGCGCCAAAGTATTAGGTCTTCCGTACCCCGGCGGACCGTGGATTGACAAACTTGCCAAAGAAGGGGATGCAACGAAATATCCGTTTGCGAAGCCCAATATAGCAGGCTACGACTATTCCTTCTCAGGTCTCAAGACCTCATTCTTATACACTCTGCGCGACATGATGAAGGCGCAGGGAGTAGAGACGATTGATGAGTTGGCGGAGCGTATTCCGAACCTCAAGGAGGACATGTGTGCGTCTATTCAGGCTACGGTAGTGGATGTTCTGATGCGAAAACTGAAGAAAGCGGCGCAGGACCTCAAAGTGACGCAGGTGGCGGTTGCCGGAGGTGTGAGTGCCAATAGTGCGCTGCGTCAGGCGTTTATCGACTACGGCAAACGCTACCACTGGGAGGTATTTATCCCGCCGTTCTCCTTCACGACCGATAATGCCGCTATGGTCTGCCAGGCGGGCTATTTCAAGTATCTGGATAAAGATTTTTGTGCGATAGATGAAGTGCCGTTCGCTAAAACGCAAATATGAAATCTTCTATCTCCTATATCCTATCTTCTATCCGTCCCTATAGGGACGTCATCGTCTTTATGGTCACGCTTCTTATCGCGAACTACTTCTGGAAGTTCACCATGGTAGGCGATGAGAACGGGGATGAGGTCACGTGGTTCGGGATAGATATCACGGCGCCGTTTGAGTTCATGGCATGCCATGTAGCGGACGCAGTCTATTGGATCGTGGGGCTGTTTAGGGATACGGTCTATAAGGTCGGCGATCATGTCATCCGCTACGATAACGGAGTAGGGACCTCTATCATCTGGGGCTGTACGGGGCTGAAGCAGAGCTTCATCTTCATGTGCCTCATCCTGACCGTGCTGCCCTATAAAACCATAAATCATAAATCACAAGTTATAAATAGTTTGTGGTTTCACAAACTCTGGTTCATCCCTCTCGGATGGCTCTGTTGCTATGCCTTTAATATCGCGCGCATAGCGGCGATCACCTTACTCATTGAGTTCCATCCGGATTGGTTCCATTTTCTGCATGACTACCTCTTCAAATACCTGTTCTACGCCATGCTCTTTGGCTTATGGGTTATCTTTGTTGAAAAGATAAGACCGCGCGTTTTATCGCACTAACCACTTTCCATGTTCTGCTGGCTTGAGGGGTGTCTCCTATCAGCAGATCCGGCACCGCGGCACCGGTCTCTTGCTCCGGATAAACGACCATCCAGCTATGGTCCTTGAAGAACCGTTCCAAGACATCCGGCACGGTGTCGAAGAGCGGGTTGTAGGACGGGGTGCTGGGTCGTGCATTGATGAGGACGATCATGTCGTCCGGCGCCATCTGTTTGGCGATCATCAGCACGTCTTCCCAGTCTTCCATCTCCCTATACGAAGCGCGTAGGAACTTACCCTTACGGTGGCAGAAAGCCTGTAGGGCACGTTGGGTGTCCTGGTTGGTATAGAAGATGACACGGGCGCCTATCTGGCTGCTCAGACGCCTGATGAGACCGAAACAACTGATGAAATCATGCTCTTTCTCTGCGTACCGCGGTACGGCCACAAGAAGGCGGTTGATGGTGTTGATAGGCTGATTCGGGTGGTAGATGATTGCCGCCTTGCGCTGGCTGTTAATCAAGCCTCGCGCTTCGTTCCAGTCCTCTTCATTGGCTAAATCGGGGTCTGGCAGTTCGCTTAGTTCGCTCAGTTCTTTCAGCTCGTAATGCCTATTCTCGGCGATGGTCATCAGTTGCCAGCTGTTATCGGTCTTATCTGCCTCCAGACGGGCTTCTTCCTGTAATGCCAACTCCTTGGCGGCATGCTCCGTGACGAACGAAGCGGAGGTGCAGAGCACGAGGATCATCACCACGGAGGCATTGAGGATCTCGGGATCAAAGATCCCGATCTCATATCCGATGGTGACGATAGCAAGGGTACCGGCAGCGGTAGCGTGTGTCAGACCGAACATTAGTTCGCGTTCGGCTTTCTGCATGCTGAAGTTCTTCTGTGCCACCCATGCAGCAATCCATTTGCCTGCCAGTTTGGTACCAATCATCGCTACTGCGATGAGGATGGTGCTCCATCCGCTCCAGAGGAGGCGGATATCAATCATCATGCCCACGCCGATAAGGAAGAGCGGCACGAAGAGGTTGTTCCCCACAAAATTGATACGCTGCATGACGGGGCTGAGGTTCGGTACGAGTCTGTTCATCGCCACGCCGCAAATGAAGGCGCCTAAGATACCTTCCAGTCCTGCCCAGTCGGCTAAGAGCGCCGAGACGACCATCATCGTCATCACGATCAGGAAGCCTCCACGGGCGTCCGTCCAGCGTTTGAAGAAGTGTTGGGCGATCCATGGAAAGACGCCGATGATGAGTACTAAGGTCAGTACGATACGGCCTGCAAGCGCCCATGCCGAGAGACTGGCAGTAGAGGCGAGATGCGATTTGAGAATAGCCAAGACCAAGAGCGCGAGGGTGATCGTCAGCATCGTGCCGCCGATAGCGACGTTAGCGGCTCTGTTCTTCTGCACGCCGTAGCGACCGAGGATGGGGTAGGTCATCAGCGTATGGCTGCCGTACATAGCGCCCAGAAGCGCACTCGTCACCCAGCCGTAACCGATGAGGCGGCTGGTCAACAGGCCCAACAGGAAGGGGAAGATAAACGAGTAGATACCAAACAGCATGGCATGGTTGCGTTGCTGACGGAAGTCGTTGATATCCACTTCTATACCTGCCTGCAGCATGATGTAGAGCATGCCGATCTTGCCAAGCGCCTGAATAGAATGGACGTTAGGCAGGAGTTCAAGACCCCGGGGACCCATGATGATTCCCGCAAGGATAAATCCCACAATGCTGGGGATGCGGATCTTCCTACAGATCATCGGTACGACCAGAATGACTGTCAGGATAAGGGCAATAATGGCTAATGGATTAGTGATCATGGCATGAGAACTCGCAGCCGCAATAGAGCTGGTTATAGAAGTTATATTGTTTTAACAATTCGTTTCTTCTGTCTTGGAGGCCGTCCTTGCGCCAGTTCTGGGGCCAGAAAGAGGGGGTTGGGGCTTCGCCCTGGTTGGGGTTTGGGGCTTCGCCCTGATTTGAGAGTTTGGTAGATTGGCAGGCTTTGAGGCCAGCGGCATTGACCTGGTCGATGTTCTTCCATCGGGACGAAGCCAAGGTTGTGGCGAAATAGGGGATGCCTAACTCTGCGGCTTTCTCGGCGGTGGCTTTGAGACGATGGTAGAAACAAACGGAGCATCTGTTGCCTCGTTCCGGCTCGTTCTCCAGACCTTTCACCTCCCTGAGCCATGCCTCGTGTGCTATCTCCCAACTGCTCCTCCCCTCTATGGGGAGGTCGGGTGGGGCTATCCACTCGATACCCAAACTCTCCGCATGGCGTTTGCTCTCTGCCTTGCGTATCTCGTACTCCGCTTCGGGGTAGATATTGGGGTTGAAGTAGTAGATCACAGGCTGAATACCATGCGCCTGAAGCCATTCCACGATGGCAGAGGAGCACGGTGCACAGCAGGCGTGTAGCAACACCCGCTGGCATCCTTCCGGCACTATGATTGCACTTTTCTTCATCTGCATCTCAATTTTGCGTGCAAAATTACTACTTTTTTTTGATATATGCAAGGAAAATCAAAGATTTTTTGGGGTTTGGCGGCAGAGCCGCTGGTTTGGGCTTTCGCCCTTGTTGGGGGGGTGGGAATATCCGCGGTATTCCGCGGTTTGTCTTGTTCTGTTCCCCGGCTATCTTCTTGGTAGTTGCGTCCGGATGGCATCCGGACATCCCGCCCCTCATTGTCCTGTGTCCGCGGTATTCCGTGGTTTGTCTTGTTCCCCCCGGCCTATATGTCGGTTTGTCTTGTTCCCTCGCCCCTCATTGTCCTGTGTCCGCGAGTTCTTATCTCGCTACGCTCGAACGATTTTTTTCGCGAGCGGGTTTGCCCTTCGTTCATTAGCCCCGCATTGTATGCGGGTTTTCTTTCTTGGCAGTTACGCCGGATTTAATCCGGCATCTGGTTTCTGCTTCGTTCATTAGCCCCGCATTTTATGCGGGTTTCCCTCTCTCCTATTTCCTATCTCCTCCCCTGTAGGGGAGGTCGGGTGGGGCTTTCGTATGTCCATTCCCCGGCATTGAATGCAGGCTTTCATTTCGTCCATTGTGCCGGATGCTATCCGGCTTTCCTTTCTTCCATTCCCCGGCATTGAATGCCGGCTTTCGTATGTCCATTGCACCGTCTGAGAGGCGGCGTTCTCCCTTCTTCTTTCGTCCATTCCGCCGGATGTCATCCGGCTGCTTAGGGTGAACAGGTGAACGGGTGAACACTCTTTTCCTAAAATACACACACGCGTGTGTGAGTTTATATACAAGGGTGTTCAGGTGTTCTATGTACGTCCTTCTATATTTCTATTGGCGTTTACCTCTTCGAGCCCCCGTTCCCTTACCAACCAGCCACGTGTACGAGAGGCATGGCGCCGCGCTGAGTGCAGACGTAGGTAGAGACGACTACGGCTTTCTCGTGCGCCTCGCGAATGGAACACAAGGTACAATAAACAATTGGAATATGCAAGGAAAATCGTCATAAATGGCGATTTTCCGGGTTATGGGTTATGGGGCTCGGCGGAGTAGAACCGAGGGTTAAACAGAGGGAGAACGGCAAAATAAGCGACCCGGGGGTCGGGTCGCTTATTTCTCCGAGAAGATGTATTCATACACCTTGACGGAGTAGAGTTTGCCGTTGGGAAGATAGTTGTACTGCTTGGCTTTGGTGCCATCGGCGTTCCACTCGTACTTCTTGATGCGGACAGGACGATTGCGGTCGTTGTACTCGACCTCTTCAATCACTTTGCCGGTGACATCATCGTAGGTACTGGTGATGCGCCATTTCTGGCCGTATGTGGCGTATTCTATTTCTTCTATACAGCGTCCCTGGCTATCATAAACTTTGAGACGGTCCATCCAGCGGGTTTTTGTCTTGGAGTCGGTGTTCCACTCCTTGACGGTCAGATTTTTCTTTTTCTCGCGTTTGGCGAGTTGCTCCGGGGTAAGGAGGCTCTGGGCAGACAAAGTACCAAGGGACAAAGTACAAAGTACAAAAATAATTATCTTTTTCATATTTACCAATCTAAATTATAATATATGCCGATCGAATGTATGAAGCCTTTCGCTTCGGTCAGTTCGATTCTGCCTTTATTCTTCGTGATGTTGATATCCCGGTTGTACCCGTAGGAGAAGCGATAGAAGAAATCGAGGCTGCTGAGTCTGGTGATGCGCCATTTGACACCGGCTTGCGTGCGGATGTCGCTAATGAACTGCCGTCCGTCCTTCTGCTGGTATTCGGGCGCGTTGAGGGTGTTGATGAGTTCGAGCCAGAGATAGGGTTTGACGGGTTTGCCGGGGACGATAAACTCCGTGCCTATCTTGCTACGCAGCAACACATTGTATTTGTTCTTCTCCAAGAGGTTCACACTGTCCGTACGCATATCCAACTGCACTCGCTCACGGAGGAAGATCTTCGCATATTGGAAGGTGTAGGAACCCGTAGCGGAGAAGAACAGACGGTGGCGTATCCACTCGTTCGGGTCGGCTTTCTTGCTTGCTGACCATGTGGTGTCTGCTCCGATGATGTGCAAGGTATAACCTACGTCTAGCTTGAGGTAGTCGATAGGTTTGTAACCGAACTCGAGGGTGGTGTAGGACTTGCGGAAGTGGGGTTCGACGGCGGAGTTATAGAGGTCGAAACGCAGGTCTTCCGAGACTCCCAACTGGAGACCGTTCCGCCATTTCTTATTGAACTCCGCTCCGAAACGCAGTTGTGCCGCATGCATCTCTGTCTCTGTCTCGGAATCGTATGACCAGGCATACAACGAGTAAGGAATAAGGAATAAAGAACAAAGACATAATACTATCGGTCGGATCATATTGGTCTTTTGTCCTTGAGCAAAGCGGTCTTTATTCTTTGAGCGAAGCGGTCTCATATTATTTGAATTTCGTTATTTGGTCAATACTATTGGTTGTTTTGCCGTGCTCGAGCGGGTAGGTCATCTGGATATACGCCACGTCTCGTAGGAAGTCGATGTGTCCGATCTCGATATCTACCACTTCGAGGCCTGTACGCTCCTGCAGGTCGGCGATGAGGGCTGCGCGGTTCTCGGGCTTGATATTCTCGATTTTCTCATAAAGAATGATCTTTGTGGAGAGCTTTTTACGACCGTTCCATAACTCAAAGAACCATGCCATAGCCAGCATCATGAGGTTTGCCAAAAGCAACAAATACCATGCCAGACCATCGGCTTTGAGGCTCAGGGAGTTGATGACGGAGAGGGCGATGATGAGGAACATATAGTTCATCTCGCGGATAGGCACTGTCACCGTGCGGTACCGGATCATGCCGAAGATCGCAAACAGACCGAGCACGAAGCCCGTCTGGATATCGAGAATCTGCATGAGCCAGAGCAAGAGGAACATGCCGGAGGAGAAGAGCATGAATTGCACATAGTAATCGCGGCGACGGCTGTAGCGGTAGTAGATGCCGTAGATGAGGCTCCACGAAACCAGCAGGTTAAAGAGGAACATCAGCGGCATGGTGATGAGGTTCTCGCTCACACCGAGCCATTCTGCCAAAGAGTGCATCACATACGAAATACTGTCTTCTGCGCCAAAACGGGCAGCGATACTTGGATCATTCTCCAGAAACTCCAACGTGGGGTTGGCTAAATCAACCTGAAATAACATATTATTGATTATTTAAAATTTTCTCTATACTGCGGATCTTTTTCTTGAACCGGTTGGCTTTTATGCCCGGGGTAGTGAGGGCAGTACCGATGCAGTACTTGCTGATCTTGAATGGATGGATGCGATGATCCAACATGATATGCGTCATCTTGGATGGTACGTTGCCGTCGCGTTTGAGTTCGATGATGACGAGATCGGGGTAGGTCTTTGCTTCGCCGCTAACTACATTCTCCCAGACGAGATCCATGTCAATCGTCAGTCGTTCCGTTTTGGCTTTGTTGACCAGCGTGATGCGATGGAATTTCGTACATAGATGCGGGTATATTTCTGACCATTCATAACGGCTCTTGGCGTCAATAAAACTCTTGACGGTAACCGGTTCGTCTGCACCTTTTTTGTGCTTGAGCACGGATGGCGTGTCGGCTGTGATGTCGAATCCCGGCACGATGATACGTTTCTTTTTGGTACGTCCTTTATTGTTCTTGCGCTTAATCTCGAGGAAGGTCAGATGGCTGTCCACATATTGGCGAACACGAATCTTCTGACGCACGAGTTGGTGGTCATGGTGGCGAACGTACATGTCAAGCGATTCGGTGTCGT
>CALZRN010000086.1 GCA_945828585.1 uncultured Bacteroidales bacterium | reverse complement strand
CTCCGTTAGCGCCCATTGGGGACCCCATAAAACATCTACAGCCCTTTGCTGTACCTGCTGACATATACACCCTGCGAGCGTCCGGCTTCCCGACGCTCAACACCGCCCATTATTCTTTGCTTGTCATTTGAGGGCTTGATTTTTCGCCCTCGATACCGAAACTGTCTGCTATGCCAAGTATATGTTTCTATACGAATACATTTGTCCGCAGCAGATCCGCGTTTATCTGATACAATCCTTTCCGGTGCAAAGTTAGTTACCGCTACGTTGATTTGAAAGGTCGGAGCACGTTTCGCCGTTCCGATTGTCACTAAAAAAATCTCCACACATTATTCCGGCGCAAGACCTCCCTTTGGTCACTTCTTGCGCCGATGGTAGTATTTTGTTACGAAAACCTTGCAAACACTCCCACGGAACACTTGTAAAGCACCGTAAAGGTTATATCAAACGCTAACTGCTTTATACATGAAGCGAAACAGGCGCACCGAGGAGTGTCCGGGGGACAGTCATCGGAGTAAGTGCGCCGCGCGAGTCCGCGGCAGCCCTCACTGCTGCAAGGACATAGAACTCCTTATTGGTTAAATTCTAAAACAATCCCTTCTTGGCGGAGGCCGCTCTTCCCGTTTCATCGGGACGACGCTCCGGGTATCGATTTCGAAAGCCGCTCAAACAACAATCAAAGTTTTGTAAAGGTTGCTCACCGCTCCAGCTTTACCGCAAATGAAGAAAGCGATTTCGGAGATATTTACGAGGAATACGAAGATTTTCAGTACACGAGCCAAGTGTGGCACTAATTTACTATAGTATTAACAATCTAAAATTTTAGCATTATGAACTACAGAGAACCATTAACGAAGAACGAAATCCGCGAACACGCTGCACACTATGAAAACAGCAATCCGGCAGTCTATTGTGGCACCTATGCCAAGTACAACAACGGCAGTTTGTACGGCATGTGGATTGATTTGTCCACCTTTGAGAACTACCACGATTTTATGGAGTTTTGCAACCGCTTGCACGCTAACGAAGCCGAGCCGGAACTCATGTTCCAAGATTACGAGCATTACCCCGAACAATGGTATTGTGAAGGCTGCATGGGCGAAAGCACGTTCGATAAAATCAAAGCTTATGCCGAGCTGAGCGAGGAACGCCGCGAGGCTTACGAGGCATACCTCAGTTATTGGGATGAGGGCACGCTCGAAGATTTCGAGGAGCGCTACGAGGGCAAATACAATAGCCCCGAAGATTTTGCCGAGTACCTGTGCGAGGAATGCGGCTATTTCAAGAACTTGCCGCAGTGGCTCCAATGCTGCATTGATTATTCGGCAGTATGGCGGAACCTTGATACGGGTGGCGATTATACCGAGGTCGATGGTCACATCTTCCGGAACTAAGGCAAAGCGGGGCAACCCGCTTTCCTTTTGGACGACCTCCGGCGCCCTCCCCGACCGGAGGTCTTTTGCCATGTCCTCGTAAAGCAGTACTTTTGCATCGTCTCCAAATGAGACGGGTGATTTTACATGTTCTTAGTTTTCATAATCGCAAAAGTTTTGCCGGAGGACGCCTGCCTGTGAAGGTCGGCGCCTCTTTTTTTATGCCTTTCAGATCAAAAGTGCATTTTTTTTAGACGGAGTGCATTTTTTATAGTCTATACAGGGGGTGCGACTTGCACAGTTCCGAGAAATTTTGTAACTTTGCGACCGTTTTTGAACCTAAACTTTAACTATTTTATGAACGATTACCTTATCTATCTGACTCTGCCGCCGTATCTGGCGCAATGGTATGCCAATGAGTGTACACAAATTCACAACCGGGATAAAGATGTTTGTCCTCGTGAGATCTATCGTTTCCCAACTCCTGTGGTTCCTGTCCGTGGCTCGCAAGAGTCTGACGTGATCAACATGCACCTTGCCAAGCAGCCGAACGACAAGCCCGCACCGATACCTGCCGACGCCACCATAGCTATCGTTATTCCCTCTTTTACCGGCAAGCCGGTGGAATACTACAACTACATGCCGTCGTCCGGACTGGAGCACTTGGCCGAAACCATCCGCTACCGCTTCAAGTCGGAGTTGTTTGAGGATATCCATGAAGCCAGACGCAAAACGCCCCATGCCCGGATCGATCTGCTCGTCACCGCATGGATGGAAGATCACTGTATTGAGTACGATGACACGAACTTCAACACATTGCTCAAAATCTATCAGCGTCGCAGGGATGTATACCGCAAAACGCCGAAAGTGAAGAAAAAATGATTTTTTCGCTATAAGTTTGGGGACGATTTTTGATAATCGTTCCCACTTATTCCGATTTGTTCCACTTAATTCCATTTCATTCCATGTGCAAATACTTTTCACTTCCGGGTATAAAAAAGCTGGCATACATCAATGCCAATGAGCTGCCCGACGGGCTGTCGCTCATAGCCATTTCCTCTGCTCCCGTTTATCTGTCCTCCCCCTCGGTGGAGATTCCCTTTACCGGTGCTCCGTCCTGCGTCGCTACGCGTAGCAACACGAACGGTGCAGGCAATGAATCGGTCGAGCTATCTTTTCAGTCACTCCTCCCGCTTCCGGAGGATGTTCCTGTTTCTTTGTTGGTCACGGACGCTAACAACCGCACTTTTCTCATTGGCACCAAAGAGAAGCCGTACCCTCTCATTGAGAGTTCCGGCGATTTGGGTTCACCCGATGGAGAATCCGCCACCACCACCTTCACAATCACCTACAAGGCGCCAAAAGCCTTGATCCCGTGCGTATACGCCCAATAATATAGGTCTTTTCGCATACGCGTAAATGGTAGTACCTTTGCAGCACAAACCTAAACCGTGCTATGAAAAACTACCATCTCCACTTGCGCGGCTTCGTCGGAGGTTATGACTTCGACAGCCGCCATGTGCAGAACGTCTTGGATGCCAACAAGGGCAAACGTGTGGACGTTCTTATTGATTCGTTAGGTGGTTCTGTCGCCACCGCGCTTACTATCGCTTCCGCTTTCCGTAATCACGGCGATGTGCATGTGCATTTCGTCGGGATGAACGCGTCTGCCGCCACTATTGCCTCCATGGGTGCCAAAGAGATTACCATGGATGGTTCTGCTATGTACTTAGTTCACAAATGCTCTACCGAGTTCTTCCAATGGGCTTCCCTCAATGCCGATCAACTCGCCGAACAGATCAAGGATCTCTCCCAACTCAAAACCGACTTGGAGAAGATCGACGCCAATGTTTCTACCCTCTATGCCAAACGCTGTGGCAAGAAGGCAGAGGAACTGCTCGAACTGATGAAGGTCGGAGGCTGGCTCAATGCAGAGGAAGCCAAAACCTGGGGCTTTGTAGATGCCATTACCGATGATGACGAGGACGAAGCACCTGTCCTTACCGATGCTGTAGCGTCCGCTATGGCCGCTGTCGGTATGCCTATCCCGAACGTGCCCGTTCAGGCAAGTTCGCAGTTCCAGAAACTTATTGCCGCTATCACGGAGTTCTTCAAGCCCTCCAAGAAAGCCGAGCAAGCACAAGCCAACGCCGAGCAGGCACAGGCAGCACCCGAAACAGTCAACCAACCCAAACAAACCATAACTATGAAGAAATTCCCCTTCTTGGCTGCTCTTCTGCTGATGGCAGAGGCAGCAATCACTCTTTCCGATGGTAAGTTTGCAGCCGATGAGTCCCAACTGGACACCATCGAGGGAGCACTCAAAGAGGCTTCCGAGAACAAAACCAAGCTCACGGCTGCTGAAGCTTCCATCCAAGCAAAGGATCAGGAAATCGCGTCACTCAAGGCGCAAATCGAAGAACTTAACAAGCAGCCCGGCGATTCTACCACCCATCCGGTAAACGATGGCGGTTCGGAAGGTGCTTCGCCCATGGATTCGTTTATCGAGCGCGTGAACGCTGCGCAGAAGCTCTACGATCTGGTCTAAGCCAATCTAGTCTCTAACCTAAATCAAATCTTAACTATGCCAGGAAAACTTCAATTTGATTTGGCAGCCTATCAGGAGGCTGCTCACAAGTACCGTCCCGAGCTGTTGATGTTGCCCATTATCGGCATCAAGGACACGCTCAAGTTCATGACTGCCCGTCCGGGCATTCGCTACAAAGAGTCTGTAGCAGCCGTGAACGGAACGGCACAATTCGGTCCGTACAAGCCTTCGCGCTCCACGGATTTCAACCTCAACCTCAACTTCCGTACTCTGGAAACTTTCATGGGTTCGGTTGTTGCCAAGTTCGAGCCTAACTCGGCTATCTCTACCGTCCTCGGTCAGATGGCTGCATCCAAGGGCGACGGACAGATGAAAGCGCCTACCGCGCTCCATGTGCTTCGTCTCATTGCCCTTTCCCTTTCCGAGCACCTGAACGATGCTATTTGGAAAGGTGTGCGTAATCCGGAGGGAGACACCTCTATCGATCTGTTCGATGGCTTCGACACCATCACATCCAAAGAGATTACTGCCGGCAAGATTGCAGCGGGTCAGGGCAACTACAAGAAGCTCACGGAAGCCATCACCTCCGACAATGCGTGCGACATCGCCAAGGAGATTCTGCGCTCGCTCGACCCCCGTCTGCGCGCACAAGATCTCTACATGTACTGCTCGCAGGAGTTCGCGGACATGTACAACGATTCGTATCAGGCTTCGCACGCCGGTCTCATTTATAATGAGAAGTACGATCAGTTAACCGTGGAAGGCTCCAACAACCGCCTCCACATCGTCCCGATGTACAACAAGGCAGACTCCAAGTTCATCCACATCTGTCCGAAAGTAAACATGTTGGTCGGCTACGACCAGATGTCCGACGCCGAGGATGTTCTCGTCAAGGAGTACGAGCCCTTCATCCTGTCTTACATCGCCACCATGTTCTTCGGTGTTCAGTTCGAGTCCATCGACAAGCGCCGCCTCATGGTTGTGGAGTTGGCAGACTAACATCCGGAGGGTGTTCCCCACACAGTCCCGCAGAGCAAACCGCTCTCCGGGGCTGAGCGGGTCAGGCTTTGCAGGGGTTCGCAAACTCCGCATTTCTTACGAAATACCAAGCCCTTCCAATCCCGGAGCGTTCTCCCGATGAAACGGGAGAAGCGGCCTCCGCCTAAGAGGGCAGCCCTTACAATCCTTAACACGATTTAACATTAATCCTTATAACTATGCCAAACTGTTCAGCATTACAAAAGTCCCTGTCTTGGTGTCAGGGTACGCCGGAACTTCCCGGTATCAAACGCAGGCTGTACTACACCGCTAAGTCCAACATCGCCAAGTGGCCTACGTTGCCTGTCGATGAACTTGGCCGACCTACGGCAGCCGTTTATCAAGGCAACTTCACCCTTATCGCAGATGCTACTTGGAAGCACATCGACATCCTTCCGGATAAGTCGCAAGTCACTTCCGAGGCACAGGGAGAAGTACCGTCGCAAACGCAGCTCAACAAACTCACCGCCGTTCACCCGGCAGTGGGCGAGGAGGCTTCCGCTGCGTCCGCCTACCTCAACAATAACGATAACGTCTTCCTCGTGGAGGACATGAAAGGCAAGTACCGCGTTATCGGCTCGGATAAGTGGAACACCAAAACCACCGTTGCCCAGGATCTGGGTCAAGGCGCAACCGGTACCACCTCCACCACTATCAACGCCGAGGCAACCGACGTCGTGCCGGCACCCTTCTACGAGGGCACAATCGAAACTGAGGAGGGCACGATTAACGCCGGTGACGACGACTCTGGCTGACCCCGTCCTTGAATGGGACTTCGCTCCGTTCACGGAGCAAGTCTCCCTTCAAGCGCCGGACGAGGTGCCTTCACTAAAATCCGTTATGAGCTATGAGCCTGTTTTCGTTAGATGAAGTCAAAGCATTGTCCGAGCAATCCGGCCCGGGCAATGCTGCTGCGCCTGCAAAGGATCTGTTTGCAGAGAAACAACGTGCCGGATGGCATAAACCGGACGTCGGTGAAGCCCGGTGTGATCTCTCCGTCGAGCGGATGACTCTCACACCGCACTCCTCCATTCCCGTGCTCTCCATCTGGAAGAAGTCCATCAAGGGAAGAAAACTCACCGACATCAAAGCCGATGATGCCATGGTCACGTACTTTGCGGATCACCTCACACCTGTTATCAAAAAGGTGCTCGGTAATTACCTCTCCAATGGGCATTGGGCGATTGTGCCGTCACCCAAGAGGCGACACCTTACCCAGAACTTTGCGTGCCGTATAGCCGCCGAAATTGGCAACCGGTTGCAAATTCCGTACTACGAGGACGTTGCCCTCTCACACACTCGCCAACGGGTAGCGGTAGATTTCGATTTGGGCTATTTGCCCGAAGAACCGAACCTCATCATCTTTGATGATTTTGTTACTACCGGCTCTACCCTCAATGCCATGTATCGTTTATTAGAACCCCTCGGCAAAAATCTGTTCTTTGTCGTGGGCATTAACAACAACCTATAGTCCTATGTTAAAGAAAGATTTAATGCCGAAAGTCAAGGCTTATCTTGACGCAAAACCGGAAGAGCGGAACTTGGAGGAAGGCGCACTCATGGTGCTCCAGCTCACCAACAACCGCATCATGTATCAGAACTTCATGCGTCGTCCCAAACAGTACGCTTCGCGTATCGAGTACGAACTGCGCAAGAAATACCAGTTCTACCTCCAGCAGGTCACGCACGAAGAAGTCAAAGAGATGTCCGCACAGGTGGAACACATCGTGGAGGAGCATCATATCACCTCCGAGAACGAGGAGTTCAAGAAAGGTAAACGCGTGGATCACGATGCACTGCCCGTAGAGATACAAGCTCTCTACGCGGAGAACCTTTCCCTCATGCAGCAGATGCGCCGCCTGCATACGCAGTTGCAGCTGTTTTCTGTTGAGAACTCCACGTGCCCCGATAGCGAGCGTTATCCGTTCCTCAAAGAGCTTATCGCCCTCGATAAGCGCTACCATGCTAACTGGGAACAATACGACCACTTCAAGGTGGGCGCACCGCTCCCCGAACAGCCGAAAGAAACGGCTGAAGAGCATGTTGAGGAACACCCGGCAGACAATACGCCTAAGAAAGCGGATGAGGCACCTGCCGACGACACGCCGAAACAGAAGCCCACGCCCGCTACCGAAACGGAGGCTAAACCGGCAGACGCTACGCCGGTAAAGAAGGCAGCGAAAAAGCCCGCCACGAAAAAGGCCACTTCTAAAACTACGAAGAAGTGAAGCAATGTGCAAACCGAGTAAATGCTTGCATTTGCAACTCGGTGTAGCCATTACTCCAGAATTCACAACGTGAATTATGAAGCGCAACGCGTCCATAGATGACTATCTCAAGCCGCTTGCATCGTGTCCGCTCCAGTGTTACTTGACGAACACCTTGCAGGTGGCCGATGTCGTTGAGTGGGTGCTCGAACAAGTCGGGAAGGCTACCATTTGGCAGACATCCTTCTCCATCTCCGAGGAGTTCCTCCGGCGCTTGTTTTTCATCGAGAAATCAGGGAAGGTGGACACCATCCACCTCATCCTTGATTTCAAAGCCACGCAGAAAACGCTCCGACTCTGGCCGTTCCTCACTCGCGTCATAGAGCACACCTATTTGGCCGATAACCATTCCAAGGTAATTTTGATACGTTCAGAGGAGACCGCTCGCACGGTCTCCATTATTACTTCTCAAAATCTTACCCGAGGTAATCGTAATGAGTCCGCTATCGTGACAACCGATCCCGCTGTTTTCGCTACCTTCCATGAAGCCCTTACGGACATCATGAAAAACCACTCTGTTCCACTGTCTGAGTTATTCGCTCAAAAAATCGCTGAATAATGAATGCTATCCATCTCTCCACAGCCCAAGCCATGATGCTCCGGCCCGATCCGGTGGATCTGGTCGTTTTCAAGTCTGATGGTTCTCTTCTCCATTACCCTAATGTAATATCGCTCAAGTACGATTTCTATGCCGGTACGCGAACGATCAAGTTCCTCCGCTCCGGCGAAATGCGCACCGTCCGCGATGTCTGCATCTCCAAAATCAACGGTTTGGAGGTGTTTTTATAGCAAAAAACGTGATTTTCGAGGAAAAAATCACTT
>CALZRN010000085.1 GCA_945828585.1 uncultured Bacteroidales bacterium | reverse complement strand
AAACAAACAAAGACTCATCTTATAGTTGCCCTGCAAGATGATTTTTTGACATACTGATTCGGCAATGAAAATTACTACTGCTTATTATGCTCTATTCCCATCCCATCTCTTTGCGGATGTCTGAACAAACTTGGTTAAATGGATCAATCGACTCTAACCATGCCGGCATATCTGCGTTCATCCAACCAAGAACAGTAATAAGATTGTCATGCAGGCATGTAAGGTAATACAAATCCCAACAAATGGCTTCTTGATGGAAAATACGGTTTCTTAAACGGCGCAGTGTGTTGCATGGAGCTGACACATTCTTGCGTTGACGGTCTTTCTTGGGTAGATTAGGGAAAGCCATACAAATAAAAAAACCGGATTCATCACCAGCATCATATCTGGGAGAGGAATTACCGGGACTGCGGTGCAAAGGTACGAAGAATTTTCGATATATGCAAGAAAGACGTGAAGAATATAAGCAAAACGGCCACAAAATGTGGCCGAGATGCAAAATAATGACTTTAATACACGTAGTGTACTCGCTTATTTCTCCAAATAACGGCGGTTGATCTCGTCCCAGTTGATGATCTGCCAGAGAGAATGGAGATGGGCGGCACGGCGGTTACGATAGTCGATGTAATAGGCGTGCTCCCAGACATCCATCGTCAAGAGGGGTTTGAGGCCCTTCGTGACGGGGTTGCCGGCATTGGGTTCCTGCGTGATGACGAGTTTGCCGTCTTTGTCTGCTGCCAGCCAAACCCAACCTGATCCGAAGAGCGTGGTGCCTTTCTGCTCGAACTCCGCCTGGAAGGCTTCGAAGGAGCCGAAATCACGGATGATGGCCTCAATTATAGGCAATTGATGGAATGATGGATTGATGGAATGATGCTCATCGTAAGGTTTGAACTGGGTGAAGTACAGGTTGTGGTTGAGGATCTGGCCAGCATTGTTGAAGATTGCGCCTTGGGATTTGGCGACAATCTCCTCCAATGACATGGCCTCGAACTCCGTTCCGGCAACGAGTTTATTGAGGTTATCTACATAGGTCTGCAGGTGCTTACCATAGTGATACTCAATCGTTTCCCGACTGATGACGGGCTCCAGCGCATTGGGCGCGTAAGGAAGCGCGATTAAGGAAAAAATGATGTTTAGCATATTTTTTTCAAATTTAGGATTTCAACTTACTCTTTGATACCAAAAGTAAAGAAAAATCAGTAGTTTCACTAAAAAAGTAAATAAAACCAAGATAAACCTTTTGAGTGCTTAGGAGCAGAGCTCCTTAAACCAAATGATACTAAAACCTACTTATAAATAAGCTTACAGACAGCTTTTACTACCATATTGTCACTCTACGCGTTAAAGCACTCAAAGCCAGAAACAGAAATAAAATCTGTTTGTAAATGTGGTAGAAAACAATAATTTAGTAGTTTTCTGGCAAAAGCTGGAAGTAGGCTTGCGCGTGGTGGCAGACAGGGCACTCCTCGGGAGCAGCTTTGCCGACTACGATATGGCCGCAGTTAGAGCATTGCCAGATGCAATCTCCGTCACGGGAGAAGACCACCTTGTCTTCCATGTTCTTCAGCAGCTTGCGGTAACGCTCTTCGTGATGTTTCTCGATCGCGCCGACCATCGCAAACTTAGCTGCAATCTCGATAAAGCCCTCTTCTTCCGCCTCTTTCGCCATGCGGGCATACATATCCGTCCACTCGGCATTCTCGCCAGCAGCGGCATCTGCGAGGTTGGTAGCGGTGTCGCTGATCTTGCCACCGTTGAGGTATTTGTACCAGAGTTCAGCGTGCTCTTTCTCGTTGGCTGCGGTCTCCTCGAAAATCTTACTGATCTGTACGAAACCGTCTTTCTTCGCCTTCGATGCGAAATACGTGTACTTGTTACGTGCCATTGATTCACCGGCAAAAGCCTCCATGAGGTTTTTCTCGGTCTTTGTTCCTTTTAAATCTTTCATAATAAATTTGTGTTTTAGGGTTATACAAGTTTTATTAAAAAAACGACAAAAATCGTGCCAAATATATACGTTTATTAAGAAAATGGTGCTTTTGTCAGAAGATTATAGTAAAAACTATTGCTTATTGATTAATGGTGACGCGGCAAAGCCGCTTAATGGTGAATTTGATGAAGGTGTATGGTGTATGGTGTATAGTGTAGGGTGTATGGTGGAAGGGGGATTATTGCAAGAAGCGGTGGCGGAGGATGCGGAGGTCGTCGGAGGAGAGGAGGAGTTGGTTCTGGAGATAAGAGATCATGCCTCCGAACTCGCGGTCGATGAGGTCCCAAGTACGGATGAAATTAGGCGTTGAGACACCCATGAAGGCAAGGATCACCTCTTTCTCTGCGTCGCCACCTCCACGGGCTTCGATCTGCGCATTAAGCACAGCGAAGAGTTCGCGGTAAGCGGTGTTAGAGAGGTCAAAATCTGCGATTATCGCTTTGCGATCAACGCCTAATGCCGAGAGGAGAAAAGCCGCTCCCCAGCCTGTTCGGTCTTTGCCTTGGAAACAATGCCAGAGGATACCGCCGTCTTCGGGAGCCTCGATGATGAGACGGAGGAAAGCGGCATACTGCAGTTGCGAATACTCGCTTCGGATGAGCGACGGGTACATGTTTGCCGCCATCTTCTGCACCTCGGGGTAAAAAGAGTAATTGACGATATGTGCCTCCAGATCGAGGAAAGCTTCTTGGGGGATGGGTTGCTCCGTCAGCCGCTCGGCACTAAGGTCGATGGTTGGCAGGAGATGATGGGTTGCACCGGGAACCTCACGATCCGGAAGGGCATCGGCTTCGCCGAGTGAGCGAAAATCGAAGATCTTCGCCAGGTGGTACTCCTGCTGCAGACGGTGCAGATCGGTGTCCGTGGCATCATGCAGATGGGCGGTACGAAGAAGGCGGTGGGGTTTGATGGGCTTACCACCGGCGCCGATGAGGCCGCCTAAGTCACGGGCGTTAACTATGTTATCGAAAAGGACGGTCATTTAATGAATTGATTAATGGTGACGGGCTACGCCCTTAATGGTGGATTGATGGAATGATTAATGGGTAAAGACGTCGTCGATCAATGTAGTAAATTCGCGGTAGGCGAAGGTGTCGGAGAGTTCAGAGAGGGATGCCGCGAGGCCGCGGTAATGCCACTCGTGCGAAGCTTTGTCCGTGACGTGGAAGATCTTCCAGAGTTCATCGCCTTTGATCTGATAATCGCGCCAGATTGCCCGCATGTTACTGAGTTTGTCCCCCATCGCCACTATCTTCGCGTCATGCGAAGCCGCAGCGAGACGGTCGATGGCTGCCTGCTTGCGTGCGTGCCAGGTCTCTGACTCGTTGGCACCACCGGTAAAGAGTTCTCCGTTCAGTTGGTCACTCTCTTCGTGCACAAGCTTCGCCACACGCTCGCCAAAAGCCTCACGTAGTTCGTCGTAGGTGATGTCGGTATCTTCGATCGTATCGTGTAGCGCCGCAGCTGCCAGCAGTTCCTGATCGGGCGTGATGGTAGAGACGATCTCCACCGCCTCCATGGGATGGACTATATAAGGAAAACCTTTTCCCCGGCGCTCGGTGTTATGATGCGCCTTGACCGCGAAAATAATCGCACGGTCCAATAAATCGGTATCTAAGTATTGGTTCGCCATAGTATGGGTACGTAATCGTACCGTAAATCACCTACGAATATCCAACGAATATCCAACATATAACCAACGCATAACTAACGATTGGACTTATTCGAGAGTGAAAAACGGGTTTAAAGAGTGAAAAACGGGTTTTAAGAGTGAAAAAACGGGTAGTATAAGCGGGGTTAATAAATCGTTCCTTCGAGCATGGCTCGGAACTGCGGCATGGGGCAATGGGTGTCACGCTCAACGATGAGGGTCTTGAGTCCGGCATAAATCTTCACGAGGTCTTCCACTTGCTGCAAGTCGGCACCGGGTCCGAAGAGCGGTTTGCCGTCTTTATCCTTGAATCCATAGGGGATGAGGGGACAGTCGGGAGCGTGGAAATACGCATCTGCGAACGCGTCCCAGAACCGCCGTGCGGTAGCGTTAGACATGTGGTTCACCTCCATCGTCCATGCCTCGTTGTTGAGGCAGCAGCAGAGATAAACCATGCCCAAATCGAAAAGCGGGAAGCCGTAGCAGAAGTCGCCCAGGTCGATGAAGTATTTCTCTCCGGAGGGGATGAAGATGCCGTTACCGAACTGCAGGTCTCCGTGGATTGCGGTGTCGGCATCCGGCGCAGCAGCGATATAGTCGTGGATCTTCTGTTTCTGAGCGGGGGTGAAGTCCGGGTTGGCTTCGAGCATCGCGTAGAGGCGGTCTTTGACGTTTTCGAAACGAGAGGTGTCCACGTGGGTGTTATGCAGCGTGAGGCACATCTCAGCAAACTGCCTGCCGTAGAGTTCGGTTTTCTCGGGGTTGTCGCCGCAGGCGCGGGAGAAGGACTTCTTATCCACCAGCCGGCGGAAACGGATGCCTACCTGCTTGCCATCGGTTACCAGGTCACCGGGTTCGGGAGTCGGGATACCCATCTCGTACACTTTGCGTGCGAGTTCGAGCTCAAGTTCCGCTGCTTCAGAATTGCGGAAGTAGAGTTTGAGCATAATATTGGGATCCTGACGGTGGTTATAACTGGCGCCGTTAGCGCCTTCACCTACTCGCTCATATTCGGCGAGATCGATTCGTTTGGGGGTCATATTTTTAATGGTGGATTGATTAATGGTGACGCGGCAAAGCCGCTTAATGGTGGATTAAATCAGCTCAATATTATGGGCTTGTTGGTAGGTCATTTCTGCTATCTCGGCATTCTGGGAGTTATGGCCGTCAAGGGCGTCAAAAAGGCGCTCAAGACCGATCTTGCCACCTCCGGTCTTGAGGATGCAGACAATACAGATGTTCTGCAGACCGATCGCGGAAGAGAGGATGTCGATGTCGGTGTTGCCGAGTTGATGGCGCGCGAGACGATAGGCGTCCTCTTCGTAGGTCCGGATGAGCCGGCTGACGTCACCGAGGGTGTTACACTGGAGTTCCTTAAGGACGCGCAGGTACCGGATGAGCGGTGCGTCCTGGATCTCCGCCTGATTGATCGCCGCGATACGTCTGTTGAGCCGGTCAAGGGGCTTCGCCTGCAGGTACGAACGGAAAGTATCTCCATCAAGGAGGACGTCGTCAAGTTTGCCGTTCTGCACGAGCGCCTGCACACGCCGACGGTAGTCGGTGATCTCCGAACGGATGCGGCTGAACTCATCGTCCGCCATCTCCAAGAGTCCTGCGAGACGGTTCATACGACGCATGTACTCCTGTGGGATCTCGATACCGGATTTGTAACCCGTGTCATGATTGATCGCCGCCCAGGCGTGCTGAAGGGTCGTACGGAGCTGCAGTTCAAAACGCATGTCATGACCCGGGATGCGGCAGATGTAATGGAGCGAGTTATAGCCAAAGCTGTCGAGCTGATGGAGTCGCCGTTTGTCCACGGAGTTGTTCCAATCGATCTCAAAGAGCTGCTCGGCGATGGAGGCTATACGATCCACGTCGTCGGTATAGAAAGTGACGATGCGGGCTCCGAGGATGTCGGTGATGTCACTGAGGGTGGCATATTTGGCACCCTTGAGCGCGAGTTTGCCGGCGAGGGACTCTTCGGTCTTGATACGCGTCTCGATAGCCGTAACGACGAGACCGTTACGCTCCAGCGCTTCGCGGAGCGTATCGAGTACCTGTACACGCATGCTCTCCAACTCAGGCAGCGCTTCGCGGTACTCCTCCAGAATCATCTGGCAATGGAGATCAAGAGCGTCCATCATTGAATCTCAAAGAGGCTGATGAAACCGGTCATCATGAACACCTGACGGATGTCGGCGTTGATGTTCCGAACGATCACTTTGGAGCCGTGCGCAGCAGCTTCCTTCCGAACGGAGAGGAAGATACGCAAGCCCGACGAGGAGATATACTCGAGGTGGGTGCAGTCCAAGATGATCTCGCTGTTCTCCGCCTCCAGAAGCGGTTTGACTGCTTCTGCAGCGGGTATAGCAGCCGCTGTGTCCAGACGGCCGGAGAAAGAAGCAATGATTTGATTGCCGGATTGTTGAATAGTTGTTTCCATATAAATATTTAGGATTTATGATTTCAAATTTAGGATCTTGACGAGGGTCAAGATGTTCTTACCATCCTGGCGCTCGTAGCGGATCTCGTCCGTGAGTTGGCGCACGAGATGAATACCGAGCCCGCCGATAGCGCGTTCTTCAGCAGAGAGGGTGATGTCCGCTTCGGGTTTGGCGGTAGGATCAAAAGGAATACCGCGGTCGGAGATGGTGAAGATCAACTTCTCGCCCTGTTCATCTTTGGCTTTGGCGAACTCGACGAAGACCTTACCGTCGTTTCGTCCGGGGTATGCGTAAAGCATGACATTGCTCACAGCTTCCTCGAGGGCGAGGTTAATCGGCATATTGAGTTCCATGGGGATGCCTAACTCATCGACCCACTCTGCGAGAGTTGGTATCTGCTGGATATCGTTGCGCATGATGATGGCAGGTTTCTGGTAGCGAACCGCCATGAGGGTGAGGTCGTCGGACTGCTCTGCGTCTCCCACGAAGGCAGTCACCTGAGCATCCATCGCATCGACTATCTCCCTCGGACGGAGCGCCAGGCTGGCGTTCAAAGCTTTCTCCATACGCTGCTCGCCGAACTGCTCATGGCGTATATTCTCCGCTTCGGTCAAGCCGTCGGTGTAGAGGAAGAGGGTGTCACCATAGGAGAGTTGCATCTTCTGTTCCACATAGGCATAGCCTAAGGAGATGCCGACCGGCAGGTTCGGCTGCACGTCCATCGTGCGTACCTCGCCATGCTCGGCGCGGATGATCAGCGGAGCGTTATGACCGGCGTTGCAGTAGCTGAGTTCGCCGGTAGGAAGATCCAGGACACCGACAAAGAGGGTGACGAACATGTTCTGGTCGTTCTGTTCGGTGAGGGTGTCGTTCATCTGGATGATGACCTCATGCGCCTGCTCCACATGCGCCGTGATCGAACGGAAGAGCGAACGGATGGTTGCCATCACGAGCGACGCAGGGATGCCCTTGCCGCTGACGTCACCCACGCAGAAGAAGAGCTTGTCGTGACGGACGTAGAAGTCATAGAGATCGCCTCCTATCTCCTTGGCTGGACGTACCATGCCGTATATATTCAGATCCGAACGGTCCACAAAAGGCGGGAATATCTTCGGCAGCATCGCTTTCTGGATGGTCTTGGCAATCTCCAGCTCGCGGAGCATACACTCGCGCTGGGTACTGACGTCCATGAGGTTCTGGAGATTCTTGCCGGCGAAGACCATGATGAATACCAACAACGCCAGACCGAGGAGCATGAGGATTGTCACGATCAGACCGATACGTCTGAGATCCGCGTAGAGCACGTCTTCGGGGATGATGATCGACAGGTGCCATCCCGTGGAGTTGATCTCCTCATCGAAGATACGGTAATTGCGTCCGGGCATGGTGTCCGGCCGCGCAACGATATCCACGCCTGTGGAGGAACAGATAGAGAAATAGCTGTCCTTATAGACCTGCAGGTATTCCGACACACGATGGAGCTTGCTGATAGAGAGGTCGATACAAACGACCGCGACGATGTTTCCGGCTTTGTCTCGCACGGGGTGCGAACAGCTGACCACCATCTTCTGCGCGCCCGCGTCGTCGAGGTACGGCTCGCTCCACCAGACGGAGTCAATCGTCAGACCGTTATTGAACCACTCCGACTGAAAATAGTCATGATGGGCACCGCCTATTTGTCGCGTGTATATGCGCACGCTATCTCCTATTATTTCTCTACTGCTGCATACCTCGTACCACCGACCTTTGGAAGGATAGTAGTTCGGCACGAAAGCTACACCTGCAGACTCCACATTATCGAGGGTCTCCAGGAGCGTATTGGTACAAGTGAAGATCCCGTCCGGGTAAGGAAGACTCAGCTCAGCCATATTTGTCAGCATCTTCGCCGCCGCTTCCAGCTCAACGGTAGCGGCGTTGATCTCCAACTCTGCTGCGCGTAACTCAGCGCGTGCGCGATCGACCGCCTCACGGTCAATAGCAGCACGACTATAGAAATACTGCAGACAGGCAGTAGCCTCCAATACCACCGCGGCGACCAATAAGATCCAAAAGCCGCTGGAGGATTTCAGTTGAGATTTATTCTTTGCCATTTCTGGTCATATTTTGCTAATTAGGCTACAAAATTACTACTTTTTTCTCAATCTTGCAAAAAAATGAGGGTAAAAATGCATT
>CALZRN010000084.1 GCA_945828585.1 uncultured Bacteroidales bacterium | reverse complement strand
CCGTGATCTTTGTTGTCCCGGGCAAGGATTGACAACGCCTCTTTGGTGGCGTCATTAGAGATTTGTTCGATACGTGCCTTGATGGCTTTTTCTTGTGCGCGGAGGTCGCGCAATTCGGATAAATTGGGATATTGCATAGTTGTAATGATTTTGGTTGTCGGATATTATCCGACTTAATTAACATAGATAATTAACAATCGCGGGTAACTCGCTCGCGGAACTCGCGAGCACAGGACACCGTGGTGACGGGGGCTATAGCTCCCGGTGGCGGGAGTTGTCGGATACTATCCGACTTAATTAACATAGATAATTAACAATTGCGGGTAACTCGCTCGCGGAACTCGCGAGCACAGGACACCGCGGGACGGGGGCTATAGCTCGGGGGAAAAATCGTTCGAGCGTAGCGAGATAAGAACTCGCGAGCACAGGACACCGCGGGACGGGGGGCTATAGCTCGCAATGACGGGAGATTTCGCGGGATATCTGTTCGGCTCCGTCCATGAGGTCATAGCGGGCGAAGATGGCTTTGAGCCACGCTGGAGGGATGGTAGTCGGATCGGTATCGGCGGCGCGCATGGCGCGGAGGATCTTGGCTCGCTTGCGGTTCTCGGCAGGCGTGACCTCTTCGAGGTTCGCGAGCGACCAGTCTGTTATGTTGCCGTTAACGTGGTCGATCTCCATACCTTTAGTGCGAGGACCGATGAAGGTCTCCCAGATGAGATGATGGCAGGGGCGGCTGCCGAAATGACGCATACTAGGGTAAGCAATGCCGTGATTCACGGATGAATTTTGATTTCTTACTCTCGCAGCGGGACCAAATGTAGGTTTTAACTCATGCATAATACATCCCTCATCGGTAATCTGCATATTGTGGACAGAAAAGAATCTACCATCCTCCGAGCAGTAGAGGGGTTTGATGGTAGGGCATTTCTTAATGATCGTACCATCCACCAGCCGAAGCTGTTCGTTTAACAATTCAGGCAGCATAGTAATAAGGGATTTGTGCGCCGAAGATACATGCGCAGATGAAACAAAGTACCGCGATGAGCGCGAGTACGACCACGTGCTGATAGCAGAGCCATGTGAGCGGCATGTTTTTGTGCATCATTTCAAGAAATCCCATGAGCGCAAGCGTGCCGACCACCAGAAACAAGGCGATAAACACCGAAGATAAAAAAGTATAAATCATTTGCATCGCCAATCGGAGGGAATAAACGACCTCAACGCGAGGTGTTTGTTCCGAAAGGCGGTGCAAAGGTAGGTATAAAAAAAACGAGTCTCGAATTTCGGGACTCGTTTGGGATTTTCGGGATTATTTCGGGATTTTCGGGATTAAATCGGGATTAAGAACGGGTATTGTTGTACAGCCTTTTAAAGGCATCATAGCCAAACGGAAGAGGGAGGACTTTTTGCAATTCGTCGTACATGACTTGCGCATTATAGTGGGGGTCGATATAGTTGTCTTTTTGCCAAGATTGCAGTTCTTGCACAAGTGCGCGGGTCTTATCTTTTCTGCCGATGATGGATTTTTGGAGGGCTTGGACGATAATAGGGATTTTATGCTCTTGATGGGCTTTCTTGGTGAAGATGATAGAATCGGGGATGTCCGAATTAAATTCGGACGAAACGGACGAAGAAAGAGGCTGGATGATGTCCTTGGTTTGGCATGCACGAATGATAGCTGCGAGGTCTTTGCCTCGTGCGTCGATGTGGAACTCGGAGGAGTTGTCGTGGTAAACGACTTTGGACTTGATGAAAGTAGGTTTACTCATATGAATGATAATTAGCGTGATTATGCCGGATAGCATCCGGCTCAATGGACAAAATTATTCCGGATAGCATCCGGTTCAATGGACAAAATATTTTGAATTAGCTATTTCCTCAGCCATTCCGTTCAAGGCGACACAGTCAGCGCGGGTGATGTGGTGCTTGGAGGGGTTATAGTCCCATGGTGAGAGGATCAGTACCTTTCCGTCCGCCACGGAATCGAAGAGTCCAGCGGAGGGTTTGTAGTAGTCTCGGAATCCGTTGTCAGCAAGAATGATGATGGGATGTTCTTCGGCGAGGAGGACGGTCATCACCTCTTTCTCCTTCTCGGATATAAAAGGAGATACCATAACGGCTCCTTCTCGAGCGGCGATGATGCAGGCGTTCATATAATCGCGGAGTGGCTGGTTATTTCCGTTAGTTGCGAGATTGAGTAGTTGATGCCGTACGTGAACGGTCTCAAAGCGTTCAGATAGAAGTAGTTTAGTGTTACCGACTCCTCTATAGCGCCGTCCTGCCACCTCAATGTCCTCTTGCACGCAGAAGAATCCGGGCATTAGGCGCTTTGTGGCAAGACGTTGTGGGTTCATCTTGACATATTGCATCATAGTATCCAACTGTCCTTTTTGCGCTATAGGGCGAATAAATGGCACTTCGGTGAAGATAGGAGAAAGAGTATTTTGTTCGTTTTCCCGAATGTCATTCGGGCTAATTGACAAAATATATTCGCGCCCCGCCTTTTTAGCAGCTTGCCAGTAGCCGCGCAAAACCGCTTTGATACTATATGGCATTTTTTGTTGTACATGTACGATGAAATGTACATGATCAGGCATGAGGCAGTACTGAAGAAGTCGAATCTGCGGACGATAATTAGGGATAGACCCGATGAGATAAACTATCTCTTTTCCGAGATCGGTGCGTTCAACAAAGGCTTGTTTAGGATCGTTATCTGGTATTTTCAAGGTGCCCAATAATGGTTCACGAGAAGGTATTGTCATTGTGACATGGTAGATACCAATCCCTTTCCACGCCGTTCCGGGTTCTTGCCAAGACCATTGATTATTAGCCATACCTCACTTTTTTATAGTAAAATTGGTGCTAAAGTCGTTAAATGTGACATTACCACCGATGATTTTGAGTACTTGGGGTTTATTTTGGGCTTTGAGTTGGTGCTCGAGTGTTGCTATTTGTTGGGATTGTTGCGCGATGAGTTCGTCTTTCTCGCGGAGTTGGGTAGCGAGTGCCGGGATGTCGATGAGGAAATCCTCCTCGGCAAAGCGTTCTTCGGCGGATCGAAGGAAGCGCTCATAGAGGGTCACTCCTTCTTCAAAATCCTCACTGCGCTCCTCAAGGATGAGGTTTCGGCAGTTTCTTGCCCGGAAGCCGTCGGTGCGTTTGAGCATGGCAGCGAGGACGATGATAGTGAGGGCAGCGAGTTGTCGGTCCTTGCCGACGGAACCATATGCGAGGGCGTCGTATTCCCATTGATCTCCGGAGCATGAGGTCTGGAGCATATATGCGGCGATGAAGTGCGCGGCGTTCATGACTCGTACTACGGGGATGTCGATATTGCGGTTGTTGCTCCAGAAATGCATCTGCATCGCGTGTAGTCCGTCGATGAAAATATCATCGCCGGGGAAATCGTAACAGAGTTCGGATTCGGAACTTCTGTCGCGGTAGTAGTTGCTATGTGTCAGACGCGGGTGTGGACGCATTTAAGATTTATGGTTATGATTTATGATTTACAATTTGCGGTGCAAAGGTACAACAAAAAAATGAGATACGCAAGAAAAAAATGAAAAAAAAATCGCGCGAGCGCTTGCGTATATCAATATTTTTTTGTAATTTTGCAGCCAAATTAGTTTAACTCTTAAAAATTATTGTTATGAATCTGACCATTAATGCCGTGAATTTTGAGATGGCGGAGAAACTCGAGCAGTTTATCGAGAAGAAAATGAATCGTTTTGAGCGCCACCTGAACGCTGATGACAAGGTAGAGATCCGCATGTCGGTTGTCAAGCCGCAGACGAACGAGAACAAAGAAGTGAAGGTGCGTATCGCAGGGCTGTTTGCGGAGAAGACCGCAGATAGTTTTGAGGAAGCTATCGACGCTTGTCTCGCTGCGCTGGAAGGACAACTCGAGAGACGTAAGAATGGCTAAAGGCGAAAGGCAAAAGGCAAAAGGCGAAAGGCGAAAGGTTATAGGTGAAAGGTTATAGGTGAAAGGTTATAGGCGAAAGGTTATAGGAATAATGCTGGTGGGGATGGTTCTCTATGTGGGGAGCATCGCCGCCGGCACGTATGACCAGCTATGGGACTACCGGACAGCGCCGCCGACGGCGAACCCCGATAGGGGACTCTCGTACTCCTCGACCGTTAACGACGGGGAGGGAGTGAAGAACGGGCTGAAGGGTATCAAGCTCAACAGTTCCGGCTGGTGCTCGTTCGTCAAAGCGCCCGTGGCGGGACAGCTGCGGCTGACCTTCGGTCCGCGTAGCGGCAAGAACCCCACGTCTCTGCAGGTCTTTGCGTCCGAGAACGAAGATGCTGGTGCGTACCACTTAGTAGGCGTGACCTGCGAGGTGGACGGTCTGCAGACGCAGACGATTCTCCTCAGCGCGCAGGAGAACCACGTCTATATAACCCGCGAGAAGCAACAGGAGACGGTCTTAGCGCGGATAGAGTTCGTCGAGGGCTCGTTCGCTGAGCCGGCACCTTGTGCACCTCTGGAGAACCCAGTACCGCTATACAGCGCAGGCATGCGTACGGACTCGATGGACGCGAACGCTGCTTTTTTTATACGCGCGCTCATGAACGCGAACGCGGGCGGCGAGAAAATGATCCGGCTGCCTGACGGCATCTATGACTTAGGTCCGCTGGCGCTGACCGCCATCGAGGCCAACGGCGTGACGATCATCGGCGAGTCGATGGAAGGCACGATCATCCGCAACCAACCCGACTACCGCTATGAGTCCATCGACAAGAGTGCGACGCTGCGTATCGCCCCGGGCGTAGAAGGAACGAGGCTTATGAACCTGACGATAGAGAACGCCTTGGATTACTACCACGACGATAACGGAAGAGGCGTGGCGCTCTGGGATCAGGGCACGAAGACCGTCTGCCGGAACGTGCGGCTGCTTGGGCATCAGGATACCTATTTCTCCGATAACGAAGGAGGAACGCATTATTTCGAGGATTGCGAGATCCACGGCACGGTGGATTTTATCTGTGGCGACGGCGATGTCTATTTCCGGAACTGCCTGCTGTACTGCGAGAGACGCAGCAAGAGCGGCGAAGGTACAGACGCGATAACCGCTTCCGGTGCCGGGAAGGACGACAAGGGTTTCGTCTTTGAGGGCTGTACGATTAAGAGCGAGTGCCCCGTCGTGAGCCTCGGAAGAAGCTGGAAGAAGTACCCCAAGTGTGTCTTTCTGAATACGCGGCTGGATTACTCGGCAGGCGAGTTCAGCCTCGAGAGCAATACTATCCGCCGATGGACGGTACAAGGGATGATGGCGCTGCCGGAGTTCTTCGGCGAGTACCGCACGATGGATCAAGAGGGCAGGGTAGTCTCGCCGGAGACGAACGAAGTGACCTTCGTCCTCGACGGCAAGAGCCGGACGGTGAACACGATCCTCTCCGACGAAGAAGCACAACGATATATCAACGATATTAAACAACATTAATTTTGAACCACAATGAAAAAAACATTACTATTGGCGTTAGGTGCAATGTTAAGCATCAACGCATGGTCGTATGACAACGTGGCCGCCACAATCAAGTGGACAGTAGGCAACGAGTCCGCAGCGACCATTGAGTCCGACGCAGCTGACGGAGTAAAGGACACGAAAGTGGCTGTCGGCGCAGGACTGACCGTCGTAGGCACGAAAAGCAACTACGACGCGAACAACGGTAACGCGATGGTTCAGTACCAACCCGCTGAATCCAGTGCCGGAGCGGTAGCTACCGTGATGATCGAGTATTCTGTAAAGATGAAGAAAGGCGTTACGTTCACCTTGACCGGACTGAGCTACGATGCCCTCAAAGATGGAACGGATAACGCTTCGTATAGTTGGAGCTACGCGGTTGATGGCGTGGAGTCGACTATCACCGATGTTTCGAAAGATAATCTGGTTCGTAACAACAACACGACCGGCACTCCGGCACTGAACCATGTAGAGACCATCAACGCAACAGCAGGTCAGAATGTATCGCTGCGTATCTATGTTTCGGGTTTTGCGAATAACAAGAAACTCGCGCTGTCGAATATCGTCCTCACCGGTACGATCAACGGCGAAGAGGAAGTACGTACCTTCACGGACTTCAAGATCGATTTCCGTTCGGAGACTCCGACCTTCGTTCTACCGGAAAGCGGCGTACAACCGAGCAATGTTAGTTTTGCGAACCTGAACTATAAGGACGCCCAGCACGGTATTCAAGGCGGTACGATCACGGTAAACGTGGATGGACCTGTGAAATTCACCCTCGGCGGATGCCAATATGGCAATAACATCGCCGTGCAAAAAGACGGCGCAGACCTGACGACGATTGACAACAAGGTAGGTTGCGACAACAGCGGCGTAGGTGCCGGTTATACGAAATTCGTGACTTGGACATATAACGTAGAAGAGGCAGCCGTGCTGACATTCACGGTAAACGGCTATCTGCCGTATTTCTTCGCAGAGGCATGTGATTTCGTGCCGCAGGTAGAGGTTCGTTATTATGACGTAGATGGCAAGACGCTTATCGGTAACGAGATTGTAGAGGGTGGTTCTGCATTGGCATATGCATATCATGCATCGGATGTAACGGTAGCAGACGGCAAGGCTTTCCGCGGATGGTATAACGGTACTACTCCTACCGCTACAAAAGTAGCAGAAGGTTTCGCACTGACCGACAATCTGAATCTGTATGCAAAAACTACGGATATAGAGGTAGCTGAATTAGGTAAGATTTATGATTATGATTTTCGTCCGAATAACTTCTATCCGGAGAATCATGAGTTGCTGACCATCACCGGCGGAAACTCGCATAACGGCACGCAGCACGGCTGGGCATTTAACAGCGGTAGTACGCTCGGGATCAAGGTGGCAGGCAATGCGTTGCTGGCAATCGACGTATGTACTTATACCACCACAGGTGAGACAGAGGTCAAGGACGCAGACGGTAATACTGTTGGCTCCGTATCCGTAGAGCGCGAAGTAACCGGCGACGGCGCGAAGCAGACCGTTTATTATGAGGGTCCGGCTACCACGCTGACATTCTATTTCACGGCAACGAACTATATCCATCATATCAAGGTTTATAACATCGCCGCTCTGCCGACCAAGGACGAGGCGACCGGTTATTATCTCATCGCTCCGGGCGACGGCGCAGGTCTGAAACTGGTTCTTGAGTCCATTCAGGAAGGCGACAAGATCTTCCTGCCGAACGGAGTATATGATTTGGGCGAGGCTGTAAACACGCAAATCAGTAAGAATAACATCTCTATCATCGGTCAGTCGATGGAAGGAACGATTATCAAGAACGCTCCGAATTTTTATAACGAGGGTCTTGGACAGACGGCAACGCTCTTTATCCCGACGAGCGTGAGCGGTACTTATATGCAGGATCTGACACTTCAGAACGCGATGGATTACTATGCAGCTATAGCAGCGGGATTACAAGGCGGTCGCGCTTGTAGTTTGCAGGACGAAGGTAATCACACCGTATTGAAGAACGTACGTCTGCTGAGCTATCAGGATACGTATTATGGCAAGACCGCCGGCTCAAGGCACTATTTCGAGGACTGCGAGATCCACGGAACGGTGGATTATCTCTGCGGCGGTAGCACGGTATATTTCAAGAATAACTTGCTCTATTGCGAGAAACGTAATGCCAATGGCGGCGGAAGCGATTGTATCACAGCTAACGGCGGTAAGGACGCTAACGGCGACAAGGGTTATGTATTCGAAGGCTGTACTATCAAGAGCGAGTGCCCGGTTGTTTCTCTCGGCCGTGCATGGAGCGATCAGGCTCGTACGTATTTCCTCAATACACTCGTGGATTACAGCGCAGGCGAGTTCAGCTTCTCGGGCAGCGGTATCCAGCGCTGGTCGCAGACGGGTATCAATACCAACCCGACCGAGTACGGCGAGTACAACACCCATCTGGCAGACGGTACCGTTCTTACTCCGGCTTCCAATGTCGTAACCTTCAACAAGGGTAGCGAAGTGCAGATGGAGACCGTCCTGACAGCAGAGCAGGCTGCAACCTATACGATGGAGTACACCCTTGGCGCATGGGCTGCAACGGCAAAGACTGATGCTACGCAGGCAGTTTGCGATCTGAAAAACATCGAAGATGAAGGTATTTATCTGGTAGAGGCTCTTAACGGAAATGCTGAGCTGATGCCGGGGGCTCAACTTAAAGCAGAGGTGTTCCCTGAAGATTCAGGCATCACTGTCCGCAAGGCAAACGCCCGCGGCGGTTTCGGTTGGAAAGCCGGTGAAGAACCGCAAGGCATAGAGAATGCTACCGCTGCTGAGGCTGTGAAGGCCGTCAAGGTTATTCGCAACGGGCAGGTAGTTATCGTCCGTGACGGACGCGAATTCAATGTTCTCGGTGCAGAACTCCAATGAGCAGAATGGGAAAAAAAGAGA
>CALZRN010000083.1 GCA_945828585.1 uncultured Bacteroidales bacterium | reverse complement strand
TGATCCTATGGTCATCTTATGGTGATCCTATGGTGAGAGAGTGTAAACGTCCTGTGGGAGGATGGTAAAAGTTCTGTGGGAGGATTGTAAAACCCTGGCAAATATCAGAAAAAGTGCAAATTAATTTGGTTATATGAAAAATTATCACTATCTTTGCACACAAATTGTTGAATGCGGATCAGAAGATAGCGAGAGAGACATGGAATCATTGATAGATATAAGGCGGCCGGTGACGGTCTGCAGGGCGTCGGCGGGAACGGGAAAGACGTACACCTTAGCGGCGTATTATGTGGGGTTGTTGCTTTCGGGCGAGGACTACCGCTCGATCCTTGCGATCACCTTTACCAATAAGGCGACGGCGGAGATGAGCGAGCGAATCATCGGCTATCTGCATGAGATCGCCGAAGGCGGGGCGAAGGACTTTCTGGGTTACGCGCGGAAATTCATGATCCGCGATCAGGGTGCGCCGGACGAGGTGTTGTGTAAGCGTGCGGGGGAGTGTTTCGAGAAGATGCTGCTGGACTATGACAATGTGCAGATCCAGACGATCGACTCGTTCCTGCAGACCCTTCTGAGCGGTCTGGCAGGGGTGCTGAAGATGAGCGCGGGTTTGAGTACGGAGCTGGATATAGACCATGTGATCCGCACGGCGGTGGAGCAGCTGCTGACGACCGACATGACGGCATCGGACCGGACGATCATCGAAGACTACATGCGTCTGAAGTTGGATCAGGAGAGCCAGTGGGACGTACGGGAGAGTTTGTGCGGGATGGCGAAAGAACTCTACAACGAGTCCGTGCAGATGTTAGACGAAGAGGGGCTGATTGTTTTTGACGGGCCGTCGATTGTCCGCCGTCGCAAGGCGATTGAGGAGCAATGGAAGACGGATAAGGACTTGGCGGCGCTGAAGGAGATCTTGCATCAATGCAAGCCTAATGCAGAGGGCTATAACCGTTATACGAAAGCCGCATACGAGCGCTTAGTTCGGTCGGTCGATGCGCCGGAGAAAGTGCCGGCTAAAGATCGTTTCCGCGGCGTGAGCGAGAAATACTGCTGCGACGAGTTGATGGGGCAGGCGACGGCGATCGCTGAGCCTCTGGGGCGGCGGTATAACACCCTGTCGCTGACCATCCGGTTCAGCAGAGACATGGAGCTGATGAGTTCGTTGCAGCATCTCATCCAGCGCAACCTCTCGGAGGCTAACTGCGCCTTGCTCGCCAAGACGGCAGGGACGCTGAGTAAGGCGCTGCGGGACGGCGATGCGGAGTTCATCCTCGAGAAAGCGGGAATCCGGTACCACCACGTGCTGATGGATGAGTTTCAGGACACCAGCCGGCTGCAATGGAGCGTCATCCGGCGGTTGCTAATGGACGTTCTTGCCGGCGCCGGCAACACCCTGCTCATCGTGGGCGATATCAAACAATCCATCTATCGGTGGCGAAACGGCGATTGGCATATTATGGAGGGGCTGGGGAATGATGGTGGGTTGATAAATGGTGACGCGGCGTTGCCGCTTAATGGTGGATTGATAAATGAGAAGTTTACTTCGCTCACGCGGAATTTTAGGAGTAGCGAAGAGGTGGTGCGGTTCAATCTGTCGCTCTTCGACCATATAGTTAAAGACTGGAAAGTAGAAAGTCAAAAGACCGCTTCGCTCAAAGACAGTACGTTGGCAGCGAAGATCTACGGCGAAGGGTACGAAGAAGGCAAGTTGGCGGAGTTTTACCAGGCGAAGAAGAAAGGCGGATATGTGCGCTTCCGCGCCATCCCAAACGGCAAGCCGGCGGACTTGGCGATGGAGATGTTCGAGCAGATGGAGGAGCTGCTGAGCCGCGGCGTGAGAGCCGAAGAGATGATGGTGCTCGTGCGCGAGAAGAAAGAGGCGATGCGGGTGACGGAGATGCACGCGGACTTGGACGAGGCGCAGTTTCCGCACCTGAGCAGTGTGAAGATCGTCTCGGCGGACAGTTTTCTCTTGGAGGCCTCGACGGATGTGCAGCTGGTTATCGCGGGTCTGAAGAGTCTGACGTCCGGCGGCGTGGAGGAGCGGTATATAGAGATGATGACGGGTCGTCCGGAGTTACTCAAGGCGCTGAAGGAGCGGCTGAACGCCGACACGCCTTTGTACGAAGCCGTGAGCGAGACCATCGCTATCCTCCTGACGGACGAGAAAGGGCAGTACCACGGTTCGCAGACGGCGTACCTGAATGCTCTGTTAGATCGGACAGGTGCGTATGTGAGCGCGTACGGGAGTAATATAAAGGAGTTCCTCAAATACTGGGACGACACGATGCACGCGAAACCCATTCCTGCCTCGTCCACCAACGCCATCCGTATCCTGACGGTTCATGCCAGCAAGGGCCTGCAGTCGCAGACTTTGTTCGTGCCGTTCTGCACGTGGACCAAAGAAGCCGGGCGGCATCAACCGAAGATCTGGTGTGAGGCGGACGGAGAGAAAGATTTTGTACCCATCCAGGACGGCATGGAGATGGAGCTGTCGAACTACGCGCCGTACCGCGAGGAGGAGCACCTGAATATGCGAATCGATAACCTCAATATGCTGTACGTGGCGCTCACAAGGGCAGAGGACAACCTCTTTGTCTCCACCTCGTACCCGGTTAATAAAGACGGCAAGAAAGGTGCTTGCAACCACGTGGGGCAGTATATACTCGACTTTGTCGGAGGAGATGATTGGGAGGCAGGGGAAGTGATTGTCGAAAGTAGAAAGACCGCTTCGCTCAAAGTCGAAAGTAGAAAGACCGAGGATGCGGAGTTATGGGCGGATAGCGGACAAGTGCGGTTCGTGCAGTCGCAGGAAGGTGCGATGTACACGGCGTACGGCGATGAGTCGTACCGAAGAACGGCGAAGATGGAGGAGGGCACGTTGTGTCACGACATCTTTGCACATATCCGCAAAGCGGATGAGTTAGACGCGGTGCTGCGGGATTTTGAGACACGCGGTCTGATCGCTTCGGATGAACAACGGGAGAAGCTCCGCGGCTTGATCTCTTCGGCATGGAAAGGCAACGACGAGATGCGGGATTGGTTCACCGCGCCGTGGGAACTGAGGCTCGAGGAGGCGATCTATATCGACCAGCGCGAGTTGCGTCCCGACCGCGTGATGATCAACCCCGAGACGAAAGAAGCCGTGGTGCTGGATTATAAGTTCGGCGGATGGGAGAAGCAATATATCCACCAGGTGCAGGAATATATGGAGGCACTCCGAGGCATGGGCTACAGCCCGGTACGCGGATACCTGTGGTTCGCGAAGGAAAATAGGCTGGTAAAGGTGAATGGCGAAAGGTTATAGGCGAAAGGTTATGGAGAGTTTTTTGGAACAAACAGCGCGGGAGATTATCTCGCAGATCGAGTGGAGCCGGTTGAGCCGCACGACCTTGGTGCTGCCGTCGCATCGTGCGGGGGTGGTGCTGAAAGATGCGTTGTTGCGGTTGCAGAAAGAGAGCCATGCGCCGGCAGTATGGGCGCCGCAAGTGAGAACCCTGACGCAGCTGCAGGACGAGTTGAGTCCGCTGTACGCCGAGGATGAGTTATTCACGATCATCCGGCTTTACAGGCATTATCGTGCATTAATGCACGATGCAGAGGCGATGCCCCTGGACGTCTTCTATAACTGGGGTCGCCAGATGCTGGCGGATTTCACGAACGTCGATGCGTCGATGGGAGCGAGCGAGGTGCCGAACTTCTTTGAGAACACCATCGCTGCGCATGAGTTGGAGCGGTGGCAGTTAGACGAGGAGGTGGAGGAACGGCTTCGTGCGCTGATGGGTACGAGGACGGACGCGGCGGCAGACTCCGTACGGGCAGCATACGAACGGCTCTGGGATCATCTGTACGAGTTGTATAAGGCTTTGCGGGCAGAGATGTTAGAGGAGCAGAAAGGCTACGCGGGACTGAGACAACGGGCTGTCATCGAGCGATGGGAGGAAGAGAGTGTCCAAAACCAAATAAAGGAAAGGACCTATATTTTCGTGGGCTTTAACTACCTGCTGCCCGTGGAGCGCGAGCTGATGACGCTGCTGAGGGACAAAGGCCAGGCGTTGTTCTTCTGGGACTACGTACCGCATTTCCAAACCAACCGCAAGGCCTTCGCTTTTGCTGAGAAGAACGCGGGGGTGTTAGACCGCTGCGCTGAAAGAGTACAGACCGCTTCGCTGACAGACCTCAGCAGAGCTGCTGACAGATTTCCGAAGGAGGTGACGGTGCTGTCGTGTGCGTCACGGGAAGCGCAGGCGCAGTACGTCCACCGATGGCTGCAGGAGAACTATACGGCAAAGGGGCAGAAGGTCGGTGTCGTCATCTGCGACGAGTCGATGTTGGAGCCGGTTATCTACGCCCTTCCGGCAATCACCTTGCCGGGTGAGACAGAACCCGAACCGGTGAATATCACCAAAGGTTTTCCGCTGCGCAACACAGCCGTTTACGCCCGTGCCTTAGCGTGGCTGAACGAAGAGACGAAAGGTCGTGCCGAAGAACTCGCTCAGCCGAAGGTCATTGACCGACTGATAGAGTCGGAAGTCGAAAGTCGAAAGTCGAAAGACGAAGAGGAAGCACCGCTTCATTGGCAGGAGTTGTTGGCGCTGGAGGCGGACTATCAGATACGCAAGATCCTCAACCAACTGCGGTTGCTCATCACCGGAGGCCTGGACGGCGTGCCGTTCACGATGAAGCTGCTGCGGTTATTGTTCCGACGGATGGTAGAGTCCGTGACAATGCCTTTCCACGGCGAGCCCGTGACGGATATCCAGATCATGGGCGTCCTCGAGACGCGTCTATTGGACTTCGACCGACTGCTGCTGCTGAACGTCGAGGAAGGTGTCATCCCGCAAAAACAGGCGGACCTCAGTTTTATACCTTTCTACCTGCGCAAGACCTACCACATGCAGACCTCCGACGAGAAGGCGACTATCTATGCCTATAACTTCTTCCGCCTCCTGAGCCGCGCGGGACATGCGACGCTCTTGTATGCCACGGCGGACGCCGTGGAAGGCGGCAAAGGCATGTCGCGGTTTATCATGCAGATGCTGTACTCGCCGGAGTTTAAGGTAACGCGCGGTGCGATCCAGGAGAGCAGCGTGATCGAGAGCCACGGAGCGGAGATCAACCTCACTCCGCACTCGATCCTCTCCACCTTGCATCTCAACTCCAGTGGCGAGTTATGCAGGGAGGACGGCAGGCGTTACCGTCTCTCGCCTTCGGCGCTGAATACCTATATCTCTTGTCCCCGGTCGTTCTACCTGCAGTATATAGAGGGCCTGCGGCCGAAAGAAGAAGAGGATGTGCTCTTTGAACCCGCCACGATGGGTTCGTTTGTGCACCACGCGATGGAGTATATCTATACCCATTTCTTAGGTTGCGATAACAAGACTCCGGTGACCGTCACGCCCGAAGCGATAGAAGCCATCCGGGCGGATGAGGCGAAGCTGCATGAGGCGCTGATGGCGGCATATGAGGCGATGAATAAACTCTACGAGGAAGACAACCCCGACGAGCCGAACCACTACATCCCCGACCACCACGTGGGGGAGAACGTGATCATCGAGGGCTATATATCGAATATCCTGACGCGCGATCGCGAGGATGCGAAGAAAGGGCTGCAGATCTACCTCTTAGAGCAAGAACGCACGTTCCCAGTCGCTGTAGAAGGGCTGGGCGAGATACAGACCGGCGGCACCATCGACCGGCTGGATATAGTCGGTGAAGAAGGCGCAGAGACCCTGCGCGTGGTGGACTATAAATCCGGCAACTATAACGACACGACGCACGCGAAGAAAATGTCGTCCTCATGGGAAGAGATCATGGAGGATGCAGACAAGGCGTACGTACGCCAGACGATGATCTACAGCCACGCCGTCATGGCGCATGACAAGACCGGTCTGCCCATCGAACCGAACCTCTTCTTCTGCCGCCGGTCGCTGACGGAAATAGAGACGACGATCGACGTAGAGAACGAGACCGTACGGGACTATAGGAACGTACAGAAGTCCTTCTACGAAGCCCTGCAGACGAAGATCAAAGAAGTAATCACCACCACGGATTTCCCGCAATGCGAGGAGGACCAATGTCCTGCGTTCTGTCCTTTCTTCACCTTGTGCGGAAGACAACCCAATGAATATTAACAAGATGATGAATACCCGTTATTACTGCGTAGCCGACCATCTGATGGCTATCACGGCACCTGAGAAGGCATTTGAGGTGCTGAGCAATTATGCGCCGTTTGAGATCCCCGAACCGACCGGCGAGGTGCTGCTGCATATCTCCGTTTCGAAGGAGGATCGACCTTCTTCCGATAGTTGGGAACACGTCTATACCGACCGCTCGGACGAAGACATGCCGCGTATTGAGATGTACCGGCGTGAGGAGGAGTGGTTGCTCTGCGTCTCTGTCTATCGCGATGCGCCGATCGACTGCGCCATGCGCTGCTCGGCGGACTGGCATGAGGTGACGCTGTACCCGAACCCGGAGAACTTCCGCTTTGCGGTCGATAACGCCGCGATGCTCACTTTTGCGTTTGCGACAGCAGATCGCCAGACGCTGCTCTTTCACTCTTCCGTCACGGTGCGCGAGGGCAAGGCCTATATGTTCCTCGGCCACTCCGGTACGGGCAAGAGCACCCATAGTCGCCAGTGGCTCACGGCTTTTGAGGACGCGTGGCTGCTGAACGACGATAACCCCGCGGTACGGCTCTTGGAGAACGGCGAGGTATGGGTCTATGGTACGCCGTGGAGCGGTAAGACTGCGTGTTACAAGAACGAGAAAGCACTCGTGCAGGCACTCGTACAGTTGGCGCAGGCACCGGAGAATAAAATAGCACGCCTGCGAATGACGCAAGCGTACCCGTATATCCTGGCATCGGTCAGCGGTCTGAAAGTGCTGCCGCAGATGATGGACCGGTTGTATGAGTCCATCGCCAAGTTGTTGGAAATCAGTCCTGTGTATCGTCTGGAATGTCTGCCGGAACCGTCTGCCGCACAGTTATGCGCTCAAACGTGTTCACTTTAGCCTCGTCGTACGGACAGGAGACACGGATGTAGTTTTCCGTCCATCCGTACATCAGCGGACTTTCGCCTTTTCCCCCTTCCCAAAGGACAGTCGCTTCATATCCCTCATACTCAGCGTAGAAGGCGGCGGTCTTGCGGGCGCTTAGTTCATGCAACTCTTTGCTGCGGCGTTCGCGTTCTTTCTGCGGCACGATATATAGGTCCATTTCTAACATCCGCGTGTTGGCGCGCTCCGAGTAGGTGAAGACATGCAGCTGGCTCACCGGCAGGGAGTTGATGAAGGTCTTATAATCCTCCCAGTACTCATCCGTCTCACCTCGTACGCCCACCATACAATCCACACCGATGAAAGCGTGCGGCATGACGGTCTTGATATGGTTCACACGCTCGGCGAAGAGTTCCCGCGTATAACGTCTTCCCATGATTTTCAGCACCTCGTTACTGCCGCTCTGCAGAGGGATATGAAAATGCGGCGCGAAATGCTTGCTGGTGGCTACAAAATCAATGATCTCGTCGGAAAGCAGGTTCGGTTCGCAGCTACTGATTCGTATCCTGAATTTTGAATTCTGACTCTCGACTCCTGATTCCTGCATCTCATCCAAAGCCCGCAGGAGGTTGATGAACCGCTCACCTGTCGAGCGTCCGAAATCGCCGATGTTGACGCCGGAGAGGATGATCTCTTTGGCTCCGCCGTCGATGGCTTCTTGGGCCTGTTGAACGATCGTCTCGATGGAGGGGTTACGGCTCTTGCCGCGCGCCAGAGGGATGGTACAGTACGAGCAGAAATAATTACAACCGTCCTGCACCTTGAGGAAGCACCGCGTGCGGTCATCCTTGCTGTACGCTCCGTGAAAATCTTCCACCTCCCGAATCGGCGAAGTAAAGACTTCAGTCTTTCTACTTTCTACTTTCGACTTTCTACTTTCTATCTCTTCCACAAACTCCTCGAGCCGGAATTTCTCATCCTGACCGAGCACATAATCCACACCTTCTATCTGGGCTATTTCGCCGGGTTTGAGTTGGGCGTAGCAACCCGTGACGATGAGTATCGCATGGGGGTTCTGCCGCCGGATGCGGTGGATCATCTGACGGTCCTTATGGTCGGCAGCGTCGGTGACGGAGCAGGTGTTGATGACGCAAATATCCGCTTCTTCACCTTTCTCTGCCCGCGTGTGACCTCTCGCGATGAGCATTTTACCCAACGCGCTGGACTCCGCAAAATTGAGTTTGCACCCTAATGTAGTGAACGAAATCTTCATCTTTTTTCCATTTCGGGTACAAAAGTACTACAATTTTGTAAAATATGCAAATATTTTTGGTAATATCGTTTTTTTTTTGTAATTTTGTGCGCTAATTTTGGAGTATAATGAATAGTTTTGAACAATTATGTCAAGTTAGGCGGTCTGTACGCGCGTACACGAACCGACC